>NZ_JBVKDU010000003.1:0-412027 GCF_055633595.1 Amycolatopsis sp. NPDC114504 | reverse complement strand
TAGGAAAAGGGAAAAAGAAAAACATAAAAAAAACCCTCGCGAGGGGTTTGGGGGTTCCCCCGCGGGGGGGGGGGGGGGGAAACGGTTTCCCCCCCCTTTTTCCCCCCCCACGACCGGTGGGACGGCAGCACGCAGACGGTGTCGATGCCCAGGACGTGGTTCAGCCGTCCGAACGCCAGCCACGCGCCGAGGCTCATGCTCAGCTCGACGATCTCCTGCTGCGTGTAGTGCTCGGCCATCCGCTTCCAGAAGTCGTCGTCCAGGTTGTGGTGGTCCAGCGTGTACCGCTCGGCGTACTCGGCCGCCAGCCGCGTGCGCTCGTCGAAAAGCTCCGTCGTGCGCCACTCCGTCACCGCGTCCGCGAACTCCGGCTCGACCTTCACGCCGTCGCGTTCGGTGCGCCAGTCGAGGCAGAAGATGCACCCGTTGATCTGGGCGATCCGCAGCCGCGCGGCCTCGAACTCCCGCAGGCCCAGCGTCGTGTGCGCGTAGACCGCCAGCGAGAACTGCGACGCGGCGATGCCGATGCCGGGCACCAGCTCGCCCCAGACGTACCCGATCGGGTCCTTGCCCTCGGGGATGTCGATGTTCACGAGCGCCTCCTTCCGAGCTTGCCGGCTGCCGGGCGCAGCGGGACGTCGAGTGCGTCGTAGAGGCCGGGTTCCGCCTCGGCCAGCCAGTCGATCGCGCCGACGAGCCGGCCGACGGCGGTCGCGTTGCCGCCCGCCGAACGGTTTTCGCCCTCGTCGCTCGCCTCGACGCTGACCTCGATGCGCGGCCGGCCTTCGATGATCACGCGGTGGGCGCCGTCGCCGCTGGGTGGCGTCGGCCAGTCCGGCGCGCACGACGGGTGGATGCGGGTGACGTGCTCGATGACGATCCGCGGCTCGCCGTCGACGATGCCCTGGACCTCGAACCGCACCGCGCCTTGGGTGCCCTTTTCGAAGTCACCCATGGTCCGCGTGGAGACGGTTTCCTCGAGCGGACGCCGTTGCAGCGTCTCGCGCAGCTCGTCCACCTCGACGCCGAGGCCGCGCGCGATCAGCCGGACCTGCCCGCCCCAGACCATGGACGGGACGCCGGTCATCAGCATCGGCGGGTCGTAGTCCATCGGCTGGCCCATGCCGACCAGGTACCGGACGGAGTCGGGCTGCTCGTAGGTCGAGTAGTCGAAGATCTCCTGGCAGCGGATGACGTCGACGTCCGTGCCGAGCCCGCTGACCAGCAGCGGCAGCACGTCGTTGCCCCAGCCGGGGTCGACGCCGGAGACGAACAGCGAGCCGCCGCCCTCCTTGATCGCGGCCAGCACCGGGTCCCGCAGTTCCGGGGGCGCGTTGCGCTGGTCGTAGAGCGGGTAGAGGGCCGGCGTCACGACGACCGCGCCCGTCCCGACCGCGCGGACGATGTCGGCGAGCGCGTCGTCGAACCGGACGTCTCCCGACGCGGCGTAGACGACGGCTTGCGGACCCGCGGCCAGCACGGCGTCGACGTCGTCGGTCGCGGCGACCCCGAGGTCTCCGACGCCCGCCAGCGCGCCCGCGTCCTTGCCGACCTTGGCCGGGTCGTGGACGAGCACCGCGCTGAGCTCCAGCGCCGGATGGGCGTCGACGGCCCGGATTGCCGCACGGCCGACGTTGCCCGTGCCCCACACCACCGTGGCGATCATTTCGCCGAGTTTTCGCCGGTTCGCCCGGGTCCGGGAAGGGATTCGTTCCGGCCAGCGGACCGCGCGGACGCGGGTAGCATGCAGTGCGTCCGAACGTCGTACCGGAGGGCCCCGCGATGACGATCGATCCGAAACCCCGCAGCCGCACGGTGACCGACGGGATCGAGGCCGCGCCCGCGCGCGGCATGCTCCGCGCCGTCGGGATGGGCGACGGCGACTGGCGCAAGCCGATCATCGGCGTCGCCAGTTCGTGGAACGAGATCACGCCGTGCAACCTGTCCCTGGACCGGCTGGCGCAGGCGTCCAAGGAAGGCGTGCACGCGGCCGGCGGCTACCCGCTGCAGTTCGGCACGATCTCGGTGTCCGACGGCATCTCGATGGGCCACGACGGGATGCACTTCTCGCTCGTGTCGCGGGAGGTCATCGCCGACTCCGTCGAGACGGTCATGCAGGCCGAGCGGCTCGACGGCTCGGTGCTGCTGGCCGGCTGCGACAAGTCGCTGCCGGGCATGCTGATGGCGGCGGCGCGCCTCGACCTGGCGTCGGTGTTCCTCTACGCCGGCACGATCGCCCCCGGCTGGGTGAAGCTCACCGACGGCACCGAGAAGGACGTCACGCTGATCGACGCCTTCGAGGCCGTCGGCGCGTGCCGGGCGGGCCGCCTCAAGACCGACGACCTGGACCGCATCGAACGCGCCATCTGCCCCGGTGAGGGCGCCTGCGGCGGTATGTACACGGCGAACACGATGGCGTCGGCGGCCGAGGCCATGGGGATGAGCATGCCGGGGTCGGCCGCGCCGCCGTCCGCGGACCGCCGTCGCGACCACTACGCGCACCTTTCGGGTGAGGCCGTGGTGGGGCTGCTCGAAAAGGGCATCACCGCTCGGGACATCCTCACGCGCGAGGCGTTCGAGAACGCGATCACCGTCATCATGGCACTCGGCGGCTCCACCAACGCCGTGCTGCACCTGCTGGCCATCGCGCACGAGGCGAAGGTCGAGCTGACCCTCGACGACTTCAACCGCGTCGGCGACCGCGTCCCGCACCTCGGCGACCTCAAGCCGTTCGGCAAGTACGTCATGAACGACATCGACCGGCACGGCGGCATCCCGGTGCTGATGAAGGCGCTCCTGGACGAAGGCCTGATCCACGGTGACGCGCTGACCGTCACCGGCCGGACCGTCGCCGAGAACCTCGCCGAGCTGAACCCCGACCCTATCGACGGCGAGGTCCTGCGCACCCTGGACAACCCGCTGCACCCGACCGGCGGCATCACCATCCTGCGCGGTTCGCTCGCGCCCGAAGGCGCCGTCGTGAAGTCCGCGGGCTTCGACACGGCCAACTTCGAAGGCCCGGCGCGCGTGTTCGAGCGCGAGCAGGAGGCGATGGCGGCGCTCAACGAAGGCCGGATCTCGGCCGGGGACGTCGTCGTCATCCGCTACGAAGGTCCCAAGGGCGGGCCGGGCATGCGCGAGATGCTCGCGATCACCGCGGCGATCAAGGGCGCCGGGCTGGGCCGCGACGTCCTCCTGCTGACCGACGGGCGCTTCTCCGGCGGCACCACCGGCCTGTGCATCGGCCACGTCGCGCCCGAAGCGGTCGACGGCGGGCCGATCGCGTTCGTCCGCGACGGCGACCGGATCGCCGTCGACATCAAGGGCCGCAGCATCGACCTGCTGCTGGACACCGCCGAGCTGGCGCGTCGCCGCGAGGGCTGGGAGCCGCTGCCGAACAAGTTCCCGGAGGGCGTGCTCGGGAAGTACGCGAAGCTGGTCCGGTCGTCGTCCTACGGCGCCGTCACGAGCTGAACGAGCGCGCGTTTGTCGACCTTGCCGACGGCGGTGAGGGGCAGCGCGTCGACGAAGTCCACCTTCGCCGGGACGTAGTGCTCCTGGCCGAAGGCTTCTCGCGCGTGGGCTTTCAGGCCGTCTTCGGTCACTTCGCCCGTGATGACGACGACGGCGCGCAACAGGCCGCCCTGGCCGAACACGGCCGCGCTCCGCACCGCCGGATGCGTCTCCAGCGCGTGTTCGACGACGGTCGTGGGGACCTTCGTGCCGTGCTCGCCGACCACGGCGACGTCGTCGGCGCGGTCGAGGAGGTAGAGGTAACGGTCGTCGTCGAAGCGGCCGAGGTCGCCGGTCCGCAGCCAGCCGGCGCCGACGGGCGGGCTGCCGAGGTAACCGTCCATCATGGACAGTCCGCGGACCTCGACCTCGCCGTCCTCGGTGATCCGGGCTTCCATGCCGGGCACGATCCGGCCGACCGAGCCCAGCCGCTCCGGGTGGCCGGCCAGCTCGGCGGCGGAGATGCTCGCGATCATCGGGGCTTCGGTGAGGCCGTAGCCCTGGCCGACGACCGGCCCGAAGACGTCGAGGGCCTGGGCGAACCGGTGCGGCGGCAGCGGCGCGGCGCCGAGGGAGAGCGACCGGACGCTGCTGAGGTCGGTGCTCTCGCGCGCGGGGTGGTCGAGGACGGCGGCCAGCCGCGGCGGCGTCAGGGAGAGCGTGTCGATCCGGTGCTCCTGGATCGCGCCGAGGACCGCGCCCGCGTCGAAACCGTCCTGGAGCACCACGGTGTCGCGGCGCAGGAGGGCGCCGAGGACGGTGGCGTTGCCGGTCATGTGCGTCATGGGGGCGACGAGCAGGGTGCGGCCGGGGCCGTCCGGGCTCGGCGTGAAGATGTGGGCCATGCCGTCGTAGATGCCGCTGTGGCGGATGAGCTTCGGGGTGCCCGTGGTGCCACCGGTGGGGAAGAGGAGGTGGACGGTCCCGGGCGGGTTCAGCGGCTGGGGCTCGCCGTCGAGGTCGTCGAGGGTGCGGATGTCGCCGTCTGGCCACTCGTGCGGGCGATCGGTGACGACCGTGGTGCCCCGGGCCGCGGCGAGCCGGTCCTGCGTCGGCGCCGACGCCGGGACCATGAGCACGGTCGCGCCCCGCAGGAGGGCGGCGAGCTGCACGAGCAGCGTCTCGGGCCGGTTGCGCAGGTCGACGGCGACGGTGCCGTTCGTCCCGGTGTGCAGGCGGTGCAGCCGGTCCCGGGCCTGGTGGTAGGTCGTGACGCCGCTTTCGTGGTGGAAGAGCGGCCGGTCACCGCCGTCCTCGAGCGCGGCGAGCACTGTCGTCAGGAAGAAGCTCACCGCGCGACGGTACTCAGTCCTGGCCGGTGCTCAGTCTTGGTAGGAGAGCTTCTCGAGTTCCTCGTCGAAGTCGAACCAGCCGGACTCGTCCCCGACGGGGATGACGTCGTAGGTCCGGTCGAGGAAGGCGGCGATCTCCTTCGCGGGCGCTTCGAGCACGGCGGCGCCGTCGGGGGAGTTCAGCTCCACGACGACCAGGGCCGGATCGCCGGCGGGCCCGACGCGCACGTCGCCGTCGCCGCAGCGGGCCAGCAGGCCGTCGGCGAGGAGGTCGCGCCCGAAGAGCCAGCGGACGGCCGCGGGCCCGGCGTGCAGCACCACGGCGACCGCGTAGGGGTCACGGGTGTCGTACTCCAGCTCGGCCGGCACCGGCCGCGGCGCCGCCCCGAAGGTGCGCAGGGCGAAGTCGAAGCTGGCACTGGTCACGCTGTGCGGGTCGGCCATGGGGACCGCCTTTGCTACTCGTCGGTTAACTTCGTCTTGTTCCAGGGATAACCCATAGTGAGTTCAACGCCCAGCGTTCCGAAAAACTTTCACACTCTGGGGTGATCAAGAAGTGTCCGAGGTCACCGTCGGCGTGGCCGAACGGGCAAGGTGCCCACGCAGAGTGAGCTGCCGTCGCGGAGCCGGCGCATAGGTGGAGTCGCTACACCTTCGGCGTCGTTACAGCACTGCGCTCGGTCCGTCGCTGGAGTCGCTGCACAAGTGGAGTGACTGCACTTTTGGAGTCGGTGCGGGATTGCGGCGACTTCGCGTTCGAGGCCGATGCGCGGATGGAGTGACTACATCTTTGGAGTCGGTGCGGAACTGAGGCGACTCCGCGCTCGGGGCGATGCGCGGGTGGAGTGACTGCACCTTCGGAGCCGATGCATGACTGAAGTGACTACACCTTCGGACCCGATGCGCGACCGAAGTCACTACGGCAGTTGAGCCGCTACGCCCCCGGAACGCCGGCCGGCCCGCCACCCACACCCCGACGCAAAGCCTTCGGAACCACCGAGCCCCCGGATGGGTCCCGCCGCCGGAGTTGCACCGTCCGGGTGGGAACCGCCACCCCACACCAGTCCGCGACGCCCTCCGGCCGCGAACGCCTCGCATAACCAGGGTGAGGTGGAGGGTGCCGGGCATGGGTGAGCGTGGGCGGCTACGGCTGCAACCGGACGAGGCGCCGGTGCCCGCGGCGAGCGCCGAGGAACTGCTTCGGCGCGTCGCGGCGGGGGATGAACCGGCCTTCGCCGCGTTGTACGACCTCATCGCCGGGCCGGTGCTCGGGCTGGTGACGCGCGTGCTGCGCAACCACGCCCAGGCCGAGGAAGTCGCGCAGGAGGTGCTGGTGGAGGTGTGGCGCAAGGCCACGAGGTACGTCCCGGAACGCGGCAGCGCGCTGTCGTGGGTGCTGACGATCGCCCACCGCCGGGCCGTGGACCGCGTGCGCTCGCACCAGGCCGTGCTCGACCGCGAGGAGCGGGCGGGCCGGATGGACGTGCGGCGGCCGTTCGACGAGGTCACCGAGTCCACTTTGGCCACGCTCGACCAGCAGCGCGTGCGGCAGTGCCTGGCCCAGCTCACCGATCTCCAGCGCGAGTCGATCGTGCTGGCGTACTACAACGGCTACACCTATCCCGAGGTCGCCGAGGTGCTGAAGGTGGCGCCCGGGACCGTGAAAACCCGCATCCGGGACGGCCTGATCCGGTTGCGCGACTGCTTGGGGGTGGATCGATGACCGCCGAGCTGCACACGCTGACCGGGGCCTACGCGCTGGACGCCGTGTCCGATGTGGAGCGTGCCGGGTTCGAACGGCACCTCGGGGAGTGCGCCGCGTGCCGCCAGGAGGTGGCCGAGCTCCGGGCGACCGGGGCCTGGCTCGGCGTGGCCGAGACCGTCGGGCCGCCGCCGGAGCTGAAGGCGCTGGTGCTCGCCGGTGTGGCCGGCACCCGCCAGCTGCCGCCGAGGGTTCCGGCGCCGCGAGCCGAACCCGGGCGGCGCAAGGGATTCGGGCTGCGCGTCGCCCTGTTCGGGGCCGCCGCGGCCGCCGTCGTCGCGGTCGGGGTCGGCGTCGTCACGACGTCCGCGCCGACGGCGCCGGTCGACTCCGTGTTGTCCGCGCCCGATGCCACGGCGATCCAGGGCATCGGCGAGGGGCACGCGACCCTGGTCGTCTCGCGCAGCCGGAACCAGGCGGTGCTGCTCGCCTCGGACCTGCCCGCGCTCGACGCCGGCCACGTTTACCAGGTGTGGCTCATCCGCGCCGGTGAAGCGCATTCGGCGGGTCTCCTGGAGCCGCGGATGCTGATGTCCGATCTCCCGCCGGGCACCGATCGGATCGGGATCACCGTCGAGCCCGCGGGTGGTTCGGCCGGGCCGACGACCCCGTCGGTCACCCGGATTTCCCTGACCTAGCACCAAAAACGAATCACCCGATCGGATGCCAATCCGTTTCCCGTACAGCCCCGAATAATCCGCAAGAAGTAGTACACAGCCGCGTTATTGGAGTGATTTTCGTGACCAAGCTTCGTGTCGCCGGTATCGGTTTCGCCGCCGTGGCCGCCCTTTCGCTGACCGCGTGCAGCGGCAGCGACACCGCTTCCTCCGGGAGCTCCAGCAGTGCCCCCGCCCCGGCGCCCTCTTCGTCGATGGCCGCCCCGTCGTCCAGCGCGGCCGCCGGTGACGGCGTGACCACCAACGCCGACGTCTTCGGCCCGGCCTGTTCGCAGCTGCCGCAGGGATCCGCGCCCGGTTCGCTCGATTCGATGGGCCCGCAGCCGGTCGCGTCGGCGGCGTCGACGAACCCGCTGTTGACCAAGCTGGTCGCCGCGGTCAAGGCCACCAACCTGGTCGACACGCTCAACAGCGCCCCGGCGATCACCGTGTTCGCGCCGGCCGACCCGGCGTTCGCCGCGCTGGGCGACGCGAAGTTCGCCGAGCTGGCGGGCAAGCCGGCCGAGCTGTCGCCGATCCTGCAGTACCACGTCGTCGGGAAGCGGTACGACGCCAAGGGTCTGGAGTCGGCCGGCATGCTCGACTCGCTGAACGCCGCCGGCGGTCAGCTGAAGATCGAGGGCTCGGGCGAGAACATGACCGTCAACGGCGCGAAGATCCTGTGCGGCAACATCCCCACGAAGAACGCCACGGTCTTCGTGATCGACAAGGTGCTGACCCCCGGCACCAACAAGTAGTCAGGACCGCCGGCCGAGCGCCGGGCCGAGCCGTTCCGCGATGTCGGTGAGGATCTGCACGTAGTCTTCGTGGTCGAAGGTGAACGGCAGGGCGAAAGCCACCTCGTCGACCTCGCGGAACGCCGCGTGCTCGTGCAGCCGGTCGGCGATCTCGGCCGAGGTGCCGACGAAGTCGGGGGAGAACAACATCCGCGCCGGGCCTTGCGGTTCCGCGGTGCGGGGAAGCCGTTTCGCCGCGTAGGCCTCGTATTTCGCGCGCTGCTCCGGCGTGGCGGTGTCGGTCGGGACGACGACCAGCCCCTGCGAGACGCGGGCCGCCGCGCCGGCCGGGTGGTGCTCGCGGAACGCCCGGATGTGCGACAGCTGGATTTCGGCGAAGTCCGCGCTCTCGCCGTCGGCCTTGACCACGCTGCTGGTCAGGAAGTTCATCGCGTGCTGGCCGGCCCATTCCGCGGAACGCAGGCTCGCGCCGCCGTACCACAGGCGGTCGCCGAGCCCGGGTGCCTGCGGCTGGACGCGGTCGGAGAAGACCTCGAAGCCTTCGGTGCCGCTGAAGCCGGTCGCCGGCTTGCCGCGCACGAAGTCCAGCAGCCGTCGCACGCGGTCGTAAGAGAAGTCTTCGGCGTCAGCGGTGTCGGGGTAGAGGGCGTGCTTGACCTCGTCGTAGCGCATCGGCGGGCCGACGCTGATTCCCGGGTTGAGCCTGCCGCCGGAGAGCAGGTCGACGGTGGCCAGGTCTTCGGCCAGCCGCAGCGGGTTCTCCCAGCCGAGCGGGATGACGGCGGTGCCGAGGTCGATCCGGCTGGTCCGCTGCGACGCGGCGGCGAGCACGGCGACCGGCGACGAGATGCCGTGCTGCAGGTGCCGGTGCCGCACCCAGGCGCTGTCGAAGCCGAGCTGTTCCCCGAGCTCGATGATCCCGAGGGTCGACTCGTGACCCCGCCGCGGATCGGCGGGGTCGAACAGGCCGATGGTCAGGAAGCCGAGCTTCCGCAGTGGTCGCGACACCCTGCCGATTCTTCCCTTGCGAGGGAGGGTGTCCCACCTGGTGGACTACCGCCCTCGCAGCAGGTCCAAGCCGCCGAGGATGAGGTCCAGGCCGAACTCGAACTCCGCCTGGTCGTCGCACCACCCCAGCGTCGAGTCGGGGTCGTCGTGGGCGATCTCGCTCAGCATCCCCACCAGGTTCGGCAGCTGCGCCGCCAGCTCCGGCGGGACCTCCGCCGACGCGCCCGCACTCGGGTCGAACAGCTCCTGGCTGAACCCGAGCGCCCGGCTGCCGAGGGCGTGCAGCGCGTGGTGGATGCGGTCGTGCGAGAACCCGCCGTCGCGCATCACGCCGACCAGCGCGTCGTAGTACTTCAGCACCTCGAGGCTCGTCGACGACCGCGTCTCGAACAGCGCCGGCGCCCAGCGGTGGCGGAGGAACACCTGGCGGGCGGCGAGGATGCGCCGCCGGGCCGTCTGCCGCCAGTCGGGGCCGGCTTCCAGGCGCGCGACGGTCTCGTTGATCTCCTGCGCCACGACGTCGACGATCCCGTCGAGCACGTCTTCCTTTTTGGCCACGTGGTAGTAGAGCGACATCGCTTCGGCGCCGAGCTCGTCGGCGAGCCGGCGCATCGTCAGCGCGCGCAGGCCGTGTTCGTCGGCGAGCGCGACCGCCGCGTGCAGGACGCGCTCGCGGCTGAGGGGGATCCGCGCGTCGGTCGTCACGCCCAAGATCGTACAACGTAAGGCCTCCTTGACCTGGTGACCGTCCCAGAGCTACCTTACGACGTAAGACTTACAACGTAAGGGAGACGCGATGAAGGCCCTCGTCCAGCGTGTGTACGGCTCACCGGACAGTCTGAGCTGGGAAGATGTGCCCGATCCCGTGCCCGGCGAAGGCGAGGCGCTGGTCCGGGTGCACGCCACCTCGGTCAACCCGTACGACTGGCACTTCATGAGAGGCGAGCCCCGCATAGCGCGCCTGATGACCGGCGGCTTCGGCCTGCGCCGTCCGCCGGTCGGCGTCCTCGGCTGCGACCTGGCCGGCCGGGTCGAGACGCGGGGTGCGAAGTTCGCCCCCGGCGACGACGTCTACGCGCTGCTGCCGAGGGGTGCCCACGCCGAATACGTCTGCGTGTCCGAAGACCTGCTGGCGCCGATGCCGAAGAACCTGTCCCACGAGCAGGCGGCGACGATGCCGATGGCCGCGATGACCGCGCTGGTCTCCTTGCGCGGGGTGGAACCCGGGCAGCGGGTGCTGGTCAACGGCGCTTCCGGCGGCGTCGGCACCTTCGCGGTGCAGCTGGCGCGGGCGCTCGGGGCGCGGGTCGACGCCGTCTGCGGCGCGGCCAACGCCGAGCTGGTCCGTTCGCTCGGTGCGGAGCACGTCGTCGACTACCGCTCGGCGGATTTCACCCGCAGCGGGCGCCGCTACGACTTCGTCCTGGACATCGCCGGCGGCCGATCCGTGTTCGCCTGCCGCCGGGTGCTGGAGCGGGGCGGCACGTTCGTCGCCGTCGGCGGCCCGGCCGGGCGCTGGCTGCAGCCCGCCGGGCACGTTTTCGCCGCGCTGGCCTCGGGTCCGTTCGCCCGAAGGCGGGTCGTGCTCGCCGACGCGGTCGCCTGCCGGGACAAGGCGGCGGTGCTGGGGGAGCTGGCCGCGTTCACCGAGCGCGGCGCGGTCACGCCGGTCGTGGACCGGAGCTACCCGTTCGACGACCTGCGCGCCGCGATCGCGTACCAGGAAGCCGGGCACGCCAAGGGAAAGGTGGTCGTCACCCTCGGTGTGCCCGGCTGACCGGTCAGCCGTTGTGCGGGCAGTTCCCGCGGTAGTCCGAAATGGACAGGCTGGTGCCGGGGATCGGGCAGAGGAACTGCTCGTAGCGGGTGTCGTCGTCGATGAACCGCTTGAGCCAGGAGAGGGTGTACTTCGCGATCGTCGTGTTCGACGAGTTCGGGGCGAAGTGGCTGGCGCCGCGCAGTTCGAGGTACGCCTTGTCCAAAGAGGACGGAAGGCTGGTGTAGAAGGGGATCGAGTGCGTGGCCACCGGGGCGACGGTGTCCGACTGCGCCCCGACGACGAGCGTCGGCACGCGGACTCCTCCCCAGTTCTTCGTCAGGTTCCAGCCGGTGAGCGGGATCGCGGCCTGCAGCGACGGCCGCGAGCGCGCGGCTTCGAGCGTGCCGCCTCCGCCCATCGAGTGCCCGACCACACCGAGCCGGCTGCTGTCGATCCGGGAGCGGACGCTGCTTTGCTGGGTGAGGTAGTCGAGCGAGGCCAGCAACTGCCGGCCGCGGCTGTCGGGCTGGTCGCTGGTGGTCAGGGTGTCGATCGTGAAGACGACGAAGCCCTGCGACGCGAGCCGCGGGCCCAGCCAGGCGATGCTCGACTGGAGCGCGGTGAACCCGGGCGCGATCGAGATGGCCCCGAAGGTGCCGGCGGTCGTGCTGGTCGGGTAGTAGATGGTGCCGCCGCCGAAGCCGGAGACGGACAGCCGCGAGACGGTCGCGGTGCTGGTGGCGAAGCTGCCGCGCGAGGCCTCGATGCTGGCGGTGGTCGGATCGGGGCCACGTTCGTAGGGGTTGGCGGCGGCGGGCGCCGGAGCGGCGAAGCCGGCGGTCAGCGCGAGCGCGGCCAGGACAACCCCGGCCGCCTTGGCACGAAACCCCCGACGGCGGTGTGAAACTGTCTCACCCAGGCCAGACGACGTCGGCGGGCTGGTGAGTACGGACATGGATCGCTCTCTTTCCCCGGGCAGGCGAAAGCGCGCCCGGACACAGGCGGGCGGATCAATGGAACCGTTGCACGGCAACGAAGGAGGTGCCGCGTGCGGGACGCGGGGTAACCGCTTTCCCGTGGTGTTATGAAACACTTGAACGAAATGTTCCACAACACCCGAACGGGTGAGTAGTTGACCGACTGTGCGCTTGCTCAGTGACTCGGAGGACTTCGTTCATGTCGTCAGGCGAGGTGAGGGGGCGTTCACGTCGAGGCGGGGCGGGGTGGTCTGGCTGGGACCGGTCGCCCGAGCAGCCTCGGCTGGTGGTGGCTCGGCAGCTGAGGCGTGAGCGCGCGGAAGGCTGGCCCGCGCCCAGCCCGCGCTTGCGTGCACCGCGTTCGCGCCAACCCGCGGCGACTCCCGCACCAGCGCCGCGTCAGCGGGCCGCGGCCGGCTCCAACGCTCCGCCCACCAACGTGTCCAGCAGCGTCGTCGCGACCTTCAGGTCCACCGTCCGCGCCGCCAGCACGTCGGAATACAGGAACGACTCGCCCAGCCGCACCACCGCGAACGCCAGATCCGGCAACCCCACCAGCGGCGTCAGCCCCGCGATCGATGCGTCCTCGCGGAACAGCTCCACGTGCGCGTCGACCAGGGCCGGCTGGACCGCGCCTCGGGGGTCCGTCAACACCCTGAGCGCCACCGTCGACTCCGCCTCGAACAGCTTGGTCATCCCGTCGTTGCCCGCGACCTCGCGCCGGTACTCCTCCATCACCCACAGGCACCGCAGCCGGCCCTCGGGGGTGCGGACCGCGTCGCCGTGCCGCGAACGCCAGCTGTCCAGTGCGCGCTGCCACGTCCGGTCGGACAGCAGCCGCAGGCCCGCGCCCATCAGGTCTTCGCGGTTGCCGACTCGGCGGAAGAACGTCGTGCGGGAGATTCCGAGCTCCGTCGCCATCCGGCCGAGGTCCAGGCGGGTTCCGGTGAACAGCAGCCGTGCCGCGTGGCGGACGATGTCGTCGGTCGAGACGGTCACTCGCCCACCCTAGCCGCAGGTCGAGGACGGTTACTTTGAAGTGCGTGCCGCCGCGTGGTTAGCGTGGTGGCGTGCGCGTAGACATCTGGTCCGATCTCATCTGTCCCTGGTGCTATCTCGGCAAGCGCCGCTTCGAGCAGGCCGTCGCCGAGCTCGGGGTCGACGTCGAGGTCGTGCACCACTCGTTCCAGCTCGACCCGTCGTTCCCGCGCGGGACGTCGCGGCCGACGCGCGAGGTGCTGTCCGAAAAGTACGGCCGGACGCTCGAAGAAGCCGACGCCATGGAAGCGCAGATGGAGCAGCGCGCGGCCGCCGACGGTCTCGAGTACCACCTCGACGGTGTCCACATGGGAAACACCGTCGACGGCCACCGCCTCGTGCACCTCGCCCGCGAGCGCGGGCTGGCCGACGCTGTCGTCGACCGGTTCTACCGCGCGCACTTCACCGAGCGGCGGTCGCTGTTCGACCGCGACTCGCTGGTGGAGCTGGCCGCCGAAGCCGGGCTCGACGCCGCCGAGGCCCGCGCGGTGCTCGAGTCGGACGCCTACGAAACCGAAGTCGCGGCGGACGGCGAACAGGCGCGGGCGCTCGGCGCGACCGGGGTGCCGTTCTTCGTGATCGACCAGCGGTTCGGCGTCGCCGGCGCCCAGTCGCCCGAGGTGTTCACCCAGGTGCTGCGGCGCGCGGCGGACGTCAGCGGCGCCGCCGCCGGCTGAACCGCGAACGGTCGGTCGCGACGCCGGCCAGGTGCAGGGCGACGCACAGCAGCCCGGCGGTGGTGAGCGTGCTGGTGGTGATGATCGGGCCGAGGCCGAACCCGGCCAGCTCCATCAGGAGGGCGAGCCCGAAGAGCACGGCGGCGAGAATGGCGAGCATGACGCCTCGTTTCTGCTGCGGTAGGGCCAAATGGTCCACACCACTGCGACGTTCGCGGTACCGGGGGACCCGGCTTGGTGGCCAGTAATTCCCGCGGTTCCGCGCGCTCAAACGAGAACATTCCGGGCGGGGCGGCGCCCCCCGTCTTCCACGCTACCGGCGGGCACCGACAGTTTGGTCCAGGTGATCACTGGCTGCCGCGGGAACCACGTCGTCGCGGCGCCCGGCCTGATCGGCTGGTTCGGGAATCACCGCGGTGATGCCAACGTCGCCGACGGCCGGCCATTGCCGTCGCCACGCGATCCCGGACCGATACCGGTGGACGGTTCCCCCTCGACCATCGCCCGCGCGCCGGAGAACGGCTTGCCTCGCTCATCGGTGCGGACCGGTAGCAGGTCCTCGATCAACGCCCGCCGATCGGCGAGCACCGGCAGTTCCGCCCCGGAAGGTCAAGCCGGTGGGGGTGCCGTGCTCGACCGGACCACCAGCTCCGTCGGCACCGTCACCGGCTCGCCCGCCTCCGCGCCCGTCTCGATCTCCGCCAGCAACGCCGAAACCGCGTGGTGGCCGACCGCCTCGAACGACTGGCGGATCGTCGTCAGCGGGGGCCAGAAGCACGCCGACTCCTCCATGTCGTCGAACCCGACCACGCTCACCTCGGCCGGCACGCGACGTCCCGTCTCGTGCAACGCTCGCAACAACCCCAATGCCATCTGGTCGTTCGCCACGAACACCGCGGTCACCGACGGGTCCGCGGCCAGCGTCAGCCCCGCCTCGTAGCCCGACGCCGGTGACCAGTCGCCGACGAAGACCGGGGGGACGAACGCGCCCGCCAGCTCCAGTGTCGCGCGCCACGACTTGCGGCGGCGCTCGGCCGAATACGACTGGGGTGGGCCCGCGATGTGCCACACCGTGGCGTGCCCCAGCGAAAGCAGGTGGCGGGTCGCCGTCGCCGCGCCGTCGGCCTGGTCCGTGTCGACCACCGGGTAGTCGTACCGCGCGCTCGAGTCGATCACCACCACCGGCAGCCCGTGCGGCAGCTCGATTTCGCTCTGGTCGAGCTGGTGCTGCTCGATCAGGATGATCACGCCGTCGACGGCCTGCTCGTTCAGCTTGCTGAACGCCCCCGCCACCTCGCCCTGCGTCGGACGCGTCACCGGCATCAGGATGATCGAGAACCCCTCCGGGACGACCGCCGCCGCGATGGCGTCGAGCGTGCGGCTGTTGCCGAACGTCGGCAGCGCCGAGATGATCACGCCGATGCTGCGGAACTTGCCGTTGCGCAACGCCCTCGCCGCGCTGTTCGGGCGGTAGCCGATCCGGCGCATCGCCGCGAGGACGCGCTCGCGGGTGGCGTCGTCCACATTGGTCTTGCCGTTCGCGACGCGCGAGACCGTCTGGCCGGACACGCCCGCCTCGCGGGCCACGTCCGCCATCGACGGTCCTCGACGCGGGGCTGCAGCCGGCACAAGTACTCCTCAGAGGGCGTCCTGGACATGTTTACGTCAACACGTTACCCTCCGACCGGTCCATGTTGACGTAAACATGCGGAGAAGACGATGACGTCCACAGCAGCTCCGCCCGTCCCGGCACCGGTCCGCCCGGCGACGCCGGCCCGCCGGCCGCGGCGGAACTGGCGAGGCTGGCTCTTCGTCGCCCCCTTCATGCTGGTGTTCGCGCTAACGTTCATCGCGCCCGTCGTCTACGCGTTCGTGCTCAGCCTCTTCCGCGACCAGGCCTTCTTCGGCGGCACAGTGTTCGTCGGCGCCGACAACTACGCGCAGGTGCTCGGCGACCCGAAGTTCTGGGAGTCCTTCCAACGGGTCCTGGTGTTCCTCGCCGTGCAGGTGCCGATCATGCTGCTGCTCGCGCTGGTCGCGGCGCTGGCGATCGACAGCGCCCGGCTGCACGCCGCCGGGTTCTTCCGGATCGTGATCTTCCTGCCGTACGCGGTCCCCGCCGTCGTCGCCACGCTGATGTGGGGCTTCATCTACGGCGACCACTTCGGGCTCGCCGCGGACCTCAACCACCTGCTCGGCACCGACTCGATCAAGCCGCTGTCGCAGAACTGGCTGCTCACCTCGATCGGCAACGTCGTCACCTGGGAGTTCGTCGGCTACAACATGCTGATCTTCTACTCCGCGCTGAAGGTGATCCCCACGGAGCTGTTCGAGGCGGCCGCGATCGACGGCGCCGGCACGTTCCGCGTCATCCGGTCGGTCAAGCTCCCCGCGATCCGCGGTGCCATCGTGATCGCGACGATCTTCTCGATCATCGGCAGCTTCCAGCTGTTCAACGAGCCGAACATCATGCGCAACCTGGTGCCGAACGTGATCGGCACCTTCTACACGCCGAACATGTACGCCTACAACCTCTCCTTCGCCGGTCAGCAGTACAACTACTCCGCCACCGTCGCGATCGTGATGGGCGTGATCACCGCGGTCATCGCCTACGTCGTGCAGCTGCGCGGCTCCCGGAAGGGGATGTGACGTGGCCACGCTCTCGGTGACGCGGCCGCGCAAGTCGCGCACGCTCACGGCCGTCATGGCGCTGTACCTGGTCTACACCCTGATCCCGCTGGTGTGGCTGCTGATCAACGCGTCCAAGACCCAGACCGCGCTGTTCTCGACGTCGGGCCTGTCCTTCGGCGGCCCGTTCGCCCTCTTCGACAACATCGGGCAGACGTTCACCTACAACAACGGGATCTTCTTCCGCTGGCTGGGGAACACCCTGCTCTACGTCGTGGTCGGCGCCGGCGGCGCGACGATCCTCGCCACGGCGGCGGGCTACGGCCTGGCCAAGTACCGCTTCCCCGGCCGCCGGGCGGTGTTCGCGATCGTCCTCGGCGCCGTGGCCGTTCCCGCGACGGCGCTCGCCGTGCCGACGTTCCTGATGTTCAGCAAGCTCGGGCTGACGAACACGCCGCTGTCGGTCATCATCCCGTCGCTGATCAGCCCGTTCGGGCTCTACCTGATCTGGGTCTACGCCGCCGACGCCATCCCGGACGAGCTGATGGAGGCGGCGCGGATCGACGGGGCGGGCGAGCTCCGGATCTTCTTCACCGTGACGCTGCGCCAGCTCGCCCCCGGGATCGTCACGGTCGCGCTGTTCACGATGGTGCAGACGTGGAACAACTACTTCCTGCCGCTGATCATGCTCAGCGAACCGAAGTGGTACCCGCTGACCGTCGGGCTCAACCAGTGGAGCGCGCAGGCGAACGGCGCCGGCGCCCAGCCGATCTTCAACCTGGTGCTCACCGGGTCACTGCTCACCATCATCCCCCTCGTCATCGCTTTCCTGTTCATGCAACGGTTCTGGCAATCGGGGCTGAGCGCGGGGAGCGTCAAGCAATGAGCCGTCACACCGTCGTGAAGGGACACTCGATGTCACGCATTCGCAGTCGCGCCAAGGCGTTCGCCGCCGTGGCGCTCGCCGCCGCTCTCGCGGTCGGCTGCTCGTCCGGGAGCTCGTCCGGGCCCGCCGCCGCCACCGGGACCCAGGACTCCGTCGACGCCGCGCTCAAGGCGGGCGGCTCGATCACCTACTGGAGCTGGACCCCGTCGGCGAAAGACCAGGTCGCGGCGTTCGAAAAGGAATACCCGAACGTCAAGGTCAACTACGTCAACGCGGGGACGAACAAGGACGAGTACACCAAGCTGCAGAACGCGATCAAGGCCGGTACCGGCGGCCCGGACGTCGTGCAGATCGAGTACTACGCACTCCCGCAGTTCGCGCTGACCGACTCGCTGGTCAACCTGGACCAGTACGGCTTCGGGTCGTTCGAGAAGGACTACAGCGCCTCGACGTGGGCGCAGGTGAAGAGCAACAACGGGCTCTACGGACTCCCGCAGGACTCCGGGCCGATGGCGCTGTTCTACAACAAGGAAGTCTTCGACAAGAACGCGATCGCCGTGCCGAAGACGTGGGACGAGTACATCGCCGCGGCCAAGAAGCTGCACGCGGCCGACCCGACGAAGTACATCACGTCCGACACCGGTGACCCCGGGTTCGTGCTGAGCATGATCTGGCAGGCGGGCGGGCACCCGTTCGGCGTCGACGGCAAGAACGTGAAGGTCAACCTCGCCGACGCGGGCACCAAGAAGTGGACCGCGAAGTGGGACCAGCTGGTCCAGGGCAAGCTGCTCGCCCCGGTCAAGGAGTGGTCCGACGACTGGTTCCGCGCGCTCGGCGACGGCACCATCTCGTCCCTGGTCACCGGTGCCTGGATGCCCGGCAACTTCATCTCCTCGGTCCCCGGCGGCACCGGCAAGTGGGCGGTCGCGCCGATGCCGACCTACGACGGGCAGCAGGCGGTCACCGCGGAGAACGGCGGCAGCACCCAGTCCGTGCTCAAGCAGAGCGGCAACCCCGCACTGGCCGCCGCGTTCGTGCGCTGGCTCAACCACGGCGGCGGCGTCAAGCCGTTCATCGAGAGCGGCGGCTTCCCGGCCACCACGGCGGACCTGACCTCGCCGGCGTTCGCCGACCAGGCCGCGCCGTACTTCGGCGGGCAGAAGATCAACCAGGTGCTGACCCAGGCGTCGAAGGACGTCTCGAAGGGCTGGACCTACCTGCCGTACCAGACCTACGCCAACAGCATCTTCAGCGACACCGTCGGCAAGGCCTACCTGAACGGCACCTCGATCGACGCCGGGCTGGCGGCCTGGCAGCAGGCGATCGTCGACTACGGCAACCAGCAGGGCTTCACGGTCAGCGCGGGATGAGCGTCCTGATCGAAGGTGACGCGGGCCAGGTCATCGGCCCGGTCCCGCGTCGCCTCTTCGGCTCGTTCGTCGAGCACATGGGCCGGTCCGTCTACACGGGACTGTTCGAGCCCGGACACTCCACAGCGGACGATCGCGGCTTCCGCGGCGACGTCCTCGAGCTGGTCCGGGAGCTCGGACCGACCGTGCTCCGGTACCCCGGCGGCAACTTCGTCTCGGCGTACCGCTGGGAGGACGGCGTCGGGCCGGACCGCCCGGTCCGGCTCGATCCCGCCTGGCACAGCGTCGAGTCCAACCGCTTCGGCCTGCACGAATTCGCCGCGTGGGCCGAAGCCGCGGGTGCCGAGGTGATGTACGCCGTCAACCTCGGCACCCGCGGCATCCAGGAAGCGGCCGACGTCCTGGAGTACTGCAACCACGCGAGCGGCACGGACCTGAGCGAGCGGCGGCGCGCGAACGGCGCCGACCGCCCGTTCGGCTTCAAGGTGTGGTGCCTCGGCAACGAGATGGACGGCCCGTGGCAGATCGGCCACAAGACGGCGGGCGAGTACGGCAGGCTGGCCGCGGAGACCGCGCGGCTGATGCGGATGATCGACCCGGAAGTCGAACTCGTCGTCGCCGGCAGCTCGCACGCGGACATGCCGACGTTCGGCGAGTGGGAACGCACGGTGCTGCGCCACACCGCCGAGCTGGTCGACCACATCTCGCTGCACGCCTACTACCAGGAGCTGCACGGCGACACCGACAGCTACCTGGCCAGCGGCGCCGCGCTGGACCGCTACATCCGGACCACCGCGAAGGTCATCGACGAGACACTGGCCGAGCTGGGGCTCGAGAAGAAGATCGGGATCAGCGTCGACGAGTGGAACGTCTGGGACCTGCGCCGCTGGAACGAGGTCGACCAGGCGCGGCTGGCCGAGGGCGGCTGGCGGCAGCACCCGCGGATCATCGAGGACACCTACACCGTCACCGACGCGGTCGTCGTCGGCTCGCTGCTGAGCTCCCTGCTGCGCAACGTCGACCGCGTCACGATGGCCAGCCAGGCGCAGCTGGTGAACGTCATCGCGCCGATCCGCACCGAGCCCGGCGGCCCGGCGTGGCGGCAGGCGACGTTCCACCCGTTCCGGCAGGTCGCGGCGCTGGCGAACGGGGCGAGCCTGCGCCTGAGCGTCGAAGGCGAGCGCCTGCGCACCGCGCAGCACGGCGAGGTCGACCTCGTGGACGTCGCCGCGACGGCCGGGGAATCCGGGCGGGGCGCCGTGTTCCTGACCAACCGCGCCACCGCGTCGCCGACCGAGGTCCGGATCCGCCTGCGCGGCGCGCGGTACGGCTTGTACGCCGCCGAAACGCTGACCACGCCCGACGGCGGGACGCGCCACACGACCAACACCGCCACCGCGCAACCGGTCCGGCCGGTGCCGCTGCCCGGCGCCGCCGCGACGTCCGACCCAGGGGGGACGACCATCACCGTGACACTGCCACCGCTGTCCTGGACCGTGCTCCAGCTGAGCCCGGAGGCGGCTTCGCATGCCTGAGTTCGCCATCGGGGAGACCGACTTCCTGCTCGACGGCCGGCCGTTCCGGATCCTGTCCGGTGCCCTGCACTACTTCCGCGTGCACCCGGACCTGTGGGCCGACCGGATCGACAAGGCCCGGCGGATGGGCCTGAACACCATCGAGACGTACGTGCCGTGGAACGCGCACGCCCCCTCGCCCGGCGAGTTCGATCTCTCCGGCGGGCTCGACCTGGACCGGTTCCTGCGGCTCGTCGCCGACGCCGGGATGCACGCGATCGTCCGGCCCGGCCCGTACATCTGCGCGGAGTGGGACAACGGCGGCCTGCCGGCGTGGCTGTTCCGCGACCCGTCCGTCGGGGTCCGCCGGTACGAGCCTCGCTATCTCGACGCGGTGCGCGAATACCTCGCGCGGGTCTACGAAGTCGTGGTGCCGCACCAGGTCGACCGCGGCGGGCCGGTGCTGCTGGTCCAGATCGAGAACGAGTACGGCGCGTTCGGCGACGACAAGCGGTACCTGCGAGCGCTGGCCGACCACACGCGGGCGTGCGGCGTCACCGTGCCACTGACCACAGTGGACCAGCCGGACATGCTCGAAGCGGGCAGCCTGGAGGGACTGCACCGCACCGCGTCCTTCGGCTCGAACGCCGAGGCGCGGCTGGCGATCCTGCGCGAGCACCAGCCGACCGGGCCGCTGATGTGCAGCGAGTTCTGGAACGGCTGGTTCGACAACTGGGGCGCGCACCACCACACGACCCCGGCCGCGGACGCGGCGGCCGAGCTGGACGTGCTGCTCGCCGCGGGCGCGTCGGTCAACCTGTACATGTTCCACGGCGGCACCAACTTCGGGTTCACCAGCGGCGCCAACGACAAGGGCGTCTACCAGCCGATCGTCACGTCCTACGACTACGACGCGCCGCTGGACGAAGCCGGTGACCCGACCCCGAAGTACCACGCCTTCCGCGACGTGATCGCGCGCTACCACAAGGTGCCGGACTCCGTTCCGCCGCCGGCCCGCCCGGCGCCGGCCCCGCAGGCGCGGTTGCGCGACCCCGTGCGGCTGCTCGACGCCCCGGACCGGTGGGGCACCTGGGAGTTCCACGAGGAGCTGCCCGCCTTCGACGACCTGACCCCGACGCCGCGGCTGGCCCTGCTGCGCACCCGCGTCACCGGCGACCGGCCGGGCGTCCTGACGTTCGGCGAGGTCCGCGACCGCGCGACGGTGTTCTTCGACGGCGACGCGATCGGCACGCTGTTGCGCGAGCACCACGACCGCGCGCTCGCGCTGCCGCGGGCGGACGGCGAGCTGATGGTGCTGGTCGAGGACCAGGGCCGCGTCGACTACGGCCCGCGGATCGGCGAGGCGAAGGGCATCATCGGCGGCGCGTCGCTGCACGGTGAGCCGCTGGCCGGCTGGGACGTGCTGCCGCTCGACCTGGACGCGCTGCCGGCGCCGCTCACGACGTCCACTGTGGAGGGTCCGGTCGCCGGGCCGGTGCTGTTGCGCGCGTCGTTCGAGGCCGAGGCGTCCACCGACCTGTTCCTCGACACCGGCGAGTGGGGCAAGGGTCTCGTGTGGCTCAACGGGTTCCCGCTCGGCCGGTACTGGCGGCGCGGGCCGCAGCGGACGCTGTACGTGCCGGGCCCGGTCGTCCGCGCGGGTGCCAACGAGCTCGTCGTGCTCGAACTGGACACGATGCTGGACCCGGCGGCCCGGTTCGTGCCGCGGCCGCTGCTGGGCCACACGGAGGCCTGAGCAGTCCCCACCGAAACGAAAGGCAGTTCGACGATGAACCGCACGTTCCGGCGCCTATTAACCGTCCTTTTTGTACCGATCGCCGCGGCTGGGCTGGCGGTGGCCCCCGCGGCGGCCGCCACCGCCGTGACCGTGAAGCCCGACCCGAGCTACCGCCAGCAGCCGTTCGAGGGCTGGGGTTCGAGCCTGGCGTGGATGGCCGAGGCGACCGGCGGCTACCCGGACTCGGTCCGGACCAAGCTGGCCGACCTGGTCTTCGGCCCCGACGGGCTGAACCTGAACATCGCGCGCTTCAACATCGGCGGTGGCAACGCCCCGGACGTCCCGGCGTACCTGCGTCCGGGCGGCGCGGTGCCGGGCTGGTGGAAGGCCCCGGCCGGCACCACCCGCGCCGACAAGGACTGGTGGACCCCCGGTGACCCGGCCGAGTTCGACGCCGCCGCGGACCCGAACCAGCGCTGGTGGGTGGACCGGATCAAGAAGCGCGTCACCAAGTGGGAGGCCTTCAGCAACTCGCCGCCGTACTTCCAGACGGTGTCGGGGTACGTCTCGGGCGGCTTCAGCGCCACCGACGAGCAGCTGCGTCCCGACAGGATCGGCGACTTCACGGCGTACCTGGCGCAGGTCGTGCGCACGCTGGAACGCGCGCACGGCATCAAGTTCGCGTCGGTGAACCCGCTGAACGAGCCGAACACGAACTACTGGAAGACGACCCTCGGCGCCGACGGCAACCCGACCGGCGGGCGGCAGGAGGGTGCGCACATCGGGCCGTCGGTGCAGTCGCAGCTGATCCCGGCGATGGCCGCGGCGCTGCCCGGGAAGGTGGTCTCCGCCCCCGACGAGACCAACCCGGACATCTTCGCCGCCGACTGGGCGGGCTGGTCCGCCCCGGCGCGGGCGGCGGCGGGACGGCTGAACGTGCACACCTACGGCACCGGCAACCGGCCCATCCCGCGCGACATCGCGAAGGGCGCGTCGAAGCCGTTGTGGATGAGCGAGGTCGGCGGCAGCTGGCTCGACCGGCAGGACTTCACCAGCATGGACCCGGGGCTCGGGCTGGCCGGCCAGATCACCGACGACCTGCGCCTGCTCGAGCCGAGCGCGTGGGTCAGCTGGCAGCCGATCGAGGACTACGACAACATGAAGCCGGGTGGGGAGTCCGCGGCCGGGATGAACTGGGGCGAGATCCAGGTCCCCTTCGACTGCACCACTTCCGACTGTCCCATCAGGACGAACACGAAGTTCGACACCATGCGGAACTTCACCCACTACATCCGGCCGGGTGACCGGCTGATCGCGTCGAACGACACCACTTCGACGGTCGCGATGCGAGGGGAGGACCTGGCGACGGTCGTCCACACCAACTCGGGCACGAGCGAGCAGGACGTCTCGCTGGACCTGTCCGGGTTCGGGTGCGTCCGGCCCGGCGCGTCGGTGACGCCGGTCGTCACCGACGTCACCGGTGCCCTTCGGCGCGGGAAGCCGGTGCGGGTGACCTCGGCGCACGCCACGCTGCGGGTCCCGGCCCGGTCGGTGACGACGTTCCTCGTCGACGGCGTCTCGTCGACGGCCGCGGGTACGGGTCTGGGCTCGGGCGAGCCGGTCACGTTCACCGGCGTGCAGAGCGGCAAGTCGCTGGCGGCGGAGGGCGGCACGCTGGTCCAGCGCACGACGGACGCCGCCGCGGCCGCGCAGCGCTGGACCCTGACCGACCGCACGGGCCGCTACGGCAGCCGCGACCGGTTCACCGTGTCCAACGCCGGCACCGGCCAGGTGCTCAGCACGGCCGGCGGCGCGGTGACGCTGGCCCCGCCGGGGACTTCGGGCGCGGCCGCGCAGTGGACGGTGTCGACGACCGGCGACGGGACGTGGACGTTCGTGAACGCCGCGGACGGGCAGCTGCTCGACGTCACCGGCGAGTCGAGGGACGACGGCGCCCGCATCGGCCTGTACCGGCCGACGAACGGCCCGAACCAGCGCTGGCAGGCGACCGTTCGGTAGGCCTCGACGCCGAACCGGACGCCCGTGGCCGGTAGAGTTCCCCGCGGACCCGTTGAAACGCCAGCGGTGGTCTTGGTTGACGCTGCTGGCGGGCTCTCTCCTCTTGCTCGCCGCTCGACGGATGGGGAGAGGTGAGCAGTGCCGACGACTGGCGACGGCATGGCGGAGCGGGTCGACGAGCTGAACGCCGTCCTGGCCGATCTGGTCGGGGTCCTCGAGTCGGTGTCCGACACGCCGGGGCTGCTCGACGCCGTCTGCGGCGAGGCGGTCCGGGTGGTCCCCGACGCGGATCTCGCGAGCATCGTGGTGGTCCGCGACGGCGCGACCACGACGGCGGCCTTCACCGACGAGCGCGCCCGGCGCATCGACGACGCGCAGTACGCGGCGGGCGACGGCCCCGGCCTGCTCGCGGCGCTCACGGGCGAGGTCGTGCGGGTCGCGGTCGGCGACACCGGCGAGCGGTGGCCCGAGTTCGTCCTCGCGGCCAAGGAGCTCGGCGTGGGCAGCTACCTGGCGGTGCCGCTGCGGGTGGACGACACGCTCGTCGGCGCGATCACGCTGTTCGGCTTCGGCGCCCACGGCTACCACGAGTTCGACACGAAGGTGCTGCGGCTGTTCACGTTGTGCGTGGAGACCGTGCTGCGGCTGACCCGCCGCTACCGGGAAGCCCGCGAGCTCGCCGACGAGCTGCGGAACGCGATGGAGACGCGCGCGGTGATCGAGCAGGCCAAGGGCATGCTGATGCTGATCCACCGGGTCAGCGAGGACACCGCGATGCAGCGCCTGATCGTCGAGTCGCAGAACACGAACACGAAGCTGCGCGACGTCGCGGCGCGCTTCACGAAGCGGATGAGCTCGGCCGGCGGCTCGTCCTAGGCACGTCGAACAGCGGGACCAGCGCCGGGTCGTTGAACGCCGTGATCCGGGCGATCCGGGCACCGATCAGCGTCAGCACCTGCACGCCATGGGCTTCGAACCGGCCGTCCCCGGTCGCCGCGTACTCCAGCAGCGCCGGCTGGCCGTTGGCGTTCGTCGGGACGAGCCGCCACGCGCCCGGGCGCAGCACGCGGCGGGCGAGGAACCCGGTGACCGCGTCGCGGCCGGTGAACCACGTCGGGATCGGCGGCATCTCCAGCTCGACGTCGGCGCGCAGCAACGTCACCAGCGCGTCCGGGTCGGCGCGGACGAACGCGTCGACGTACCGGTCGAGCACCGGCCCCTGCCCGGCCGGTTCCGCCAGGTCCGCCTCCACCGGGCCCGCCTCGGCGAGCCGGCCGCGGGCCCGGCGCAGCGCGCTGTCGACCGCCGCCGGGGTCGTGCCGAGCAGCTCGGCGACCTCGCCGGTGCCGAACGCCAGCACGTCGCGCAGGGTCAGCACGGCCCGCTGCCGCGCCGGCAGGAGCTGCAGCGCGGCGATGAACGCCAGCCGCACGCCGGCCCGCCCGGCCACGACGGCCGCCGGGTCGAGCAGCGCGTCGGGGATCGGCTGGAGCCACGGCATCGACGGGTCCGCCGCCGCGACGGCTACCCGGTGGTCGTCGGCCGGCGCGCCCAGCCCCGACGGCAGCGGCCGCCGGGCCCGGGTCTCCAGCGCCGTCAGGCACGCCGTCGTCGCGATCTTGTACAGCCAGCGCCGCACCGAAGACCGGCCCTCGAACCCGCCGAAGGCGCGCCACGCCCGCAGGTACGTCTCCTGCACGAGGTCCTCGGCGTCGTGGATCGAGCCGAGGAGGCGGTAGCAGTGCGCGAGCAGCTCGGGCCGGAACTGCTCGGTGCTCGCGGTGAAGTCGGGCATGACAGTCAGAGCGTACGCAGCCCGGTGCCGCTGACCTGGTATTCCGCCGCGTCGCCGTCGATGATCTCGAGGACGGCCTTTGCGACCTGCTCCGGCGTCAGGACCGACTCCATGTTCCCGACGAACGTGTCGCGGTCGACGCCGGTGCGCGCGGCGTAACCGTCGACGCCCACGCTGCCGAGGCCGGTGAGCGGGGTCAGCTGCGGCAGGAGCGTGGCGAACCGGAGGCCGAGCCCGGCGCGGTCCGACTCGTCGGCGGCGTACGCGCGCAGGTACCGGATAGCGGCCTTCGCGCTGGCGTACCCACCGCTGAGCGGCGACCCGCCGATGGCCGCCCCGCTCGACATCGAGACGACGACACCGCCCTGCTCGAGCGGCTGCCGGAGTGCGGCGCGCGTCCAGGCGAAGACGTGCCGGGTGTCGACGTGCCAGTTGCGGCTGAAGGTTTCCCAGGTCTGTTCGTGCACGGGCGCCATGTGCGGCACGGCTCCCGCGTTGAGGACGAGCAAGCCGGGGCGGTGGTCGCGCAGGACGCTCTCGGCGAGGGCGTCGTCAGTCGCGTCGGCGGCGACGGAGACGAAGCCCGCGCCGAGCTCGTCGCGCACGGCGTCGAGTTCGGACTCACTGCGCGCGACGCCGACGACGGTACGGCCCCCGGCGACGAGCGCGGCGGCGATGGCGCGCCCGAAGCCGCGGCCGGCCCCGGTGACTACGGCGGTGGTGGACATGAGGACTCCCGGTGGTCGATGCGGTGTGGACCGGGTCTAGACCGCCGGGGGAGCGAGAAACCGTCGCCGCGTGACGCGGGTCACACGGACTTGGCCGACGGGCGCCGGTGCAGGAGGTCGAACCGCGACCACATCGCCTCCGCGGCTTCGATGGACTCGCTCGTCCGCGCCGGGTCGACCGCCGCCAGCTGGGCCACGATCGCCTGGACCAGTGCCATGCCCGCGGTCAGCGACGGGAAGAACGTCACGCCCTCCGCCGGCACCATCAGCACCTGCTCCACCGCGTCCGCCAGGGCCGGGCTGGCCGCGTCCGTCACGGCGAACACCCGCGCGCCGCGGCTCTTCGCCTCGCTCGCCGCCAGGACCGTGCTCTCGTACAGGCGCCAGAAGCTGATCGCCACCAGGACGTCGTCCGAGGTCAGCTTCGCCGTCTGGTTCGCCAGCTCCGCGTCGCCCGCCGTCACCGCGTGGACGTCGTAGCCGGCGAGCCGTGCGTTGTGCGCGAAGGCGATGCCGACCGCCGCGTAGCTGCCGTCGGCGATGACCAGCGTCCGGCGGGCCGCGGCGATCGCGCGGGCGACCTCGCGGAGCACCTCTTCGTCGAAGCGCCGGTTCAGCAGAGCGAGGCTGTCGAGGTCCCGGCGCAGCGACGCCGAGCCCGGCGAGTCGACGCCGCGGTGCTCTTCGGCCACCTGCGGCGCGCTCAGCGACGACAGGTACCGCGCCCGCAGCTCCTGCTGCAACGCCGGCCAGCCCGCGAAGCCCAAAGCCTGCGCCGTGCGCGTCACGGTCGCGACGTTGACCCCGGCGAGCTGCGCCAGCTCGGCCGTCGAGCCGAACGAGGCGCGCCGCGGCTGGGAGACCAGCACCTCCAGCACGGCGGCCGACTTCGGCCGCAGCCCCCGCTCGGGCAGCCGGTCCCGCAGCCAGCCCTCGAAACCGTCGTCGGTTTCCGCCACTTCGTGCCCTCCCTCGGATCGCGTAGACCGTAACGCAGGGATGTCTTCTTGCAATGAACGTTGCAAAAATCAGAAAACGCAGTATACGTTGTCCGCACTCCCCGGCGCCCGACACGGAAGGCGTTCCCCCATGACCCTGCTGGCCCGACTGGATCGGCTCCCGCTGAGCCGGCCCCACTACAAGCTGCTGCTCATCGGCGGTCTCGGCTACACCTTCGACGGCATGGACTCGGCGGTCGTCGCCTTCCTGCTGCCCAGCGCCAAGGCGGCGTGGGGCCTCGACAACGGCCAGCTCGGGCTGATCGGCTCCGCGACGCCGTTCGGCTTCCTCTTCGGCGCGATCGCGGCGGGCCTGCTCGGCGACCGCATCGGCCGCAAGAAGGTCATGATGTACGCGCTGGCCTTCTACGCGCTGTTCTCCGTCATCGCGTCCTTCTCGCCCAACTACGAGATCTTCCTCGGCGCCCGGGTGCTCGCCGGGGCGGGCGCCGGCGCGGAAAGCGCGATCATCGCGCCGTTCCTGTCCGAGTTCGTGCCGGCCAAGCGACGCGGCTGGTTCGTCGGCGCGCTGGCCGGCTTCTTCTCCTTCGGGTTCGTGGCGGCCGCGTTGATCGGCCGGTTCGTCGTGCCGTCGTTCGACGACGGCTGGCGGATCGCGCAGCTCGTCACCGCACTGCCGATCGTGATGCTGCTGTGGTGGCGGCGATCCCTGCCCGAGTCGCCGCGGTTCCTGCTCGCCCAGGGCCGGGCCGCCGAGGCCGAAACCGTCGTCGCCAAGATGGAACGCGACGTCGAGAAGGCCACCGGCACGTCACTCCCGCCGGTGCCGCCCGCCGACGCCCAGCCCGCCACCGAGACCCCGAAGGTCAACCTCGTCAGCGCGCTGAAGTTCCTGTGGAGCCCCGCGATGCGGCGCCGGACGGCGGTGATCTGGACCGTCTGGTTCGTGATCACGTTCTCCTACTACGGCTTCTTCTCGTGGATCCCGACGCTGCTGGTGGAGCGCGGCATCACGGTGACGAAGAGCTTCGAGTTCTCGATCATCATCTACCTGGCCCAGGTGCCCGGGTACTTCTCCGCCGCGTGGCTGTCCGAACGGCTCGACCGCAAGCACACCATCGCGCTGTACCTCGCCGGCTCGGCCGTGAGCGCGTTCTGGCTGAGCCAGACGAGCGCGCCGTGGTCGATCACCCTGGCGGGCGCGGTGCTGTCGTTCTTCCTCAACGGCACCTACGCCGGCGTGTACTCCTACACGCCCGAGGTGTTCCCGACCTGGATCCGGGCCAGCGGCACCGGCCTGTCCAGCGCGTTCGGCCGGGTCGGCAGCATCCTCGCGCCGACGATCATCGGCCTGTCCGCGGCGAGCCTCGGGTTCGCCGGCGTCTTCGGCCTGACGACGGCGGTGCTGGCGGCGGGTGTGCTCTGCGTGCTCGTCTTCGGCCTGTCCACCGCCGGCCGGTCCCTGGAAGAACTGACCGAACACGGCGCGCCGAAGGCCGCCGCGAAGGAGATGACGAAGTGACTCTGTCCACTGTGGAGGAACGGGTGCGCGACGCGATCGGCGTGCGGCTGTTCACCGTGCTCGCCTGGGTGCCGGAGCGTCGCGCGCTTCGCCGGGTGCACAGCAGCCACCCCGCGGAATACCCCGTGGGCGGGGAGAAGACCGTCGAGGTCGCGGCCGGCTGGCTCGACCGCTGCATCACCGCGCAGGAGCCGTACTTCGGGCCGGACCGGGCGGCGGTGCGCGAGATCTTCGCCGACCACGACCTGATCGAGGGGCTCGGCTGCGGCTCGATCATCAACGTGCCGGTGGTCGCCGACGGCCGGACGCTCGGGGTGCTCAACATCCTCGACGCGGAGGGCAGCTACGACGACGATGCGGTGGTGGTGGCCGAGTCGCTCGCGCCGCTGGCCGTGTCCGCCCTGCTCGACCTGGAGAAGGAGAACCGGTGACCGGATCCCTGCTGCTGCGCAACGCCCGCCTGCTCGACCCGCTGTCCGGCGAGTACACCGAAGGCGACCTGCGTGCCGCCGACGGCCGCATCGTCGAGGTGGGGCCGGGGCTCGCCGCGGCCGACGTGCCTTCCCTGGACGTGCGGGGCGCGGTGGTCCTGCCCGGGCTGGTCGACGCGCACGTGCACGTCACGGCGTCGACGGCGGACCTGGGCTCGCTGCCGTCGTCGTCACCGTCCTATGTGGCCGCGCACGCGGCCCGCACGATGAGCCGGATGCTCGACCGCGGGTTCACCACGGTCCGCGACGCGTCGGGCGCCGACTACGGCCTCGCGGACGCCCAGGCGGAGGGCCTGTTCCGCGGCCCCCGGCTGCTGTTCTGCGGGCGCGCGCTGAGCCAGACGGGCGGCCACGGCGACAGCCGCACCAGGGGCACCCACGCGAAGGACGACCACCCGTGTTGCGCGGGCCTGGGCCGGGTCGCGGACGGCGTCGACGCGGTCCGCGCGGCCGCCCGCGACGAGCTGCGCAAGGGAGCGCACCACATCAAGGTGATGGCCTCGGGCGGCGTCGCATCCCCCACGGACCGCATCGACTCGACGCAGTACTCGGCGGAGGAGCTGACCGCGATAGTCGAGGAGGCAACGGCGGCCAACCGGTACGTGGCGGCGCACGCGTACACGGCCCGGGCGGTCAACCGCGCGTTGGAGCTGGGAGTCCGTTCGATCGAGCACGGCAACCTGCTGGACGACCGCAGTGTTTCGCTGTTCTTGTCTTCCGAGGCGTACTTGGTTCCGACGCTGGTGACGTATTGGGCGTTGAAGGAGGAGGGCCGCGAGCACGGCCTCCCGGAGTCGAGCTGGCGCAAGGTCGACGAGGTCCTGGGAGCGGGAATGGCAGCCCTGGAGCGCGCGGCTCGTGGCGGGGTGAAGCTGGTGTACGGGACGGACCTGCTGGGCGGGATGCACCGGCATCAGAACCACGAGTTTCGGTTGCGTGGAGAGGTGCAGACGCCGCTGGAGGTGATCCGTTCGGCGACTTCGACGGCGGCGGAGCTGGTGAATCTGACCGGGGAGATCGGGACGCTGGCGGTAGGCGCGTATGCGGACCTGCTGGTGGTGGACGGGGATCCGCTGACGGACATCGGAGTTTTGGCGGAGCCGAAGCACTTCCGCCACATCATCCAGGGCGGCGAGGTGGTTTCCGGAACCGCGACCTGACGCGGTCCCGGTGGTGCCCCCGATGTGCGTCGCGGGGCACCACCATCGCCATTTCTCAGCAGCGCCACCAATTGGCCACGGCGAGCAACGCGGCGGTGGCGACGGTGGCGTAGGTCATGAGGTCGTGCACGTGCTTACTCCCTGGGGACGATCTTTCGGGGATGTTCTCGCCACAACTACCATGATCGGCAGAACGTGGATCAATCGAGGCACTCGAACAGTAGGAGTGGTAGCCGGTCGCTTCAAGATCTATCGGCGATAACCTCGAACTACTGTGAGTAGTGGCGTGCGCGTGCGTGACCACCTAGCAGCACATATTCGACCGCGCACGAGTGAAGCCAAGCGGGAGAACTGCGGGAAATTCACCCGTTCAGGGTTGTCTTTCCGGAATCAGCGGGGCGGGCTCGGCATGGCGACGGTTCCTTCGTCGCCCCGGCGGGCGCCCGGGATGAGCGCGTCGACGTCGACGGACAGCTCGTCGATGCGGGCCTGCAGACGATCTGCCTTGGCGTCTCGCCCGCGACCGCGGTAGAAAGCGACGGCCTCCGTCCATGCTTTCACGGCTTCGCGAGGATTTCGAAGGCTGCGCAGGAGGTCACCGAGAGTTTCGAGCGCGCGGGCCTGTCCGGTGGCGTTGTGCGCCCGCCGGGCGAGGTCGACGGTGTCCCAAGCCAGCCGGAGGGCCCCGCGGGCATCGCCTTCGGCGTGCGCGAGCCGGGCACGGACGGTACCGAGCTTCATCGACGCCGTGAGGTCGTCGCGGTCTTCGAGGCAGGCGATCGCCTGCCGGCAGTGCATGTGCGCCAGCTCGAGGCGGTGGTCCTCCGTGTGCAGCGCGGCCAAGGCCGTGTGGGTCGCGATCTGACCGATCGTGTCGCCGACGACGGTGCGCAGGTGCAGTGCCCGGTGGTAGTGCGGCAGGGCCTGCGGGTGCTGCCCGAGGTCGGCGAACGTGTCGGCGAGGTACTGCTCCGCCTTGCCTTCGCGGATCGGGTCGGGAATCCGGCGTGCCTGGTCGAGGCATCGCTGGAGCAAGGTGATGGCCTCGGTGGGCTCGCCGCCGTGCCGGTGGAGGCGAGCGAGGTTGATGTCGACGGTGAGCACGCCCGTGGCGTCCTCGTACTCGACGGCGAGCTCGCGGGCGAGCGCGAGGTGGACGCGGGCCTTCGAGGCGTCGCCGAGGATCAGGTGGAGTTCGCCGAGGTCGTTCAGCGACGCGGCCTCGCCGATCATGTCGCGCGTCGCCCGGGCCGCCCGGACCGCGCCCGCGAGCCCCTGCGCCATGTCCGCGTAGCACCCGAAGCGCTCCCAGGTGTCGGAAAGCAGGTGCGGCAGGGCGACCGCGTAGTCGAACTGCTCCCGTTGCTCGGCTTCGCGGATCAGCGCGGACAGGTTGCCGCGTTCGCGGAACCCCCATTCCATGGCCGCCGCGGCCGAGTCGAACGTGAGCGGGACGATCCCGGGTTCGGCCGGCATGAGGGGCGGCCGGCCGCCGTACGGGTGTGCGGTGAGGTGGGCCCGGGCGGCGGTCTGCAAGTAGTGCGACAGGATCCGCCGCAGGGGCCGCACGTCGTCGTCCGCGGTCAACGTGCGGGAGTAGCGGTGGAAGATGTCGGGGATGCGGTACCTGCCCGGCTCGCCCGGCTGCTCGACGAGGTGCCACGCGACGAGGTTTTCGAGCGCGCGCCGGGTCGCCGCCCGCGGGTGACCACTCGCCGAAAGCAGCGTGTCGGCCTGGATTTCGGGGCCGGGGTGGTGACCGAAGAGCCGGAACACGTGCTGGGCGATGGGATCGAGTGCGTGGTAGGACGCGGAGAACGTGCTGCGCAGGCCGGCGTCGTCCCCGTCGTCGCCGATGCTCAGCAGGATGTCCGGGTCCCGCAGTTCTTCGAGCATGGTGCGGAGGCCGACGCCGGGGCGGCCGGCGGCTCGCTGGGCCAGCAGGGTCAACGCCAGCGGCAGGCCGTCTCCGAGTCTTACCAGCGCGCGAGCCGCTTCGGGCTCTTCCTCGGCGCGGCCGCGCATGCGCCTGCTCAGCAGCGTGAACGAGCTTTCTTCGTCGAGTTGCCCGAGCTTGACCGTGGGGACGTCGTGGCGGCGGGCCAGCGCGTGGAGCGAGTTGCGTGAGGTCAGCAGCACGGTGCACGACTCGACGATGTCGATGAGCTCGTCGACCTGTTCGGAGCCGCCGACGTTGTCGAAGATGACCAGCAAGGATTTCCGCTGATCGAGCAGCGCGCGCAGTCGCGTGGCGCGAGCCGTCGGGCTGACCAGGTGATCGATGGGATAGTCGAGTGCGGTGAGGGCGAGGTCGACCACCTCACCGGTCTCGCGTGCCGGAGCCGGCCCGAAACCCTGCATGTCGATGCAGAGGATGCCACCGGGGAACCGGTCGGCGCAGCGGCGCGCCCAATGCGCGGCGAGGCTCGTCTTCCCGATGCCCGGCGGTCCGCTGACGATGGCCGCGGACGCGTGGTCCGGGGACAGCAGGTGCCGGTCGAGCAGCCGGAGATCGTCGGCGCGGCCGACGAACCCGCGGAGGGTGCGGGGCAGCCCGACCCGGATCGGCGTGTCCGGTGCGGGGCCGGGTCGCGGGGTCGCCGTCGGCCGGGCCGTCGAGGGGCGCGTCCGGGCGTGGTGCGCGCGCAGGTCTGTTGCGGCTTGCACATCGCCGTCTTCTTCGTAGCCCTTGAGCGCGTTCAGGAAACAGGCGTGGGCCTCGTGGGACTGGCCCAGCGCGTAGAGCGCGGCGATGCGCAGCTTCACGAACGTAAGCTCGGTGGCGTACTCGTGGGGCACGCCGGTCAGGTGCCGCAGCGATTCCGCCGGGCGGCCCGCCGTCAGGAGCTCGGCCGCGAGAAAACCGTGCGCGGGCGCCCAGTCCGCCGCCAGGCTTGCCCGCCGCCAATTCCGGGCGGATTCGGATTCCATTCCGGCGAGCGGTTCGTCACGCCACAGGTCGAGCGCTGCACGTGCGACCGCGCATGCATTTTCATGGTCTCCGGCGCCGCTCAATTGCCGGGCCCTGCGCATTTCGTCGTTGAACCGGAAGATATCGACGTTATGAGGATCGACTTCGAGCTGGTAGCCGCCGTTGACGGTCCGGATCACCGGCGGGCGGTCGGTGTCCGCCAACGCCTGGCGCAGCCGGGTCACGGCCTTGTACAGGGCATCCTTGGGATTGTTCGGGGGTATCGAGTCGGGCCAGGCCCAGTCGAACAGGGTGTGCGGGGAGAAGCGTTTCCGGGGCCGGGTCAGAAACGTGGCGAGCAGGTGACGAGCCTGGCGGGATCCCCAGTCGTCGGTCGGCTGCCCGTCCATCCGCACCGTTGTGGGTCCGAGAATGCCATAATCGATCTCCATTTCACGGCCCTTTCCCTCTCCCTGTCGTCAGCTTCGCATCGTTTTGGTGAAACGACGACGACGGGGTGGTAACGATCGTTTGTGTCCGCGATCCGGCCACGGGATGTCCGGGTTTTGTCCGAGGACTGGGAAGGTGATTGGCAGGCATGGTCGCCACGCTCGTTCCGTCAACGCGCAACGACGCCGAGGGGGACGAAGAATGGCAGCCCAGCTGTGGATACGAGGTCCGGTCGGGCTCGACGCCGGCACGCGGGTGACCCGGCCGAGGTGCCGCGCGGTGCTGGTCGTGGTTCCGACCGTGACCGCCGGGACGCGGTTGCTGGACGTGGTTTCCCTCCTGGAACCCGATCTCCGGGTCCAGGTCGTGTTCACCGTGCCGCACACGACCGAGCGGTGGCACGGCGTCGAGGAGTTCGTGCGAGGGCTGCACGGTCTGGTCCTGCCGTGGGACCAGGCGCTCGCGCACCGGTTCGACCTGGTGCTCGCGGCCAGCCACCGCCACCTCGCCGAGGTGCACGGGCCCATCCTTCTGGTCGGGCACGGCGCCGGGCGGGTCAAGCCCCGCGCCCACAGCCGGAAGGCCGGTGAGGCGAGCGAGCGCACGACAGGCGTGGACCGGGAGCTGCTCACCTTCCGCGGGCGCGTGCTGCCCGCGGTGCTGGGCCTCGGCACGGACGACGAGGTCGACCTGCTGCGCGAGCGGTGTCCCGAGGCGTTGCCGAACGCCGTGGTGGCCGGCGACATCTGCCTCGACCGGATGCGGGCGAACCGGCACCTGCGAGAGGTGTACCGGCGTGCCCTGGGCGTGGTGCCGGCTCGGCGGCTCGTCGTGCTCAGCACGACGTGGTTCACCGACTCGGCGTTCGGCCGGTCACCGGAGCTGTACCGGTCCGTCGTGGACGCGTTGCCCGCCCGGCGGTTCGCGGTCGCGGCCGTGCTGCACCCGAACGTGTGGGCGGTCCACGGGCGCCGGCAGGTCAGCGCCTGGCTGTCCGCCGCCGTGGCAGGCGGGTTGCTGCTCGTCCCTCCGGAGTCCGGCTGGCAGGCGACGATGCTGGCCGCCGACTGGGTGATCGGTGACCACGGGTCGACCACGGGGTACGCGGCGGCGACCGGGTGCCCGGTGACGCTCGCACCGGCCGGTGGCCGGCCGCAGGAGGGCAGCGTCGCCGATGTCGTGCGCGCCCACACCCTGCCGCTCGACTGGACACGTTCGCTGCCCGAGCAGGCCGAGTCCGCCAAGCTGCGGGCGGGCCGCCTCGCCGGCGCCGCGACGGCGGCGATCACGTCCCGCCCGGGCCGCTCGGCGGAGATCCTGAGGGACGCGATGTACCGGTTGCTGGAGCTGTCGGTGCCGGCGACACCGGCCTCGTTGCCGCCGCTGCCGACCCCGCGGCCGTTGCCGGGGTGGGCGGCATGACCGGCCTGCTCGTCCCGGGAGTCCGGTGGGTGCGGATCCCGGCCGCGTCCCGGGCGCCGCTTCTGGTGGTCGACGCGGCCGTGGCTCCGGTGGCGTGGGCGGCGTGCGCCGACGTCGTGCTGGCCGGCGTCCACGGTTGCCCTGACGCCGCGATGACCGCGGCGCGCCGAGCGGCCGGCGAGTACCCCGGTGCGGTGGCGGCGTTGGCCTGGTACCGGGCGGCGACGGTCTTCGCCTGGAAGAACGCCCGCGGCGGGCGAGCGGCCGGCTTCTGGTCAGTCCGGCTCGCCGGCTCGCGGATCCCCGAGCCGCGCGTAGAGCCGTCGCGCTTCGACTCGGTGCTCCTGAGCCTGTTCGAGGTCGTCGTGGCGGGTCTCGAGGTCGGCCAGGACGGCGAGGATCTCGGCGGTGTAGTACGGCGAATCTAGGCCTCGGACGACGTCCAGCGCGTCGTTCAGCCGGCTTCTGGCTAGGTCGTAACGGCCGTGGCGGTCGTGGAGACGCGCGAGCGCCGTGACGGCACGGGCGTGCTGGTTGGCGTCCCCGGCTTCGGCCATGGCCTCGGCGGCCGCGGTGAGCTCCACCGCGGCCGCCTCGTCCCGGTTCAGCTCGATGAGCAGCTCGCCCCGGCGGCGGCGCGCGAGCGCGACGCCCCGGGGACGGCCGATCTCGGCGTGCAGGTCGGCGCTCTGCCCGTACAGCCGGAGAGCCTCCTCGAGGTCGCCACGGCGACGCGCCGCTCTCGCGAGCCGCGAGACGGCTGTCGCCCGGGTGGGGCCGTCGTTTTCGCGTTCGCCGATCTCCAGCGCGACGGCGTGCTGGGCGTCGGCTTCGCCGAACCGCCCCAGCTGGTCCAGCGCGAAACCGAGCTGGCTGCGCAGCCGCGCCTCGACGAGCGGCAGACGACACCGCCGAGCGGCGTCGACGCCCAGCGTCGTCAGGGCCAGGAAGGGTTCGTAGTCACGGTTGTGGAGGAAGTACCCCCAGGAAGCCTCGGCCAGCTGCCACACCTCGGTGTCCCAGCCGCGTGCCGCCGCTTCGCGGATGACCGCCCGGAGCACCTGCTCGTCACGGCGCCACCACCGGATCGCCTGCTCCCGGTCAACGAAGGTGCCGGCGGCGGGCTCGCCGAGCGCGGCGAAGCGTGGGCGGAACGGGTGGATGAGCTCGTCCGCGGCGAGAGCCCGCTCGACGTACCAGAGGGTGAACGAGCGCAGCATCGCCTGCCGGTCGTCGACCGTCGTCTCGCGCTCGCACCGGGTGCGGGCGTCGGCGCGGATCACGTCGTGCTGGCTGACGACGTCGTCGTGTTCGCTCAGCAGGTTGGCTTCGATCAGCTCGTCGAGCAGGCCGTCGAGGCTGTCGACGGGAGTGCTGAGAACGTGGGCCAGCGCGTCGAGCGCGACGTGGTGCCCCGGGAACAGCCCGCACAGGCGGTAGATCTGTGCCGCGGCCGGTGTGAGGGAGTCGTACGACGCGCCGAACACGGCCCGGTGCGGTCCGCCGCCCGCCACGCCGTGGCCGCGGACCTCCCGGGCGAGGCTCCGCTCGGGGCGCGCTCGCAGACGGGCGCCGACGATCGAGATCGTCAGGGGAAGACCGCCGCAGGCGCGGAGGATTTCCCGGGTGGCGACGGGATCGGCGTCGAGCCGGCCGTGCCCGGCGCGCGAGTCCAGCAGGGCGTGCGCGGCGCGGTCGCCGAGTGGCTCGACGGGAACGATGTCGCCGCCGTCCAAGCCGAGGCCGCTGAGCTGCGAGCGGCTGGTCACCAGGACGAACGCGGTGGGCGCGGCCGGCAGCAGAGCGCGCGCCTGCGCGGCGAAGGCGACGTTGTCGAGCAGGAGCGCGAATGAGCGCCCGATGGTGTGGGCGCGGAACAACGCGGCCCGCTGGCCGGTCCGGGCAGGAATGTCGGCCGCGGGAATCCCGAGCGCGGTGAGGAAACCGTGGAGCGCGATGTCGGGGGATTCCGGGCTTTCGTCTTTCGCTCCCGACGTGAAACTGGTGTAGAGCACCCCGTCCGGGAACGCGGCGCGGCGTGTGGTGAGCCAATGCACGGCGAGTGCTGTCTTCCCGACGCCTCCGACACCGGTCAGGATCGCGATCCGCGGGTGGTCCCGGGGACTTTCCCAGAGGGCGTCGAGCTGTTCGAGCTCGTGGTCCCGTCCGGCGAACTCAGGGGGCGGCGAGGGTAACTGAATCGGTCCCGGACGTGCCATGCGTCCCCCTCCCCGCGGCGACCCCGACCTTCCGGTCTACCGGTTCTCCGCCTACGGTGGAGCACAATGTGAAGATGTCCACACGACCGAGCATTATGTCCACTGTGGACAACTACTTTGGGTGGCTTCGCGGCGGACATCAGTTTACTCGGCGCGGCGACGTTCTTCCCCCACGTGGGCGCATCGGAACGTCGTTTTGTCGCAGTAAGCGATGGACCTTGCCGTAGGACACGTCGTGGGCGTCGGCGATTTCCCGAACCGTGGCGCCGTCGAGATAGGCGGTCACGACCTGCTCGTCGTCGAGGTCGCGTTTGATGCCTCGTCCGCTGACGGGGAGGTCGGCGCCGTGCTGCCGGAGCAAAGTGCCGGTCCAGTTGAGTGACAGGCCGTACCGCCGGGCGATCTGGGTGATGGAAGCGCCGTCGCGCCAGTCCTGCACCATCTTGTGGTTGCGTTCGGCACGGGCGGCGTCCGGATCGGGGTGTTCCGGCGTGTCCATGCACGTGCTCCCGTGGCGGTCGCTGGCGTGGTGCTCGACTCCTCCGATTGTCCGGAACGACGCGCGATATATCGAGGGTTCCGTGGGGTGATTTCGCTCATCGCACCCGGGCGTCGCTCGCATGGCCCCAGTTTGGGTGTTTCCGGCGACGGGCACATCACTCCGGGAAGGGAACACGATCGCGGATGTTGTGCGCGGCGGACAGGTGCGCTCTTCTTACCCCTTATCGGGCAATGAGTTCGTGACTCCCGACCCGGGTTCGCGGAGCGGCGCTTGCCGCTCCGCGACCGTTCACCAGTTCCGCACGGCCGGCGCGTATCCCTCCGGTTTGTCGCCCACCTTTGTGCCCGGCGTGACGATCCAGTTCTGGTACTGCGCCGTGAACATCCGGTACACCGACGCCGGCGGCACCGCACTCGCCTCGTTCAGCTGAGCACGCAGCTCCGCCGGGATCTCGAAGTCCAGCGCCGCCATGCTCTTGCCCAGCTGCTCGGCGCTGCTCGCCCCGACGATCGCCGACGCGATGCCCGGCTGCGTTGCCACCCAGTTGATCGCCACCTGGGCCATCGTCACGCCCAGCTTGCCCGCGACCTCCTCCAGCGGCTTCAACAACTGCCAGTCGCGCTCGGTCCAGGCCTGTGAGCCGGGATCGAACCGGCCCGAGCCGCCGTCGCGGTACTTGCCCGTCAGGAAGCCGCCCGCCAAGGGGCTCCATGCCGTGATGCCGAGGCCGAGACTCTGTCCCATCGGGACGTGCTCCGTCTCGATTTCGCGCTGTACCAGGGAATACGGCAGCTGCAGGTTGATCATCGGCGTGAGCGCGTGCGCCTCGGCGATGCTCTGGGCTCGGGCCGCGTACCACGCCGGTACGTCGGACAGGCCCGCGTAACGGATCTTGCCCGCCCGGACGAGGTCGTCGAGCGTGTGCACGACCTCCTCGACCGGGGTCAGCCGGTCCCACGTGTGCAGCAGGAACAGGTCGACGTAGTCCGTGCCCAGGCGGCGCAACGATGCCTCGAGCGCGCGGACCAGGTGCTTGCGGCCGTTGCCGCCCGCGTTGGGGTCGCCCGGGTCGACGCTGTTCGTGAACTTCGTGGTGAGCACGACTCGCTCGCGCACGTTCGCCTCGGCGATGAGGCGGCCGAGGATGGTTTCGCTCTCGCCCGCCGTGTAGAAGTCCGCCGTGTCGAGGAAGTTGCCGCCTTCGTCGAGGTACTCGCGGAAGATCGGGCGGACCTCGTCCTCGGTCTTCCCGTAGGCGGCGTGGAAACCGCCGGTGCCGAAGTTCATCGTCCCGAGCGCGAGCCGGCTGACGCGCAGGCCCGAGCGGCCGAGGAGGTAGTACTGATCAAGTGCCATGACTTCAGCGTGCCGACCATTTTTTGGACCGGCAAGTCCAGTAACGCCGTGTGTGCCGGAGGGAGGCCGGCACACACGGCGTTCGGCTCAGCGGCAGCGGTAGCTCGACGCCGTCGCCGGATCGCCGCCGGTGTAGCGCGAGACCGACGGCAGCGGGCACAGGTTCCGGGTCTTCCCGTCCGCGGATGCCGCCGCGAGCGTGGCCGGCGCCTTGCCGTGCTCCACCCAGTCGACGAGCTGCCCGAGCGCGTTCGTCGGCTCCGGACCGCCGCCACCGAAGCAGTGCTCGACGCCCGGGGCGAGGAACAACCGGTAGAAGTCGTTGACGCCACCCATCGTCCGTTCGACCTGCTTGCGGTAGGACAGCGTGCCGCCCGGCGGGATCAGCTGGTCGTTCGCGCCCACGAACGTGATCAGCTTGCCGCCGGTGCGGCGGAACGCCGACAGGTCCGGGTCGGACGTGCCGATGACGTCGTCGTACTCGCGCACCGACTGGCGGAACAGCGCGGCGAACTGGCCGTACGTCAGCTTCGACGTGTCGAAATCGGGCTGCTTCTCCAGGAACGACTGCACCCACTTGACGGCCACCGGGAAGCCCGGCGCGACGAGCGTGCCGTCGGGGCCCGGCGTCGTGCCGGCCAGCCAGGTGAAGTCCGCGCCCTTGGGGAGCCCGGCCCACAGCTTGCGGCCGCGCTCGTCGGTCGGGCCGGCCCAGATCTTGCGCATGACCTCGGCGTCCGCGGCCGTGACGGTGAACTCCTGGCCGTCGCAGACCACCTTCGTGCCGATCAGGCCGCGCGGGTCGTAGCCGCACTCGTCCGGCCGGTCGACGATGCCGTTGGTGACGCCGTCACGCGCGTCGCACGCCTGGACCGCGGCGGTGCGGAACGCCGAAAGCACGCACGTGCTGGGGAAGTCGTGGCTCTGGTTCATCACGATCTGCGGCCACAGCGTCGCGACGGCGAACTGCGTCCAGTCGACGGCCGGGGCGTTGGCGAGGATGCCGTCGAAGTCGCCGGCGTAGTTCTGCGCCTCGGAGTAGCCCTGGCGGCCGCCGGTCGAGCAGCCGGTCCAGTACGAGTACGCCACCGGGCGGTGGTAGTACCGCTGCGTGACGGCCTTCCCGATCAGGGCTTCCTCGTGCACCGAACGGGTGGCGAAGTTGGTCAGGAGCGTCTGGTCGACCTGGCCGTCGGTCACCGCCCACGACGTGTCGAGCCCGTCGAGGGACACGCCCGCGTCGGTCGTCACGCCGGTGTAGCCGTCCTTGACGGCCTGGGCGAGCCCGTCGAAGTTGCCGGCGGCATAGGCGCTGCCGCCGAGGGCCTGCAGCCGGCCGGTCCACCCGGTGTCGGGCAGGGCCACGGCGACCTTGACGTGGTCGCTGCCGTCGTGGGTCAGGGTGACGGTGAGCTGGCAGTACGCGGTCTTGTGCTCGGCCGTGACCGACTCGATCTTCGCGCCGGCCGGGGCGGGGACGGAGACGGCGGCGCAGGCCGGCGTCGCGGCCGCCGCGCTCGGCGCCAGCGGCACCAGGCCGGTCAGCAGGAGCGGCACGGCGGCCGCCATGAACTTCGGGATGCGTCTCATCGGTTCCTCGGGTCGCTTGCGTGGACGCTGTGAAGCTAGGTGGCGGCCCGCGGCCGCCGCGCCCGTCGGATGACGCTGTTGATGTACGTCACTCGGCCTTGAGCTGCGGAAACGTGCGTTGGGTAAGGTCGGTTCCATGGCGCTGCACGGGCGGGAAGCCGAGCTGAAGGAGCTGGGCGAGCTCGTCGACGGCCCCGAAGACCGCGCCGGCGTCGTCCTGCGCGGCGAAGCCGGCATCGGGAAGTCGGCACTGGTGGCCGAGACGGCGGCCGCGGCGTCGGTCGCCGGGCTGCGCGTGCTGCGGACGGCCGGGGCCGAGGCCGAGCAGAACCTCGCGTACGCCGGGTTGCACCAGCTGCTTCACCCCGTCCGTGGGGCGGTGGCGGAGCTGCCGGCGCCGCAGCGGGACGCACTGCGGACGGCGTTGGGGCTGGCAGACGGAGCTTCGCCGAGTGCGTACCTGGTGGGGCTCGCGGCGTTGACGTTGCTGGCGGAGGAGGCGGCCGCGAAGCCGTTGCTGCTGGTGGCGGAGGACGTGCACTGGCTGGATCGCGCGAGCGCGGACGTCCTGGCGTTCGTGGCGCGGCGGATCGAGACCGAGCCGATCGTCCTGGTGGCGACCCTCCGCGACGGCGTTTCGTCTCCGCTGCTCGACGCGGGGCTGGCGCCGATGGTCTTGGAGCGGCTGGGGGCGGACGACGCGGCGGACCTGCTGGACGCGGTCGCGCCGGGGTTGGCCCCGGCGGTCCGCACCCGGCTGCTGACGGAGGCGGCGGGGCATCCGCTGGCGTTGACGGAGCTGCCGCTGGGGCTGGCGGACTTCGACGGGCTCGACCCGGTGCTGCCGCTGACGGAACGTCTGGAGCGGACGTTCACGGCGCGGGTGGCCGGGCTGCCGGCGGCGACGCGGACGGCGTTGCTGGTGGCGGCGCTGAACGAAACGACATCGCTGGCGGAGACCCTGACGGCGACGGCTTCGCTTCTGACGACGGCTGCGGAGCCGGTTTCGGGCGGCGATGCCGGGCAGGTCGAGGGGTCGGGCGCGGCGGTGCGCTTGAGCGGCCACGGCCAGCAGGTCGAGTCGCTTGAGGCGGCTGCGGGTGGGGAGCGTGCGCAGGCAGGGCTGCGTGGCGAAGCGCCGCCGACGGCCGTCGACGCCGGCCCGGTCGATCGCTCGCCCGGCGCCCCTTGCCTTCGCGTCGAGCCCGAAGTTCTTGCCCCCGCCGTCGAAGCTCGCCTCGTCGAACTCTCCGCCGGCATCGTCACCTTCCGCCACCCGCTCATGCGCTCCGCCATTCCCGCGGCCGCCACCCCGACCGACCGGCGGCGGGCCCACCTCGCCCTCGCCGAAGCTCTCCGCGACCAGCCCGACCGCCGCGCCTGGCACCAGGCCGGCGCCACCGTCGGGCCCGACGAGACCGTCGCCGATGAACTCGACCGCACCGCCGAACGGGCCCGGTACCGGGGTGGGGCCGCGGCCGCCATCGCCGCGCTCGAACAGGCCGCGCGGCTCAGTGACCTGCCCGGGCGCCGGTGTGCACGCCTGCTCAAAGCCGCCGAACTGGCCGTCGAGTCCGGGCGGCGGGAGACCGCCGAACGCCTTGTGCACGACGCCAACCCGGTCGGCAAGAGCGAGCGGGCCACCGCGAGCCGGCTGCTCAGCGAGTTCGAAGACGGCCTTCGCGAAGACCCCGCCCGCGTCGCCGAACTCGCCGTCGCCGCCGAAAATGCCGCGGACGACGGGGAAATCGACGGCGCCACGCGGATCCTCTGGAGCGCCGCGATGCGCTGCTTCTGGACCGAACCCGGCAGCGCCGCCCGGAACGCCTTGCTCGACGTCGTCGATCGGCTCCCGATTCCATGTGACGACCCGCGCGTCGTGGCCGTCACCGCCTATGTCGCGCCGTTCGAGCGCGGGCAGGAGGTCCTCGGGAACCTCCGGAAGCTCGTCGTGGCCACCGGTGCCGATCCCGAGGTCGATCGGTACCTCGGCAGCGCCGCGCTGCAGGTCGGGGCCTTCGACCTCGCCGCGCGGTTCTCCGCGGCCGCCGCTCCGGGGCTGCGGGCGCAGGGACGGCTCGGGCTGTTGCCGCGGGCGCTGGCGGTCCAGGCGTGGAGCCGCGTCCGGCTCGGTGACCTCGCCGCGGCTGTGCCCGTCGCCGCCGAAGCCGCCCGGTTCGCCCGGGAGACCGGCCAGCCCTTCATGTACGGCCTCGCCACCGCCGTCCAGGCTGAGATCGCCGCCCTGCGCGGTGACCACAAGCAGGCGAAAACCCTGGCCGCCGAGGCCGAACGCGCCGGGCTCGCCGCGTGCGCGCGGCCGGTGCTCGCCACCGTCCAGCTCGCGCGCGGGCTCACGAGCCTGAGCGAAGGCCGCTTCGACGACGCCTTCGCCGACCTGCGCCGGCTGCTCGACCCGGCCGACCCCGCCTACCAGCTCGCCCTGCGCGCGTACTGCGTCGCCGAGCTGACCGAGGCCGCGGTGCGCTCCGGGCAGACCGACGCCATGCGCGACATCCTCGCCGAACTGGAACCGCTGGCGAAAACCACGCCCTCGCCCGCCCTGCACATCGGGCTGCGGTACGCGCGGGCCGTGCTCGACCCCGGTGACGAGCGGTTCGCCGAAGCGCTGGGGGCCGACCTGGCCGGCTGGCCCGCCGAACGCGGCCGCGTCCACCTGGCCTTCGGCGAGTGGCTGCGGCGGCAGCGGCGGGTCGTCGAGTCGCGGACGCACCTGCGCACCGCGCGCGAGACATTCGACGCCCTCGGCATGACGGCCTGGGCCGAGCGGGCCCGCGGCGAACTGCGCGGCGCGGGCGAGTCGAGCCCGAACCGCGGTCCGGACGCGCGCGAGAAGCTGACCCCGCACGAGCTGAGCATCGCCCAGCTGGCCGCCGACGGCCTGACGAACCGGGAGATCGGCCAGCGGCTGTACCTTTCGCACCGGACCGTCGGCACGCACCTGCACCGGATCTTCCCCAAGCTCGGCGTGAGCTCCCGCGCCGACCTCGCCGGGATGCTGAAGACCCTGGAAGGGTGACTTACACCGGCTGCGTCACCTGACGGGCGCGAAGATCACTCGAAGCTCTCTAACGTCGTGAAAGTCCCACGGTCTTTCGCACAGGAGTCAAGATGATCAGCAGGAGAAGGTTCGGGCAGGCGTTCGCGGCGGGACTGGCGGCCACCTCCTTGGCGGCCTGCTCGTCCTCGGGTACCCCCGCGGCCGCACCCTCGACCACACCCGACCCGCGGGCCGGCTCGGGCGAACACACGTCGCTCGGCGAGGTCAAGCACGTCGACGCCGGAGTGCTGAACATGGCCTACTACGAGTCCGGGCCGGCGACCGGGCAGCCGGTCGTGCTGCTGCACGGCTGGCCGTACGACCCGTACAGCTACGTCGACGTCGCGCCGATCCTGGCCGCGGCCGGCCACCGGGTGATCATCCCGTTCCTGCGCGGCTACGGCCCGACGACGTTCAAGTCGGCGCGGACCGTCCGCAACGGGCAGCAGGCGGCGGTCGCGCTCGACGTCGTCGCCCTGATGGACGCGCTCAAGATCGACAAGGCCGTCCTCGGCGGCTACGACTGGGGTTCGCGGACGGTGGACATCATCGCCGCGCTGTTCCCGGAGCGCTGCCAGGCCGTCGTCGCGGTGAGCGGGTACATCGTCACGAACCTGGTGGCGAACCAGAAACCCCTGGCGCCGCAAGCCGAACTCGGCTGGTGGTACCAGTACTACTTCGCGACCGAGCGCGGGCGCGCCGGCTACGCGGCCAACCGCCACGACTTCAACAAGCTGATCTGGAAGACGGCGTCCCCGGCGTGGCACTTCGACGACGCGACGTACGACCGGAGCGCGGCGGCGTTCGACAACCCCGACCACGTCGACATCGTCGTCCACAACTACCGCTGGCGCCTGAGTCTCGCGCCGGGTGAGCCGCAGTACGAGGCGTACGAACAAAAACTGGCCGCGGGACCGGCCATCACGGTCCCGGCGATCACGATCGCCAGCGACTTCGACGGCGCGGCCAAGGACGGCAAGGCCTACCGCGCGAAGTACACCGGCAAGTACGAGCACCGGATCCTCGACGGCATCGGCCACAACGTCCCGCAGGAGGCCCCGCGCCCGTTCGCGCAGGCCATTGTGGACGCTGCCCGCATGTGAACGGTCGTGAGTGAGAAACAGTGTTCTAACACTGTTTCTCACTCACGACGGTCAGGCGACGGTGGCGTCGAGGGTGACCTCGATGTTGCCGCGCGTCGCCTTCGAGTACGGGCACAGCTGGTGCGCGCCGGTCACCAGCTCGTCGGCCGTGGCCTGGTCGATGCCCGACGCCTCCAGGTGCAAAGCCGCGCTCAGCTTGAAGTCGCTCGCCTCCGTGTCGTGGTGCAACGTGACTTCGGCGACGACGGCGAGGTCGTTCAGCGGCACCTTCTTCGCGGCGGCGACCCGGCGGACCGCGCCGACGAAGCACGACGCCCAGCCCGCGGCGAACAGCTGCTCCGGGTTCGTCCCGTCGCCCGCGCCGCCGAAGGCCTTGGGCACGGCGAGCGTGACGTCGAGCGCGCCGTCGTCGGAGGTCGCGCGGCCGCCGTTACGGCCCTCCGCGGTGGAGGTGGCGACGGCGGTGTAGGTCACTTCGGACATGGTGTTCCTTTCAGCGGGTGACTCCACCACGCTAGGAACCCGCCCACCACCGCGGCGACCGTCGCACGACGTCACCCGTGTACGTCACCGTTTTCCAGCCGCAGCCACCGGTCGATCCCGATGCGCTCGAGGAAGCGTTCGTCGTGGCTCACGACGACGAACGCGCCGCGGAACGCTGTCAGCGCGCTCTCCAGCTGCCCGGCGCTGACGAGGTCGAGGTTGTTCGTCGGCTCGTCGAGCAGCAGCAGCTGCGGTGCCGGTTCGGCGAACAGGACACAGGCCAGCGTGGCGCGCAGCCGTTCCCCGCCCGAGAGAACACCGACCGGCAGGTGCACCCGCGAGCCGCGGAACAGGAAGCGGGCCAGCAGGTTCATCCGCTGCGACGGCGGCGACGCGGGAGCGGCCGCGGCCAGGTTCTCGGCCACCGAGCGGTCGTCGTCGAGGAGGTCGAGACGCTGGGACAGGAACGCGACCCGGCCGTCGGCGCGGGACACCGAACCGCTGTCGGGCGCGAGATCTCCGGTCACCAGCCGCAGCAACGTGGACTTCCCGGCGCCGTTGGGCCCGGTGAGCGCGATCCGCTCGGGGCCGCGGATCGTCAGGTCGACGCCGTCCGGGAAGAGGCCGCGCGCCCGCAGGCCCTCGCCGGTGAAGAGCGTGCGGCCGGCCGGGACCTCCGTCCGCGGCAGCTCCAGGCTGATCTTCTGCTCGTCCCGGCGCGCCCGCTCGGCCTGGTCGAGCTTCGCCTTGGCCGCGCCGACGCGCGCCGCGTGCGTGCCGTCCGCCTTGCCCGCCGACTCCTGCGCGTTGCGCTTCATGGTGCCCGCGAAGATCTTGGGCAGCCCGGCGCTGCCGAGGTTGCGCGACGCGGTGCTCGCGCGGCGGGCGGCGCGCTCGCGGGCCTGCTGCATCTCCCGCTTCTCGCGCTTGACCTCCTGTTCGGCACTGCGGATGTTCTTCTCGGCGACCTCCCGCGCGGCGTCGACGGCCTCTTCGTAGGAGGTGAAGTTCCCGCCGTGGAAACGGATTTCGCCGCGGTCGAGCTCGGCGATCCGGTCCATCCGGTCGAGCAGCGCGCGGTCGTGGCTGACCACGACGAGACAGCCGGACCAGTCGTCTAGCACGGCGTACAGCCGGTGCCGGGCTTCGCGGTCGAGGTTGTTGGTCGGCTCGTCGAGCAGCAGCACGTCCGGCCGTTTGAGCAGCTGCGCGGCCAGTCCCAGCGAGACGATCTGACCGCCGGACAGCGTGCTCAGCGAGCGGTCGAGCGTGACGTCGAGACCCAGCCGGTCGAGCTGGGCGCGCGTGCGTTCCTCGATGTCCCAGTCGGTGCCGATGGTGGTGAAGTGCGCCTCGTCGACGTCGCCGGACTCGACGGCCGCGATGGCGTCCAGAACCGGTGCGACGCCGAGGATTTCGGCGACGGACGGCTCGCCGCTCAGCGGCAGGTCCTGGGGCAGGTAGCCGAGGACGCCGTCGGCGGTGACGCTGCCCGAGGACGGCGTCAGCGTTCCGGCGACGAGCTTCAGCAGCGTCGTCTTGCCGGAGCCGTTCGGGGCGACGAGCCCGGTGCGGCCGCCGGGGAACGTGGCGGACAGGTGGTCGAAGACGGGGGTGTCGTCGGGCCAGGAGAAGGACAGGCCGGACAGCACGATTTCGGACATGGTGAAGACCTCGTGGTGGTGCGAAGCGAAAGGGGGACGTCGAAAGCGGCCCGCACCGGCACTGCCGGGGGCCTGCACACTCCGGAGCTACCCGGAGATGTCGACGTCACCTGCCACGACTGGTCTCCTCCGTTGATCTTCCCCGTGAAGATAGCAGCTAGGAGCTGTCCTGTAAGTCATCGGAGCCAGAGCACGATGCTTGAGCCGGTTGAAGCACCGAATACGCCTTGTCCGCGATCACCGTCTTCGGCCGACACCTCGGCCGGCCTGGCCCGGGGCCGACGGCGTCGTCTTTGACGATCACCCGGTCGACTGATGGTGATCCCACCACCGCCGTCCACCGCCTTGCCGCGGCGGCAGCAGGGGCTCGATCACCGCCCACGCTTATCCGTCAACTCACCGCGACCGACCACGTCCGCAATCCAACCGGACCGCAGCTGGATCACTTACGAGACATCCCTCAGGCGAGCTCGGCCGAAACGACCGCGGTCAGCTCGCGCAACCGGTCCAGCAGGGGCTCGGTCTCTTCGGCGGCCAGCAGGACGGCGCAGACCATGCTGCTCTCGCGGACGCCGTCCTTGATGTCGACGGACAGCTCGTGGACGAGGTGGCCCGCCAGTGCGCTGACCAGTGCCGGGATTTCTCCGGCGCCACCGACGAAGTACGTGGCGATGCGGCGGCGCAGCAGCATGGCCGAGCGGGTGGCGGGAATGGCGAAGGACGTGGACATGGCTGATCTCCCAGGATGCAGAAGGAATGAGATCGGGGCCAGGTCCCGAGAAAACGCGATCGACGACGCTGCGCGCCGGCGACCTGGGTTCAGCCGGCGCGCCGGGTTACGAGTCGCGAGGACATCATCGGGCGCTGCACGGCGACAGGCTAACACGAGCTCCGCTCACCGGGGCAACACCCGATCGAGGAGGCTGGTCACGGTGTCGCGGTAGCGCTGCGGGTCGAGGTCGGGCTCCCACGAGCGCTGGAGCAGGAAGCCCTGGATGAGCGCGAGCAGGACGCGCGCGAACATGTCCGGCTCGACGCCGTCCGGCAGCCCGATGCCGGCCAGCGCGCGGCCGACGTCGTCCAGCGGGGCGAGTCCCTCGGTGACGATCCGCCGGAGCCGCTCGTCGTGCTGGGCGCGGGCCCAGACGTGGACGGTGACGCGCCGTCGTCGTGCCTCCTCGGGGTCGGCCACCCAGTCGAAGTAGGCGTCGAGGAACCGGCGGAGGGCGTCCGGGCCGCCGTCGGCGAGCGCGGCGCGGACCAGGTCCCGCTCGTGCTCGTGCCGGTCGGCGGCGACCGCCTCGATGATGGCTTCCTTGCCGTCGAAGTAGCGGTAGAGGGCGCCGGCGCTCATCCCGGACTCGGCGACGATGTCCTGCATGGACGCCCCGTCCGGACCGGTCTTCTCGAAGCAGGTCATCGCGGCGTCGAGGATCCGCTGCCGTTGCTTCCGGCGGCGCTCGTCACTGATGCGGGGCACGGGCGCTCCTCGTGGCGACGGCGATCCGGTAGAGCCGCGAGCCGCCGCCGGCTTCGTGGGCCGAGACGTCTTTCCGCAGTTCGAAGCCGCGTGCGGCCAGGAACTCCCGGGTTTCGGTGGGCAGCAACCCGAAGGTCCACGGCTCCCCGGCCCGCGCGACGGCCCGCACCCACCGCCGCGCCTCGGGGAAGGGGCTGGGTTCGCGCAACGCCCGGACGTCGACGTAGGTGAAGACGAGGTCGCCGCCGAGTCCGTGGATGGCCGCGAGGGTGCTGCCGACGGCGTCGGCGGTGAGGTAGTTGGTGACGCCCTCCCAGACGAAAACGCTCGGTTTCCCCAGGTCGAAGCCGTTTTCGAGGAGGCTCGCCGTCAGGTCGTCGTGCTCGAAGTCGACGGGAACGTAGACGGGACCCGGGCCCATCTTGGTGCGCTTCCGGGCCTGGGTGGCGGGGTGGTCGACCTCGAAGACGGCCCGCCCGTCGAGCGCGGCCAGCCGGTGCGCGCGGGTGTCGTAGCCGGCGCCGAGGAGGACGCACTGGGTGTCATCGGTCATGGCGTCGGCGAGGGCGTCGTCGATGACCTCGGTCCGCGCGATCCCGGACGTCCGCGGCCCCGGCCCGGCGACGACGTCGTAGAGGCCGGTGGCGAGCCGCCGGACACCGGGGACGCGCGCGGCCTCGGCGAGAACGCGCAGCGACGGCCGGAGGAAGGCGGTGGCATAGGGGTCTTCGAAGCGTCTCCGCCCTCGGGGGCGGTGGGATTCGAAGGCGCGCTGCAGGGCCATCGTCTCCGCGGTGAAGCTGGCTCTGGAGTCCATAGCGAATGATTGTTCGCGTTGGCGGGTGGGTCGCGCAAGCCCTGGTCCGGAACGTCGCGAATGACTCATTCACGGCGTTCGGCCAGGTACGACGGGGTTCAGCTGGCCCGGATGACGCCCAGCCCCAGCGGCGTGATCTCGTGGATCTGCGACTTCCCCGACCGCGCGCTGGTGATCAGCCCGCTGGACCGCAGCACCGACGCGTGCTGGCTGGCCGTCGCCAGGGACACGCCCGTCAGCTCGGCCAGCTCGCTCGTGTTGCACGGCGTGATCGCGACCGTCACCAGCACCCGCGCCCGCGTGCGGCCGAGCAGGGCCGCCAGGGAGGGGCCCGGCTCCGCGTCGCTGTCGAAGCGGGGGTGGCTGATCGCGTAGACCAGCACCGGCTGGAGGCCCGGGTCCTTGTACGTCGTCGGCATGCCGTGCGCGAAGAACGCCGGGACCAGGCGCAGGCCGCGGCCGTCGAGGTGGAGCTCCTGCTCGATCGGGAAGCGCACCTGCAGCACCGGGGGTGACCACGTGATGTCCGGGTGCACCGTCGAGAGCAGCAGCTGCGGCCCGCCGCGGTCGAGGCTCGACTGCAGCCGGCGGCGGTCGCGGGCGACCGAGCGGCGGATCGTCGCCCAGTCCGGGGCGATGCACTGGCGGTAGTAGTCGTGCAGGGCCGTGCCGAGCCGGTGCAGCTCACGGGCCTCGCCGCCGGCCAGCCGGCGCAGCCACGGCGCCACGCGCGTGCCCTGCGCCGCCAGCTCGGCGACGTCGGTGGCCAGGGTCGTCGAGGAGGTTTCGAGCACCGCCGAGACGCCGTCGCCGATCGTGGTGTGCCCGGCCGGGGTGAGGAAGTCCGGGCAGTACCCGTACGGCGGGACCGCGGACATCAGCAGCCGGCCGGACTCCGGGACCGCGGAGCGTGACCCCCGGCGCCACCGGCCGAAGAACGGCTCGCCCTCCGGACGCCGGATCCGGTAGCTGCTCATGAGCAGCTCCCACATCGGGTCGGCGTCCTCGGCGATGGTCAGCTTCGCCAGGTCCGCGTCCGTGAAGTGAATCTTGAGCATCGACGTACCGCCCTTTCCCGGGCGAGAATAGCCGCTGGTGACGCGCGGTCACGCCGCACTGTGACCTGGCACCTTTCGTGCAGGTGCGAAACCTCCGTTGTCCGGTTGACGCCGCTCGCGTGCCACTGGCACGTTCATGCCCGCACGGCCGCCGACGAAGTCGCGTGCCGGGTGCGGACCGGCTGGGGGTCGGTCCGGCCACGAGTCCTCAGTGGACAGTGGTCGGCGGCGCGGTCGGAGATTCACGGAACCGCGGGGAATCCGGGCGGTCCGCTCACCCTCCGCGAAGGCGAAATGCCACGCTGTGGAAGTTCACCCTGTGTAGCTGGTGCGTACGGGGGAAACGGCCGGTGTTCCTTGACAGCGCCGCCGTCGCCGGGGTTATGTCTCCGTTCTGAATTCCGTGGAAGAAATCCAGGAAATCGTTCTCGGGCCACCGGTACGAATCGAGCCACGCCACCGATGAAAGAAGATGAACCGCTGCGCCGTCGTTCCACCGCGTCGTGGAATCCCGGCACCTGGCGGCTGCGCACCAAGATCTCCGTCGTGTTGTTGCTGCCCGTCCTGGTCGCGTTGCTGCTGGCCGGTGGACGCGTGCAGGCCGAGCTCGACCAGGCGGGCGCGCTCAGCGGGGTGCGCGACCAAATGCCGGTCGTGCAAGGGATCGCCGAGCTCACCGGGCTCGTCGACGACGAGATGATCCACGACGGCGGGGCCGCGCAGACCGCCGCGGTCGACGCGAAAGCCGCCGTGATCCGGCACGACGCCGAATTCGCGCGGCTGAGCCCGGAGATTTCGCGGACACTGGAAGATCAATTGGGAAAATTGGCCGGTCTGCGCCAGCAGGACGGTTCCGCCGGTGGGAAAGCTCCCGCCTACCACGACTTCGTCGGCTCCCTCAGCGAAGTGATCCCACGTATCGTCGGCCAGGCCGGGAATGTCGATCTCGACGCCGCGGCCGATATCACGAAAGCGTTGACGCAGCTGAGAGCGACGCTCGCCGGGCAGGAGGTCCCGGGTGGCCGATCGGCGGACGCGCTCGCCGCCGCCGTCGCCGAAGAGTCGGTGCTCACCGGGCAGATCCGCCGGGCGTTGCCCACCGGTGCGGTGGCCGCGCGGTTCGCCGCCGCCACCATCCCCGGCGCCGGCGGGCCCGCGGCCAAGCGCGCGGCGCTCGGCATCATCCTGACCGACCAGGCGAAAACGCTTTCGGACGCGGTCGGCGCGCGGACCGACCGCGCCCGGTCCGACGCGCTGCGCGACACCGCGCTGGTGCTCGCCACACTGCTGGGCGCCCTCGCCATCGCGCTCGCCGTGGCCCGCTCGGTGCTCGCCCCGATCCGGCGGCTGCACGCGGCCGCGGTCGACACGGCGCGCCGCCGGCTGCCGGGCACCATCGAGCGGATCCGGGAGGGCGAGGACGTCGACTGGCAGGCGACCGAGCGGCTCCCCGTCGACTCCGAGGAGGAGATCGGCCAGCTGGCCCGCGCCTTCGACGACATGCACCGGCAGGCGGTGCGGCTGGCCGTCGGCGAGCAGGCCGAGATGCGGATCCAGGTCAGCGAGATGTTCATGACGCTGTCGCGGCGCAGCCAGTCGCTGGTGGAGCTGCAGCTGTCGGTGATCGAGGACCTCGAAGCCGACGAGCAGGACCCGCAGCGGCTGGCCGAGCTCTTCCAGATCGACCACATCGCCACCCGGCTGCGGCGCAACGGCGAGAACCTGCAGGTCCTCGCGGGCGGCCGGCCGGTGCGCCGGGACATCGGGCCGGTCGCGACGGTCGAGCTGCTGCGGGCCGCGACGTCGGAGGTCAAGGACTACCAGCGGATCACGCTCGGCAACGCGCCCCGCGGGTCGGTGCAGTCCGAGGCCGCGGCCGACGTCGTGCACATCCTCGCCGAGCTGCTGGAGAACGCGATCCGGTCGTCCCCGCCGGACGAGCAGGTCGTGCTGACCGCCGACCGCGGGTTCGACGGCGGCGTGCTGATCGAGGTCGTCGACGTCGGCCTCGGCATGACCCGCGAGGACCTCGAAGCGGCGAACGCCCGGCTCGCCGCCGGTGCCTCGGTGAGCCCGGAGACCACCCGCCGGATGGGCCTGTTCGTGGTGAGCAGGCTCGCCGCCTCGCACGGGATCACCGTGCGGCTGCGGCCCACGACCACCCGGACCGCGAGCGCCGGCATCACCGCCAGCGTGCACGTCCCGGGCGTGCTGATCCTGGTCGACCTGCCGGCGCGGCCCGGGCTCCCGGGGCTGCCCGAACGGCCGCCGGCGGTCAACGGCGCGGCCCGGCCCGAGCCGGAACCCCGGTGGCCCGCCGAAGAGCCCGCCGCCGTCGCGGCGGACTCGCCGATGCCGACGCCGATCTTCGACCAGATGCTGTCGCACTGGTTCGCCGACGACCGCGCGAAACCGGCGCGTCCCGCCGACTGGGCGACGCCGGCCGACGACGTCCGCCAGGCCGCCGAAGCCGCGGTCGGCTCGCCGGACGACCTCGAGCTCACCGAGTCGGGCCTGCCGACCCGGAATCCGGGCGCGCAGCTCGTCCCCGGCTCGGTCGCCCCGCGGCAGCCGCAGCCGGCCGACCCGTCGTTCCGGGACCCGGCCGCGGTGCGGAACAACCTTTCCCGGCACTACAGCGGCATGCGCGCGGCCCGCCACCGGGTCGCGACCGACCCGAAGGGCCAGTGATGAGCACGAGCGCGCGGCAGGAAGGAGCGGAAGTGACCGACCAGTCCCGGAACTGGCTGGTGTCGGCGTTCACGCAGGAGGTGCCCGGCGTCGCGCACGCCGCGCTCGTCTCGGCGGACGGCCTGCTCGTGGCGTCGAACGACTCGATGCCGCGCGACCGGGCGGACCAGCTCTCGGCCATCGCGTCCGGCCTCTCGAGCCTCGCGCTCGGCACGGCCGACCTGTTCACCGCTGGCCGGGTCGTGCAGTCGGTCATCGAGATGGAGCAGGGCTTCCTGATGCTGATGAACGTCGGGGACGGGTCGAACCTGGTGGTGCTGGCCAACCCCGGCTGCGACATCGGCCTGGTCGGCTACGAGATGACGCTGCTCGTGGACCGGTTCGGGAAGATGGTCGAGACACCCGCGCGGCCAGCGGCCGCTCCGGGAGCGAGCCGGTGACGGAAGGCCGGCGACGCGAGGGCGGGCGGCACGCGGCGTCACTGGCCCGCCCCTACGCGTGGACCGCCGGCCGCACCCGGCCGAAGGTCGACATGGCGGTCGAAGCCCTCGTCGAAACGACGGCGGCGGGGCGGACGGCGCCCTTCAGCCCGACCAACCCCCTGGCCGCGGTGACGCAGCTGTGCCTGCACCAGCGCTCGGTGGCGGAGGTCGCGGTGCACCTGGGCGTGCCGCTGGGCGTGGCCCGGGTGCTCATCGGCGACCTGCTGGTCGCCGGCCAGGTGTCCATCCGCGACACGCTCCCCGCGGACGCCTCCTTCGACGAACGCAACGAACTGCTCGAAAGGGTCCTCAGTGGACTACGTGCACTCTGACAGGCGGATCACCTCGGCCAAGATCGTCGTGGCCGGCGGGTTCGGCGCCGGCAAGACGACCTTCGTCGGGGCCGTCTCCGAGATCGACCCGCTGCGCACCGAGGCCGTGATGACGGCCGCGGCCGTCGGCGTCGACCGGACCGAAGCGGTGCCGGGGAAGTTCTCCACGACGGTGGCGATGGACTTCGGCCGGCTCACCCTCGCCGACGACCTGATCCTCTACGTGTTCGGCACGCCGGGCCAGCACCGGTTCTGGTTCATGTGGGACGACCTGGTCTGCGGCGCGGTGGCGGCGATCGTCCTGGTCGACACCCGCCGGCTCGCGGACTCCTTCGCGTCGATCGACTTCTTCGAGTCACGCGGGGTGCCGTTCCTGGTGGCGGTCAACCAGTTCCAGGACACCCGCCAGCACCCGCCGGAGCAGGTGCGCGAAGCCCTCAAGGTCCCGGCGGAGGTCCAGGTGGTCACCTGCGACGCGCGTTCGCCGGAGTCGACGAAAGAGACCCTCATCGCCGCGGCCGAGTACGCACTCGCCGCGTTGCATGCGCCGCGGCAGCGGCAAGCCTGACAGGAGCACGGAAATGACCATGGACCACGACGACTTCGCGATGGGCCACTGGCTCGTCGTGCTCGCGTACCTGACCTCGGTGGTGGGCTGCGCGCTCGGGCTCGCCTGCACGCTGCAGGCGCGGACCACGGACAACGCGCGCACCCGGCTGACCTGGCTCGCGTTGGCGGCGGTGTCGATCGGCGGGGTCGGCATCTGGGTCATGCACTTCATCGCGATGCTCGGGTTTTCGACGCCGGGACTGCCGGTGCGCTACGACATCCTGCGCACGGCGCTGTCGGCGGTCCTGTCGGTGGCGGCGGTGTTCTGCGGGCTGCTGGTGTTCGGCGTCCGCAACCGGTTCGCCTGGAAGCGGCTGCTGCTGGGCGGGCTGCTGACCGGGCTCGCCGTGAACGTCATGCACTACACCGGGATGTGGGCGGTCCAGATCAAGGGGACGATCGGCTACGACCCGACGCTGGTGGTGCTGTCGGTGGTGATCGCGGTGGTCGCGGCGACGGCGGCGCTGTGGTTCACGGTCGGGCTGGACAAGCTCCTGCCCCGGCTGGTGGCGGGCCTGGTGATGGCGGCGGCGGTGACGGGCATGCACTACACGGGCATGGCGGCGGTCCGGCTGCACCTGGACCCGGCGGCACCGGACCCGTCGGGCGCGGAGGTGTTCTCGTTCCTGTTCCCGGTGTTCGTGCTGGCGGCGCTGGCGATGGCGGTGCCGATCTGCGCGGTGCTGATGGCGTCGTCGAGCTCGGAGTCGCCCCGGCACACGACGCTGGTGCCGTGAGGTCGTGACTCAGTCCTGGACCGGTACCGGGAACCGGTCGGCGCTGAAGTGGACGAGGATGGCCTTGGCCGTCGCGCAGATCTCGGCGCCGGCCCGGAGGGTGCCGGTGGCGTGCAGCTTGCGTCCGTCCCGGCGTTCGAGCCGTCCCTCCGCGACCAGCGGCACACCGTACGGCGTGCCGCGGAGGTAGTCGATCGTCAGCGACGCCGTCATCCCGGGGTAGCCGGCCGCGGCGGTGGCCCGGCCGAGCACGTGGTCCAGGACCGCCGCCACCCAGCCGCCGTGCACGCGGCCGGGCGGTCCTTCGTGCGCCGCGCCGAGGAGGACCTCCGCGCGGACCTCGTCCGGCCCGACGTACGTCCACGACAACGGTGGCGCCAGCGGGTTCCCGGGTCCTTCCAGGGGGTTGTTGACGCTGAGGTGGCCGCCGCCCTCGAGCGCCGCCAGCAGCAACGGCGGTGCGCCGCCGGTCGCCCGCAGCGCGGCGGTGACCGCCTCGACCCGGCTCGCGGCGGCGGCCAGGTCGGCGTCGTCGCCCGCGCACACGGAAGCGTCGATCAGCTCGCGGATCCGGGACCCGAGCAGCGCCCGCCCGGGCGGCACGCCGTCGACGATCGGGAAGGTCATCGCGCCCCCAAAACTAGAACGTGTTCCACGTTACCAGGTCGGCCGCGCGGTGACCCCGCCGTCGACGACCAGGTCGTGCCCGGTGATCCAGGAAGCCAGCGGGGAAGCCAGGAAGACGCACGCGTCGCCGACGTCGGCCGGCGTGCCCAGCCGGCCCAGTGGGGCGGCGCGCCGCCACCGCTCGACGCCTTCGGGCCAGTCCCGCTCCAGCCCCGGACGCGAGATCAGGCCGGGCGACACAGTGTTGACGCGGATCCCGCGCAGCCCGTACTCCAGCGCGGCACCGCGGGCGTGCATCACCAGCGCCGCCTTGGCCGCGCTGTAGTGGACGTGCCCGGGCGCGGGCTGCCGGGCCTCGATCGACGCGATGTGCGTGACGCTGCCGCCGTCTCCCAGCAGCCGGCTTGCCGCCTGGGTGCAGGAGAACGCGCTGGTCAGGGTGCTGTCCAGCATCGACTGCCAGCCTTGCGCCGTCAGGTCCGCGAGGGGTTCGACCGGCTGGACGCCGGCGTTGTTGACGAGCGCGTCGAGCCGTCCGCCCCAGTCCGCGACGGCTTCCAGCAGGGCGTGACAAGCGCTGTCGTCGGTCAGGTCGGCGGCGAACGCCCGGGCCCGCCCGCCCGCGGCTTCGATCGCCGCGACGACGTCGTCGCCCGCGCCGGGACGGCGGTGGTGCACGGCCACCGCGCTGCCCGTTTCGGCGAACCGCAGCGCGATCCCGCGGCCGATCGTGCCGCTCGCGCCGGTGACGCAGGTGACCGTGCCGGAAAGATCGAGAAGGCGGCTCGGCACCCGCCGATCGTAGCCGGGCCTCGATCGGCGGGCGTTTTCGGCGGATTTCGCGAGTATCGTGCCCGCATGATCTCGCCGGTGCCGACCGCTCTCGTCCCCGCCGCACCGGCTTCGGCCTCCGTGCCCTGGTGGGGCGTGCCCGTGATCGCGGGCAGCTTCCTGCTCGCGGGCGCGGTGCTCGCGTTCGTCGCGATCGCGGTGAGCGACCGCCGGAAGCTGAACCGGGAGGACCGCCGCCGGTGGGACCGGGAGATCCGTGACACCTACCTCGAGATCACCCGGCACCTCGCCCGGATCACCGCCTTCCGGTACCAGGTGCTCACCGACGAGGACGAGCGCCGCCTGCGCTACCAGGCCGGCGCCTACGCGCTCGCGGGCATGCGGGAGCAGGTCGCGATGCTGGAGGTGATCGGGACACCGGCGTTGATCTCCAAGGCCCACGAGCTGGAAGATCGCTGCGGCGTGGTCGTTTCGCTGTGGCACGAGCTGATCAACCCCGGAAAACCCGAGTACCGGGCCCTGCACACCGCCCGGAACGAGTTCCTGGACGCGGTGAAGGACAGCATCCGGGTGGAGCAGTACCAGCCCCGCGCTTGACGCGTGTGACGGGTGCGCGGGGCAGCCCGGCGCCGTACTTTGTGGGCATGGCCGACACCCAGCGTTCGAAGTTCTCCGAGCTCCTGCAGGAGCAGATCCGGCACGAGTTCACCGCCGCGCAGCAGTACGTCGCCCTCGCCGTCTGGTTCGACGCGCGGGATCTGCCGAGGCTGGCGAAACGCTTCTACCGGCAGTCGATCGAGGAACGCAACCACGCGCTGGCGATGGTCCGGTACCTGCTCGACCGGAGCCAGCCGGTGGCGATCCCGGGCAGCGGCGACGTCCGGAACGACTTCTCGAGCGCGCACGAGGCGATCGAGCTGGCGCTGGCGCAGGAACGGGCCGTGACCGCCGACATCGAGGCGATGGCGAAGGCCGCGCGGCTGGAGGAGGACTACCTCGGCGAACAGTTCATGGCCTGGTTCCTCAAGGAGCAGGTGGAGGAGGTGGCCCAGATGTCCACGCTGCTCACGGTCGTCGAGCGCGCCGCGGACAACCTCTTCGAGGTCGAGAACCACCTGTACCGCGAGGCGGCCACGGGCGCCGAGGAGGCGCCGGACATGCCGCCGGTCGCCGGCGGCAAGCTCTGACGGCTACATGAAGGTGGTCAGCCAGTTCGCCGGCCAGAACGTCTGGCTCAGCACCACGGCGAGCAGGCCCAGCGTCGCGGCCGCGACGGCGAGGACGGCGGTGCCCAGCAGGACGGAGAGCAGCGACTCCTGACCCGGCGTGGAGTGCCGCTGCTGGGCGGCGAACACGAGACCGCCCAGCAGGGAGAACACCGCTGTCACGGCGCCCAGCGCGAGCGCGGCCGCGGCCGCGCGGGTCAGTCCCCGGCCGGGGGCCCGGGGCCGCGGCGGGGCGGCGGGCCACCGAGGCGGTGCGGCGGGTTGTGGCCGATCCACGAGAAAGCGGAAGCGGCACACCCCCACGAGTGCCGCTTCCGCCGTTTTCAGTGGCAGAACGAGACTTCCGGATACCCGGGCTCGTCGAGCACCGGCCGTGCCTCGCCCCGCAGGTGCTGGTCGAAGAAGGCGTTCACGTACGCCCGCGTGATCTCCTGGGTGCGCAGAGCCGTGGTGGTCGCGCCGATGTCGACGCCGAGCTCTTCTCCCACCAGGCCCACGTCGGTGAACGACGCGTGTTGCGTGCCCGCCACCTCGAGCCAGCGCCGCCAGCCGGTCAGCTGGGCCCAGTCCCGCTCCCACGGCTCGTTCCCCGGCGCGCAGGCCGTCGCCGCGTTCTGGTGGCTCATGAACATGAACGGCCGGGACAACCCGGGCGGGGTCAGCGGAACCTCCGTGCGGCCGTCGATGTCGATGCCGGCCAGGACGCGCGGGTCCGCGACCATCGTGGGCAGCGTGCTCGCCCCGCCCATGGAGTGGCCGGCCATGCCGATCCGGGACGCGTCGATCAGCGGCGCCCACTTCTTCGAGCGGGTCAGGGAATCCAGCACGAACGACACGTCGGCGGCCCGGCCGAGCTCCAGCTTCGTCCAGAACGCGGAGTCGTGCGGGACCTCGCACGACGCGCAGCCCGCGAACCGCCCGTCGGGGAAGCTGGTGCCGGTGTTCTCGTAGGTGTGGCCGACCAGCGCGACGGCGTACCCGTGGCTCGCCAGGTCCTCGGCCAGCGCGCTGAGCGTGGCGCGGGGTTTCGTGTAGCCGGGCGAAAGCACCACCAGGGGCAGGTGAGACCCCGCCGGGCGGGCGTCGGCGACCGAGTTGGTCACCAGCCGGGTGAGCAGGTCCGGCGGTGCGTCCAGGCCACTGCCGGACAGCAGCGCCGCCGACTCGGCCGCCGTCACGTACCGCGTCTTCGGCCCGTGCGAAGGCACCGCCGGGTAGAAGAGCGACACCATCAGCTCGCGGTGGGGCACCGACGGCACCCACGGGTCCGGCCGCGATGGGTCCTTCAGGTACACCTGCGCGCTGCCCACCGGCCGGTCGCCGGTCGGTGCGGGCAGGTAGGGCGTCGACGTCATGGCGAAGCTGACCTCCGGGTAGCGCGACGACGGCTGGTCGAGCAAGGGCTGGGCCCGGCCCTCCAGGTGCTCTTCGAAGAATGCCCGAACGTAGGCCGCCGTGACGGCCTGCCCGCGCGCCGCCGGCGTCGTCGCGCCGAAGTCGAGGCCGAGCTGTTCGCCCAACAGGCCGATGTCGGTGAACGACGGGTGCGCCATGCCCGCGACGACCAGCCAGCGCTTCCACCCCGTCAGCTGCGCCCAGTCCCGTTGCCAGGTACCGGATTCCTCGCCGGTGCCGGGCGTGTACGTGTCCGCCCGGCCCAGGAACAGGAACGGCCGGTCGAGCCCGGGCGCGAGCAGCGGGTCGTCCGTCGTGCCGTCGATGTCGATCCCGGCCTTGATCCGCGGGTCGGCCACCATCGCGCCGAGCGCGCTCGCGCCGCCGACCGAGTGCCCGGCCATGCCGATCCGGGACGCGTCGATCAGCGACGCCCACTTCGAGTGCGTCAGCGAGTCCAGCACGAACGAAACGTCCTTCGCCCGGCCTCGCTGCAGCTTCTTCCAGAACGCGTCGTCATAGTTGCCGCAGGCCGCACAGCCGGTGACGTGCCCGTCGGGGAACGTCGTGGCGACGTTCTCGTAGGTGTGGTCGACCACGACGACCGCGGTGCCGTGGCTCGCCAGGTCTTCGGCCAGCGACGTCAGCTCGGCGCGGGGCCGCTTGAACCCGGGCGACAGGACGACCAGCGGCAGGTGGTGCCCGGCCGGCCGGGCGTCGACCGCGGCGTCGGTGTGCACGGTCGTCATGACCGACGCCGGAATGCCGGTGATGCCGGCCTCGTCGAACACCGCCTGCGCCTCGGTCTCGGTCATGAACTGCTTCTTCGGCCCCTGCGCGGAAACGGCCGGGTAGAACAGCGACACCATCAGCTCGCGGTAGGGCACCGTCGCGACCCACGGGTCGGGACGCGAGGTGTCCTTCAGGTACAGGGAAGTGGTGCCGACCGGCAGGCCGCCGGTCGGCGCGGCCAGCGACAGCGCCGGTGACGCCGACGCCGGCACGGGCAGCGTCAGCGTCAGCGTCAGCGCGGTCACCATCAGGAGGATCTTCATCCGATGAATGTCACTTCCGGGTAGGTGGGCGAAGGCGCGGTCAGCAGCGGTTGCGGAAGGCAGCGCAGGTTCAGGTCGAAGAAAGCGCTTACGTAGTTCCGCGTGATCGTCAGGGCCCGGTAGGCGTCGATCGACGCGCCGATGTCGACGCCCAGCTGGTCGGCGAGCACGCCGAGGTCGGTGAACGAGCTGTGCACCGTGCCGGACACCATGAGCCAGCGCTTCCACCCGGTGAGGTGCGTCCAGTCCGTTTCCCAGTCGTCGTAAGGACCTTGCTGACCGGGGACGTAGTTGTCCATGCTGCCCAGGAACAGGAACGGCCGGGACAGCCCGGACGCCGGGAGCGGGACGTGGATGCTCCCGTCGATGTCCGCCCCGGCGCGGATGCGCGGGTCGGCCAGCATCGCCTGCGTCGTGATCGCACCGCCCGCCGAGTGGCCGGTCATGCCGATGCGCCGCGGGTCGATCAGCGCGCCCCACTTGGGTGAGCGCAGCAGCGAGTCGAGCACGAACGACGTGTCCTTCGACCGCACCTGCGCGAGCTTCTCCCAGAACCCGGGCTGGTCGTCGACTTCGCAGGCTTCGCAGCCGGTGACGTGCCCGTCGGGGAACGTCGTGGCGCGGTTCTCGTGGGCGTGGTCGATCGCCGCGACGGCGTACCCGCGGCTGGCGAGGTCCTCGGCCAGCGCGGTGAGCGTGGCCCGCGGCTGCGTCCAGCCCGGCGACAGCACGACCAGCGGCAGGCCGTGCCACCGCCCGGCCGGTTTCGCGTCGACGACGGCGTTCGTGCGGACGGTGCTCAGGACGTCCAAGGGCAGCCCCGGGATGTTCTCCCGTTCGAGGTTGCGCTCGGACTCGAGCGGCGTCATGTACTGCTTCTTCGGCCCGTTCGCCGAGGTCGCCGGGTAGAAGACGGAGACCATCAGCTCCCGGTAGGGCACCGTAGCCACCCATGGGTCGGGGCGCGAAGTGTCCTTGAGGGACAGTGAGGTGACACCGACGGGCTCGTGGCCGGTCGGGCGGGGCAGGTAAGGCGTCGTGCTCGCCGAAGCGGGTGACGCGGACAAGGTGAGGGTCAAAGCGGTGGCTACCGCGAGAGTGCGCATGATTCCCCCAGGAATCGGTTCAGGACAGGTGACGGACGCGGCGGAAGGAGAACCAGGTGAGCAGCGCGGTCATCGCGAGGAAGAGCGCGAGTTCGAGCCACTGCAGCGGCCAGAACCGCGAACCCGGCTGGTAGGTCAGGCGCTGCTGGTAGCCGTGGGCGCCCAGCTGCCCCATGCACTGTTCGACGTTGCCGCGGTCCGGCACCGGGCCGCCCGGCCTCGGCAGGCAGTTCCGCACGAAGTCCGGCAGCGGGGAGGCCAGGTTCCCGGCCGGGTCGATCGTTTCGTTCGCCAGCACCCACGCGCCGGCCGGGTTCCGCACGCCGATCTCCTGCACACCGGATTCGTTGCCGGTGATGTTCGTGATGTTGTCGCCGACGATGGCGACCGTCATCGTCTGCGGCGGCAACAGGTACGGGCGCACGAAGTTCGGCACCACGAGCAGCACGGCGGCGAGCACGACGAGCGTGACGGCCATGGCGGCCACCGTCCGCTTCAGCAGCATCCCGACCGCGACACCGAGCGCGAGCGCGAAGGCCGCGTACCCGATCGGGACGATGCCGCGCGCGCCGAACACCACCGGCGCGATGCGCGAGAACATCTCGCGGTCGGTCTGCTGCGCCGCGAGCGCGTCGATCGGGCTCGCCCACCACGACACCGCGACGCTCAGCAGGCCACCGGCGACCATCGCGGCGAGCAGGCCGAACCCGAGCTTGGTGGCGAGCCACCGCTTGCGCGTGACGGTCTGGTTCCACACCAGGCTGTGCGTGCCGCTCTCCAGCTCGCGCGTGATCATCGGGACGCCCCAGAAGACGCCGATCACCGCGGGCAGCAGGTAGAGCACCAGGATCGTCCCGCCGAACATCGCGTCCTGGTCGGAGAAGTTCGTGCGCCCGACCAGCTCCGGCCCGGTGATCGCGAGCACGGCGCCGATCAGGACCAGCGCGGCGGACACGGACAGCACGGGCAGGCGGAACTGGCGCCAGGTCAGCCAGGTCATCGCAAGACCTCCAGGGCGGGGCGGGCGGCGGTGGGGTTGCTCATGTACTCGAGGACGAGGTCTTCGAGGCCGATCTGCGCGACCGTCCAGGCGGGGTCGAGGATCGGTGCCTCGGTGCGGACGAGCACGGTGGTCTGGCGGTCGGTGTGCTTCGCGGAGACGACGTGCTGCTCCGCCGGCAGCGAGTCGACCTCGCGGCGCGGCCCGGAGAGCCGGTGGTGCGTGGAAAGCAGCTCGTCGACGTCGCCGATCACCCGGACCTGGGAGTCCACCAGCACGACGAGGTGGTCGCAGACCCGTTCCAGGTCGTTGACCAGGTGCGAGGACATCACGACGGACAGCCCGTGCTCGGCGACGGCCTCCATGAGGTCCTGCAGGAACTCCCGCCGTGCCAACGGATCCAGCGCGGCGACCGGCTCGTCGAGCAGCAGCAGCTCGGGGCGCTTGGCGATGCCGAGGGTGAGCGCGAGCTGCGCGCGCTGGCCGCCGGACAGCTTGCCGGCGTGCTGCTTCGGGTCGAGCCCGAGGCGTTCGATCCGCTTCTCGGCGAGCGTGGTGTCCCACCGCGGGTTGAGGTGCGCGCCGAGCCGCAGGTGCTCTTCGATGCTCAGCCCGGTGTAGACGGGCGTGCTCTGGGCGACGTAACCGACCTTCGCCAGCTGGTCCGGGCCGCTGCCGGGCACGCCACCGCACACTTCGATGGTGCCGCTCGTCGGCTCCAGCATGCCGGACGCGATGTTCAGCAGGGTGGACTTGCCGGCACCGTTGGGACCGACGAGCCCGGTCACGTGACCGGCTTCGATTTCGAGCGTGCAGCCGGTCAGCGCCCACTTGCGCTTGTACTTCTTGCCCAGTCCCTGGGCACGCAGGACGGTCACGCTATGTCCTCTCTGGCGGAGTCGCGAAACGTGGACATCAGCAGGGCCTCGATGCTCTCTTCGTCGAGGCCGGCCTTGCGGGCCTTCCCCAGCCAGCGGCGCAGGTCCTGCCGCAGCGGTGCGAGCGCGGCGAAGGAGGCGCCGCCGTTGAGCGTCGCGGTGACGAAGGTGCCGACCCCGGGCCGGGCCGAGACGAGGCCGTCGTGCTCCAGCTCCCGGTAGGCCTTGAGCACGGTGTTGGGGTTGATCGCCAGGTCGGCGACCACGTCCTTGACCTTCGGGAGCTGGTCTCCCTTGTCGAGCAGACCCAGCCGCAGCGCGTGCCGCACCTGCTGGACCAGCTGCTGGTACGGCGACAGGCCCGAGCGGGCGTCGAGGTGGAATTCGATCATCGGCAACTCCATTTAACTAGGTGACTAGCACTATAGCTAAGGAGTGGAAGTGGGCGCCAGGGGTTCTTCCGGGAACCTCCTCCGGCCGGATCGCGAATGACTCGTGGAACCTCGGCGGGCGCCCCGCGTCTGTGGAGGTGATCGTTTTCTCCGACGAAAGGGTTCTTCGTGCGTCGTTTTCCTGGGGGAGGCATCGTGCGCGGCGTGGTCGTCGCGCTCGGCGTCTCGGTGGCCGTCGCGGCCGGACCGGCCGTGGCTTCGGCCTCCGTCGACAGCGTTCCCACTCCGAACCTGAGCTGGACCGGCTGCGAAGACGGTTTCCAGTGCGCCACCGCCGCGGTGCCGCTCGACTACGACCGGCCGTCCGGCGCGAAGATCGACCTCGCGCTCATCAAGCTGCCCGCCACCGATCCCGCGCACAAGATCGGCACGCTGTTCGTCAACTTCGGCGGCCCGGGCGCGTCCGGCCTGCAACGCCTGCGGGAGCGCGGGAAGTGGCCGTGGCTGTTCTCCGACCAGCTGCGCGCGCGGTTCGACGTCGTCTCGTGGGATCCGCGCGGGATCGGGAACAGCACCGCCGTCCGGTGCTTCGACACCCTCGCCGAGCAGGAGTCCTTCTTCGGCTCGTTCCCGGAGATGCCGGGCGACCCGAGCGGCAACGCGGCCTTCTACGCCAAGTCGAAGGAGCTGGCCGATCGCTGTGCGGCCAAAGCGGGCCCGATCCTCGACCACGTCTCGACGGCCGACACCGCGCGGGACCTCGAACTACTGCGCCGCGCGGTCGGTGACGCGAAGCTGACCTACCACGGCATTTCCTACGGGACCCAGCTCGGCGCCACCTACGCCAACCTGTTCCCGAACCGCATCCGCGCCATGGTGTTCGACGGCACGATGGACTTCACCGGCAACTCCACCGGGCACGACGGCAGCGGCAAGAGCGTCCCGCTGGACACCCGCCAGGACGTCGCCACCGGCATCTCGCAGACGTTCGACCAGTTCCTGCGCCTGTGCACGGAAGCCGGTCCGAAGTGCGCGTTCTCCTCGGGCGACCCGAAGGCGAAGTGGGCTTCGATCACCGCGCGCGCCAAGCAGGCGCCGATCACCTCGGACGGCGAAACGTGGACGTACTCCGGGATCATCAACGCGGCGGCGGACCTGTCCGACTCGCGGGGCTGGCCGGACATCGCGTCGCTGCTGCAACGCCTGTACGACGCTCCTCGCACGGCCGTCGCGTTCAAGGCGGGCGAGCCGTACACGTCCAACCGCACCGAAGCCTTCAACGCGATCCAGTGCGGTGACAGCGATGTGCCGACCGACCCGGCGATCTACAGCCGGTACGCCGAGTCCGAGGACCAGCGCGTCCCGTACTTCGGCCGGATCGCGGTGCTGGACATGATGAGCTGCGCGTTCTGGAAGGGGACGGCCGCGGACCGCTACACCGGCCCGTGGAACCGTCCGACGTCGGCGGAGATCCTGGTGCTGAACAACCGTTACGACCCGTCGACGCCGCTGGCCGGCGCTCGCGACGGCGCGGCGGAACTGGCCAGGGCTCGCGTGTTCGTCACCGAGGGGTACGGGCACTCGTCGATGTACGTGCCGAGCACGTGCACCGAGCAGGTGAAGCGGGACTACCTGATTTCCGGGGCGTTCCCGGCCGCGGGCAAGACCTGCGCGATCGACGCGAGCCCGTTCGCGGGCTGAGGCCGGGCGGGCCTCGCCGGGAGCTCCGGCGAGGCCCGTCGCTCAGACCAGCTCGACGAGCCGGTTCGCGGCCGTCGTCGCGCCGTCGGTGCGGATGTCCACGCGGCCTTCCGCGGCGAGTGCCTTGGCCAGCGCGGCGGACAGCGACTCGGCGGTCGGCACCGGGTCCGGATGGGCCGCGCCGATCCCCAGTTCGGCCACCCGCTGAGCCCAGTAGGGCTGGTCCGCGATCCGCGGCACCACCACCTGGGGCGCGCCGGCCCGGGCGGCCGTCGTGGTGGTGCCCGCGCCGCCGTGGTGCACGACCGCCGCCACCCGGCGGAAGAGCGCCTGGTGGTTGACCTCGCCGACGACGAAGCAGTCCACGGCGTCGTCGACCGCCGTCAGGCCGGCCCAGCCGCTGCCCAGGACGACCCGGCGCCCGTGCGCGCGGATCGCCTCGGTCGCGATCCGCGCGATGCCCTCCGGCGCGTACGCGGCCATGCTGCCGAAGCCGACGTACACCGGCGGCTCGCCGTCATCGAGGAACTTCGCCAGATCGTCCGGGAGCGGCCGGTCGTCGGGCAGGATCCACGCGCCCGTCTGCCGGACGTCCAGGTCCGTCGGGCACAGCACCGGATCCGCGGCCAGCCACGGCCGATCGGTGAAGACGTGGTCGCGGACGTTCTCCACCGGCGGTAGGCCGAGCGCCGCCCGGTGCCGGTGGAGCGCCGGGCCGTACAGGGCGTTGACGCGCTCGGCGTCGTGGCGCCACAGCACCCGGTTGTCGGTCTCGCCCGCCGGGGACGGCGTGCCCGGCCGCATCCCCGGCGGGAAGTGCGGCGACGGCAGCCCGTGCAGGTGGTAACACGCGTACACGTACGGGATCCCGGCCCGCTCGGCGACGTCCCGCGCGCCGGCGGGCAGCAACCCCTGTGCCACCACCACGTCACAGTCCTTCGCCACGGTGGCGAGCGTGTCGAACCGCGCGGTGACCAGTTCGTCCGCGAGCGCGAACGGGTCCGGCCGCTCGCGGGTCACCACCGAGCGCACCGACGGGCCCAGCGGCACGTGCGCCACCCCGGCGCGCTCCAGCAGCGTCACGAAATCCCCGTCCGGTGGCGCGCAGACCACCGAGTCCACGCCGAGCCCGCGCAGGGCCACCGCCAGCCCCGCCAACGGCTCGACGTCCCCGCGCGATCCCCACGTCGTCAGCAAAACACGCATGCGTTCCCCCTGTTGTCGCTGGTTGCGCGGCCATTGTGGGGGACGACCCCGGCCTTGCGGCAAGCCCCGGGGTCGGCTATACCTTGAAGGGGGCGGGGAGTTCTTCCCCAGTCCATTCCGGACGGTCACCGCCGCTGACGAACGCGTCGCGCGGGTGCTGCACCGAAGCCAGCGACAGGATGTCCCGCCCGAACAGCGCGGCGGTCAGCCACACCGCGAGCACGCGGACCTTGCGTTCCCAGCTCGGCACGGCCAGCACGTGGTAGCCGCGGTGCATGAGCCACGCGGGCAGGCCGGTGATCACCAGGCGCCGGTACTGGAAGATGCCGCGGCCCAGGCCGAGCGTCGCGATGGCGCCGAGGCCGTGGTGGACGTACGGCTTCGGCTCGCGGCCGCGCAGCGTCGCGATGATGTTGCGGGCCAGCAGTTTTCCCTGCCGGTAGGCGTGCTGCGCGTTGGGCACCGTGCGCGCGCCCGGGACCGGCGAGGCGAGGTCGGGCACCGCGGCGTCGTCACCGGCGGCCCAGGCGTCCGCCACGCCCTCGACCCGCAGGTCCGGCCGCACGACGACCAGGCCGCGCTCGTCGACGGGCAGGTCGGTGTGCTTGCCGAGGACGGGGTTGGCGCCGTTGCCCGCCGTCCAGACGATCAGCTCCGAGTCGAACTCCTCGCCCGTCGAAAGCGTCACGTGCCCACCGGTCGCCGACGTCACCAGCGTGTCCAGGTGGACGCGCGCGCCGCGGCGTTCCAGCTCGCGCACGACCCAGCGGCCCGGCCGGTCGGTGACCTCGGGCAGGATGCGGCCCGACGCCTCGACGAGGTGGAACCGCAGCTCGTCGCGGTGCAGCTCCGGGTAGCGCTTGAGCAGCGCCGTCGCGAGCGACAGCAGTTCGCCGAAGCCCTCGACGCCCGAGAAGCCACCGCCGACGAAGGTGACGGTGAGCAGCTTCCGGCGTCGCGGGCCGTCGGGCAGCACGGCGGCACGGTCGAACGAGGTGAGCAGCCGGTCGCGGATCGCGACGGCCTCCTCGACGTGCTTGAGCCCGATCGCCTGCTCGGCGACCCCGGGCACGGGCAGCTTCCGCGTGACGGCCCCGGCGGTGACGACGACGAGGTCGTAGCCGAGCTCGAAGGCGTCGCCATCGGTGGGCCGCACGGTGACGACGCGGTGCGCGTGGTCGATGGCGGTGACGGTCCCGGCGACAACGCGGGTGCGGCGCAGGTGCCGCCTGAGCGACACGGCAGCATGCCGCGCTTCGACCGCCCCGGCGACGACCTCGGGCAGGAACGGCTGGTAGGTCAGGTAGGGCCGCGGGTCGACCAGGGTGACCTCGGCTTCGTACTGGCGAAGCTTCTTCTCGAGCTTCCAGGTGGCGTAGAACCCGGCGTAACCACCACCGACGATCAGGATCCGGCGCATCTCGTCCTCTTTTCTCGCTTCACCCTTTGGACGAGGTGGTGGGGGAGGACGTGACAGGGATCCGCGTCACAGGGAGGACGCGTTCGCGGTGGTGCTCCTCGCCACCTCGGCCGGGCCGTCAAGCCGCGCTGGAGTGGCGGGGTTCACGACGAGGCCCGCTTGCGGCAGGATCGCCGGGTGACCTACACCACGCGGTCCCTGGACGCCTCGACGTGGGACGCGTTCGCGGAGCTGGCCGAACGCAACAACGGCGTCTTCGGCGGCTGCTGGTGCCTCGGGTTCCACCCGGAGGGCAAGCTGCGCGGATCGGTCCGCCGCGAACTCAAGCAGGAGCGGGTCCGGACCGGCGGCGCGCACGCGGCGCTCGTGTTCGACGACGACGGCGTCGCGCAGGGCTGGTGCCAGTACGGGAGCCCGGACGAGCTGCCTCGCATCAAACACCGGCGCGAGTACGACAAGGCCGCGCCGCCGCGTCCGGACTGGCGGATCACGTGCTTCTTCGTCGACCGGAAACACCGGCGCGCCGGGGTCGCCCGCGCGGCGCTGGATGGGGCGTTGACGCAGATCGGCGCGGCCGGCGGCGGGCTCGTCGAGGCGATCTCCGAGGTGACGACCGGCCGGGACGCGCCGGGCCGGTTCCTGTTCAGCGCGACCGTCGAGCTGTTCGAGGAGTCCGGGTTCACCCGCGTGCGGCAGGTCGGCACGCACGCGTGGGTCGTGAGCCGCGTGGTCTGAGCCGTCAGCCCCAGATGTCTTCGGGTGCCGCGGCGGCGGGCGGTTCCCCGCCGGCTTCGGCGAACGCGGTGAGCGCGTCGACGAGCCCCTGCCGGCTCTCCTCCGGCATCCGCGCGACGATCTTGGCGATCTCCTTGCGCCGCCGGGTCGTCACCTGCCGGACGATCCGGCCACCCTCGCGGGTGATCTCCAGCACGATCTCGCGCCGGGACACGGGACTGTGCCGCCGGTCGACCAGCCCGCCGGCGACCAGCCGGTCGACCATGCGGCTGGCGGTGGACGGCGTGACCCCGAGGTGGTCGGCGAGCGTCGCGTGCTTGAGCGGCCCGCGCGTGTGCAGCACGACGAGGAGCCGGAACTGCGGCAGTGTCAGACTGTCTTCGGCCGCGGCGATCGACCGGACGGACACCGCCACCAGCAGCCGTGACGCGGTGAGGACCGCGTCGGTCAGCGTGTCGACGCTCGCGGCGTCGATGCCCGGGTTCGTGCGGGTCATGCGGTCCAGTGTGCCGGAGCGGCCATGCCCCGCCGGGGTGACCCCCGGCTTGACAGCGGGCCGCACGTCTCGCACTATGCGAACAAGTGTTCGATGACTTTCTCCAGGGTGCGCCCGCGGCTTCCGCGGTGGGTGTCTCCGGTGCGAGTACGTGGTGCTGGAGGTGAGCGGTGGTGGCGGTGCCGGAGGCGCTGGCCGGGCTCACGGCGATCCCGGGAGTCCGCACGGCGGCGGATTCGCCGTCGTCGGAGGTGTTGACGGTGCTGCCACCCCTGGCGAGGCTGCTGCCGGGAGGCGGGTTGCGCCGCGGCACCACGATCGCCCTGGGCGGCGCGACCTCGCTGGTCCCGGCCCTGCTGGCGGCGGCAACCCGCGACGGTTCCTGGGCGGCGGTGACGGCATTGCCGGAACTGGGCCTGGCCGCGGCGGCGGAGCTGGGCGTTGCCCTGGAACGGCTGGCGCTGGTACCCCATCCCGGAGCGGAGCTGACGGGCGTGTTGTCGGCACTGGTGGACGGGTTCGACCTGGTGGTGCTCGGACCGGTCGCGGTCCAGCCCCAGCTCGCACGTAGGGTGGCGGGCCGGGTTCGCAGCAGGGGAACGGTGTTGCTGACGCTGGGTTCGTGGCCGGGAGCGGACTTGGAGCTGCGCGTGTCCGGACGTCGTTGGCACGGACTGACGCAGGACGGGTACGGACACCTGCGAGCCCGCGAGGTAGTGGCGACAAGCCGCGGCCGGGGGGCAGCGGTCCGCCCGTTGTCGGTGCGGCTGCAGCTGCCTGGGCCGGGCGGGAGTTTGGCGGCGGGGGAGCCACCGGAGCGGCGTCGCTTGGCCGAGGTGGCCGGGTGAGTTGTGGTGCGTGGGTTGGGTTCCGCGGCCCGGGATGCGCTGCGGGGCTTGCGCAATGACTGGCCGGCGGCGGTTGTTCGCGCCGGCTGGGATGCGCTGCGGGGCTTGCGCAATGACTGGCCGGCGGCGGTTGTTCGCGCCGGCTGGGATGCGCTGCTGGGCTTGCGCGATGACTGGCCGGCGGCGGTTGTCCGCACCGGCCGGGTCTGCGCGATGAGCGGGGAGCCAGGGTGCGAGCCGGCCGGGTGTTTCGCCGCGGCCGCACGGTGAGTCGCGCGAGTTGCGGTGCCAGCCCAAGGATGTACGGCCGGGCGGGCGCCTCGCCGCGGTCTCGCGATGGTCAGCGGGCTGCGATGTGTGGCCGAGCGGGTGTCTTGTGGTCGCGTGGGGGTCGGTGGGCCGTGTTGTCCGGCCGGGCGGGCGCCTTGTTGTGGTCGCACGACGGTCGGCGGATTGCGTTGTGCGGCCGGGCGGGCGCCCTGTTGCGGTCGCGCGATGGTCGGCGCGGCCGAGCAGGCACCTCGCCGCGGTCTCGCGATGGTCGGCGCGCCGCCGCGGTTGGCGGCGCCGGCCGGGGTGGATTCCCGGCCACCGCCGCGGGATGAGCTCTTCGCCACGGCTGCTCGTGCTGTGGTGCCCGGACTGGCCGGTCGTCGCCGCCGGGGCCGCTGCCGGGACTCCGCCGACCGCCCCCTCTGCCGTCTTCTCCGCCAACCGCGTCGTCGCCTGCTCCGCCGAAGCTCGCCGCAGCGGGGTTGGGCGCGGGATGCGGCGGCGCGACGCCCAGTCCCGGTGCCCGGAACTCGTTGTGCACCAACATGATCCAGACCGCGATGCCCGGCTCTTCGAACCCGTCGCCGCCGCTGTCGAGGCGCAGGCCGTCGGGGTCGAGGTTGTGCGGCCCGGCATCGTCGCCGTGCCCGTCGCCGGTGCCGCCGGGTACTTCGGTGGCGAAGAAGCCCTCGCCGAACTGCTCGTCGACGAGGTCGCGGCCCGGGCCGGGGTCGAGTGTCAGGTCGGGATCGCCGATGGTCTCTTCGCCGCGACCCTTGCCGCGCGCCGCTCGGCCTTCGTCCCGCCCGGTGGCACGAAAGCCTTCCTCGCGCCCCTTTCGATCACCGAGCTGGACCAGCCGGGCGACGACCGCGGCGAGCTCGTCGGCCTGCTGCGCCGCCTCGGCCTGCGTACCCTCGGCGCCTTCGCCGCGCTGGCCGAACGCGACGTCGCCGGCCGCTTCACCAAGGACGCCATCACCGCCCACCGCCTCGCCCGCGGCCTCGCCGAACGCCCGCCGCTGCGCCGCGCCCTCCCGCCGGACCTGACCGTCACCGAAACCTTCGACGAGCCCCTCAGACGAATCGACGAAGCCGCCTTCGTCGCGAAAACCCTCGGCGAACGCTTCTTCGCCGGCCTCGCGAACCACGGCCTCGCCTGCACCCGCCTGGCCATCGTCGCGGTCACCGAAGCCGGCGAAGAGCGCGTACGCGTCTGGCGCTGCGCCGAACCCCTGACCGCCCGCGCGACGGCCGACCGCGTGCGCTGGCAGTGCGAAGGCTGGCTCACCGCCCGCGACCGGCCCACCGCCGGGATCGTCCGGCTGCGCCTCGACCCCGAAGAGGTCGTCGGCGGGCAGGCGCTGCAGCTGCAGCTCGGCTCGCTGGGCCGCGACGCCGACGCCGCCGAACGCGCCGGCCGCGCCCTCGTGCGCATCCAGGGCCTGCTCGGGCCCGACGCCGTCTTCACCCCGCTGCTCGACGGCGGCCGCGGCCCGGCCGAGCGCGTCCGCCTGGTCCCGTGGGGCGAGCCGCGGCGCCCGGTGACCGAGGACCGGCCGTGGCCGGGACGCCTGCCCGCGCCGTCGCCGGCCTGGGTGCCGCCCCGGTCCCCGGCGGCTTCGGTGCTCGACGCCGTCGGCGACGCGGTCCGCTGCACCGAGCGCGGCGAGCTCAGCTACCCGCCGGCCACGGTCTCGATCGGCGACGGCCCGGTGAGAAGGGTCCTCGGTTCGGCGGGGCCGTGGGTGGTGCGCGGCGCGCGCCCGACAGCGCGGGTGCAGGTGGTGCTGGAAGGCGAGAACGACGACCTCGCGCTGCTGCTCGAAGCCACCGTCGGCGCTGATCCACAGTGGACAGTCGAGGGCGTCTACGACTAGTCCTTTGTGACCGATGCGACTCCCGAGTTGACACCGGACGCTCCCCGGCACAGGATCGACCCACAGTACTCGCACGTGTGTTCGAACGGTAGTCGCTGGCTTCCCCACAGCGAACTCCTTGTGGGGAGCGGAATCTTGGCGTTCAACAACCCGAACGTGCCGTGGTCCGAAGTGGAGCGGATCGCCTCCGGGCGGCCACCCGTTCCGGGCGACGGCAACGATGCCCCGGCGTGGTCGCGCAAACGCGAAGGGTACGCCGGGGCGCCCGAAGACCTGCGGTCCCGCAAGAGCCGGGACGACGGCGGCGACCGGATCCGCGCTCCCTACGCCGAGCTGCACGTCCACTCCAACTTCAGCTTCCTCGACGGCGCGAGCCACCCCGAGCGGCTCGTCGAGGAGGCCGCGCGGCTCGAGCTCGACGCCCTCGTCCTCACCGACCACGACGGCATGTACGGCGCCGTCCGGTTCAACGACGCCGCGCGGGAGCTCGGCGTCCGGGTCGGGTTCGGGGCCGAACTGTCGCTCGACCTGCCCGCGCCGCAGGCCGGCGAGCCGGACCCGGAAGGGTCGCACCTGCTCGTGCTCGCCCGGCAGCAGGAGGGCTACCACCGGCTCTGCAAGGTCATCTCCCACGCGCAGCTGGCGGGCGGCGAGAAGGGCAGGCCCGTCTACGACCTCGAGGAGCTGGTCGACGAGCTGGCCGGGCACGTCGTCGTGCTCACCGGGTGCCGCAAGGGGCCGGTCCGCCGGGCCCTCGCCGAGCACGGGCCCGCCGCCGCGCGAGCCGAGCTGAGCCGGCTCGCGGACTGGTTCGGGCCCCGGCACGTCGCCGTCGAGCTGATCGACCACCGCCAGCCCCTCGACGACACGGCCAACGACCACCTCGCCGGGATGGCGAAGGACCTGCGGCTGCCGACCGTCGTCTCGAACAACGCGCACTACGCGCGCCCGGAAGACGCCGTCGTGGCCGACATGGTCGCCGCCGTCCGGGCCCGCCGGTCGGCCGAGGAGCTCGAAGGCTGGCGGCCGCCGTCGGGGCAGGCGTTCCTGCGGTCCGGGATGGAGCAGCGCCGCCGCTTCGAACGCCGCTACCCGGGCGCGGTCGGGCGCGCCGCCGTCCTCGGCGTCGAGGTCGCGTTCGACCTGAAGCTCGTCGCCCCCGACCTCCCGCCGTTCCCGGTGCCGGCCGGGCACGACGAGATGTCGTTCCTGCGCGAGCTGACCTGGCGCGGCGCGGCGGAGCGCTACGGGCCGCGGGAGGACAACCCGAAGGCCTACGCCCAGCTCGACCACGAGCTCGGCGTCATCGGGAAACTCGGGTTCCCCGGCTACTTCCTCGTGGTGTGGGACATCGTCCGGTTCTGCAAGGAATCCGACATCCTTTGCCAGGGCCGTGGTTCCGCGGCGAACTCCGCCGTCTGCTACGCACTGGGAATCTGCCACGCCGACCCGGTGAAGTGGAACCTGCTGTTCGAACGCTTCCTCGCCCCGGAGCGCGACGGGCCGCCGGACATCGACATCGACATCGAGTCCGGCCGCCGTGAGGAGGCCATCCAGTACGTCTTCGAGAAGCACGGCCGCTTCCACGCCGCGCAGGTCGCCAACGTCGTCACCTACCGGGCGCCGTCCGCGATCCGCGACGCCGCGAAGGCCCTCGGTCACAGCCCCGGGCAGCAGGACGCCTACAGCAAGCTCGTCGACCGCTGGGGAGGCACCAAACAGCAGACGGCCGGCGACATCCCCGCCGACGTCCTCGACCTGGCCGCCCGGATCGAGGACTTCCCGCGTCACCTCGGCATCCACTCCGGCGGCATGGTGATCTCGAAACAGCCGGTGTCCGAAGTGGTCCCGGTCGAATGGGCCACGATGAAGAATCGCAGCATCCTGCAGTGGGACAAGGACGACTGCGCCACCGTCGGCCTGGTCAAGTTCGACCTGCTCGGCCTCGGCATGCTGTCGGCGCTGCACTACACGATCGACCTCGTCGCCGAGCACCACGGGTCCACTGTGGACATGGGGGAGCTCGACCTCGCCGACCCGAACGTCTACGACATGCTCTGCGAAGCCGACGCCGTCGGAGTGTTCCAAGTGGAGTCCCGCGCGCAGCTCGCGACGTTGCCGCGGTTGCGGCCGCGGAAGTTCTACGACCTGGTCATCGAAGTCGCGCTGATCCGCCCCGGCCCCATCCAGGGCGGTTCGGTGCACCCGTACATCCGGCGCCGCCGCGGGGAAGAGCAGTGGCAGCACGCGCACCCGCTGCTGGCGTCCAGTTTGGACCGGACGCTCGGGGTGCCGCTGTTCCAGGAGCAGGTGATGCAGATGGCCGTCGACGTCGCTTCGTTCACCGGCGCCGAGGCCGATCAGCTGCGCCGGGCCATGGGCGCCAAGCGGTCCAGCGCGAAGATGAAGGCGCTGATGGCGCGGTTCTTCGCCGGGTGCGAAGCCAACGGCCTCGACCGCGAGCTGGCGACGCGGATCTTCGAGCAGATCCACGCCTTTTCCGGCTACGGCTTCCCCGAGGCGCACTCGATGTCGTTCGCGCTGCTGGTGTACGCGAGCGCGTGGTTCAAGCGCTACTACCCGGCCGCGTTCTGCGCGGGGCTGCTGCGCGCGCAGCCGATGGGCTTCTACAGCCCGCAGTCGCTGGTCGCCGACGCGCGCCGGCACGGCGTCCGCGTCCGGGAGCCGGACATCAACGCCAGCCTCGCGCACGCCACCCTCGAACCCGACGCCGACAGCACCGGCGGCGTCGCGCTCCGCCTGGGCCTCGCCGGTGTCCGGCACCTCGGCGACGACGCCGCGGCGTCGATCGTCGCCGAGCGTGACGCGAGCGGCCCGTACGCCGGGGCCGGCGACCTCACCCGGCGTGTCCGGCTGAAGAAGAACGCCGTCGAAGCCCTGGCCACGGCCGGCGCGTTCGGCGGCGACCGGCGTCAGGACCTCTGGGCCGCGGGCGCCGCGGCGACCACCCGGCCCGGGCACCTGCCGGGTCTGGCCCCGGGCCTCGACGCGCCCGCACTGCCGGGCATGACGCGGCTGGAGGTGACGGCCGCGGACCTGTGGGCCACCGGCGTCTCCCCGGACAGCCACCCCGTCGAGTACCTGCGCGCGCTGCTCACCGCGCGCGGCGCGCTCACCACGGCCGAGCTCGCGCGGGTCGAGGACGGGACGCGCGTGTGGGTCGGCGGCGCGGTGACGCACCGGCAGCGCCCGGCCACCGCCGGCGGGATCACGTTCCTCAACCTCGAGGACGAGACCGGCATGGCCAACGTCCTCGTCTCGCCCGGCCTGTGGCAGCGGCAGCGCCTGGTCGCCCGCACCAGCTCGGCGCTGCTCATCCGCGGGCAGGTGCAGGCCGCGGAGGGCGTCGTCACGCTCGTCGCCGACCGCCTCGAACGCCTCGATCTGTCGATGCGGGCCGGGCCGTCCCGGGACTTTCGTTGACTTCCGGGCCGCGCACTGGTTCTCTGCTCTGAGAGCGCTCTCAGCCATCCGTGCGTCTCGACGAGTGAGGATGGACGATCCATGACAGCTCGACGTCTGCGCTGGGCAGCGTGGCCGGTGGCCGCCGTGCTCGTGGCGGCCGTGCCGGCGGCGGCCGCGGCGACCCCGCCCGAAGCGACCGTGACGGTCAACGCGAAAGCGGGGCTGGCCACCGTGCCGGACACCGCGCTCGGCATCAACCACGCGGTGTGGGACAGCCAGCTCGGCACCGACACCGTGGCCGACCTGTTCGGTGCCGCGGGGGTCGCCGCGATGCGCTACCCCGGCGGCTCCTACGGCGACATCTACCACTGGAAGGACAACACCGCGCCGGGCGGGTACGTGGCGCCCGGCACGGACTTCGACACGTTCATGGGCGGCGTCCGGCGGGCCGGCGCGCAGCCGATCGTCATCGCCAACTACGGCACCGGGACGCCGCAGGAGGCCGCCGACTGGGTGCGGTACGCGAACGTCACGAAGGGTTACAGCGTCAAGTACTGGGAGATCGGCAACGAGCTCTACGGCAACGGCCACTACGGCGCGAACTGGGAGGCCGACAACCACGAGGACAAGAGCCCGGCCGCGTACGCCGCGGGCGTCGTCGCCTACGCCGACGCGATGAAGGCCGTCGACCCGTCGGTGAAGATCGGCGCGGTGCTCACGACACCGGCGAACTGGCCGGATGGCATCGTCGGCGCCGGGGACACCGGGACGTGGAACCAGACCGTGCTGTCGATCGCGGGCCCGCACGTCGACTTCGCCGTGCTGCACTGGTATCCGGGCGGGTCGACGGCGGCGGAAGCGCTTACCAAGACCGAGCAGGTGGACGACATGATCTACCTGGCGCGGGAGCAGATAGCGCGGTACGCGGGCCGGCCGCTCGGCATCGCCCTGACCGAGACGAACACGCCGATCGGCATGAACACCCAGCCGGGCGCGCTGTTCGCGGCCGAGGCGTACGCGTCCCTGCTGGAGAACGGTGTGTTCACAGTGGACTGGTGGGACACGCACAACGGCGCGACCGCACTGTCCACAGTGGCCGGATACCCGGATTACGGTGACTTCGGCCTGCTCTCGAGCGCGACCTGTCTCGACGGCGGGTGCGAGCCGGCGCTCAACACACCGTTCGCGCCGTATTACGGGCTGAAGATGCTGAGCACGTTCGCGCGGCCGGGCGACCAGTTCGTGCGGGCCGGCACGGACGACCCGCTGCTCGACGCGCACGCGGTCCGCCGTCCGGACGGGGATGTCGCGGTGCTGCTGGTGAACAAGGACCCTGACTCGGCCCGCACGGTGAAGTTGTCCGGCGCGGGTGCGTCCGTGGCCGAGGTGTCGACGTTCACGAACGGCGCGACGTCGATCACCCGCGCGTCGACGTGGGACGGAACGGTACCGCCGTATTCGTTGACGACGGTGGTGCTGCACCCCGCCGCGGCGCCGGCGCGGTTGGCGGCACCGGGCCAGCCGACCGCGACGACGACCGACACGACGGCGACGATCAGCTGGCCCCCGTCGGCGCCCGGCGTGAAGTACGAGGTGTACCGGCAGGCGGGCGTGGTCAGCGAGCAGTGGGGCGAGACGACGGGAACCTCGTTGACCGTGGGAAACCTGGCCCCGGGCACGAGGTACACGGCGAACGTCCTGGCGCGCGATGCGGCGGGGAAGGTGTCGTGGGCGTCACCGCCGTTGACTCTTACGACGGGCGCACCTTCGTCGAGCAGTTGCGCGGTGGCGTTGACGGATGTGAACGACTGGGCGAGCGGTTTCGTGGGCGGGATCCACGTGGTGTCGGCGGCGGTGACGGGCGATTGGACGCTGACGTTCGCCTGGCCGACGGCGCGGCAGCGGGTCACGAGCGGCTGGAACGGGACGTGGACGCAGTCCGGTTCCGAGGTGAAGGTGACGTCGGCGGCGGCGCTGAGCGGTGGATGGGACGTCGGGTTCGTCGCGGACTACGGCGGGCCGAACATCCTGCCGACGGCGTTCCGTTTGAACGGAACCCTTTGCGCGGTGGGCTGACGGGTCGAGGGGCGAGTGCCGGCCGGCGCTCGCCCCTCGCGTGCGCCCTGTCGGTGCGGGTCAGTCCGAGTGAGCCAGGTGGGCCAAGCCCACCCGCAGCGCTCGCCGGGTCTCCTCGTCCAGCCCGCTGAGCAGCCGCTCCTCCAGCTCGCGGATCGCGTCGCGGACCGCCGCATGACGCCGTACTCCGAGGGGGGTCAGCCGCACCACGCGGGCCCTGCGGTCGGACGGGTCCGGCGAGCGGCTCACCAGTCCCTCCGCGACCAGGCCGTCCAGCAGTGCGATCAGCCGCGTCTTGTCGTAGTGGATCTGCTGGGCCAGTGCCAGCTGGCTCGGCGCCGCCCCCGGGGACAGCGCCGACAGCACCACGTACTGCCACATCGAGAGCCCGTGCTCCTCCAGCACCGGGCGCTCGGCCTCGGCCAGCGCGCGGCCCGCTCCGGCGCACAACGCTCCGAGGTCTTCGCTCACCGGCCAGATCTTACGCGTGGACAAATCATAAGCAGCTGCGTATCGTTTATCGCATGACATCATCCGAACCGGGGCGCGCCGAGACGCGCACCATCTCCGTGTCCACCCCGCCCGACCGGGTCTTCGACTACCTCGCCGACGCCCGCCACATCCCGGACTGGGCGCCGGACTTCGCCCAGGCCGTCGAGCACGACCACGACGACGTCTGGCGCGTCCGGTCCGGCGGCGAGCAGCGCCAGGTCGTGGTCAAGGCCGCGAAGGCCCACGGCGTCGTCGACGTCGTCAGCGCCGACGCCCCGAACCTCGGCCTCTTCACCCGCGTGGTCCCCAACCTGACCGGCGCCGAGCTGATCTTCAGCCTCTTCTTCCCCCAGGGAACCGAACCGGCGGCCATCGACGCGCAGATGGCGGTCATCGACCAGGAGCTGCGGGCCGTGCGCGACCACGTCGAACGGTGAACCGCGACATCCGGTCGGTCGACGACCTCCTGAGCATGCTGGACGGCCTCTTCGAAGACATCCCGTGGGACGGCTTCTACGCGGACCGCGACCGGCCCGTCCCGTTCTTCGCCGACCAGCCCGACGAAAGCCTCGACGCCTGGCTCCGCGACGGTTCCCTCCGGAAAGGCCGCGCGCTGGAGCTGGGCTGCGGACCCGGACGCAACGCGCGAAGGCTCGCCGCCGCGGGGTATGAGGTGGACGCTGTCGACCGGTCGCCCGCCGCGATCGCCTGGGCGGCCGAACGCGGCGCCGGTGTCCGCTTCCACCAGGCCGACATCTTCGCCATGGACCTGCCGCACGAGACCTACGACCTGATCTACGACTCCGGCTGCCTGCACCATCTCGCACCACACCGGCGGATCAGCTACCTGGCCCTGCTGGACCGCCACCTGAAGCCGGGCGGCCACTTCGGCCTCGCGTGCTTCGCCGCCGGCACCGGCGATCCGGACTCCGGCGTCGAAGTCCCGGACGTGCAGCTCTACCGCGACCGCAGCCTCCACGGCGGTCTCGCGTACACGCCGGACGAGCTGCGCCGGCTGTTCGGCGGCTACACCGAGGTCGAACTGCGGCCGATGCGGGAGAACACCGGCCTATTCGGGGTGCCCTTCCTGCTCGCCGGACTGTTCCGCAAGGACTGAAAACCCCGGCGGCAGCCGCAGTTCCGTCACCGAGCCGGCAGCGTCGATCGCGATGTCCACAGTGGACCCCGCCAGTGGCAGGCCCCGGACCCGCAGTGCACCGACCGGGCTTGGCCGGGGTGGGGACAGCCTCACCGTCCGCGCCGGAACGTCGACCTCCAAGCCGAGGAATGCCATGAGCAGGCTCACCGCGGCCGCCGCCGACCAGGCTTGGGGCCGGCACGACGCCGGGTAGGGGAGCGGCGACGAACTCTCCGCCACGTCGTACCCGGCGAACAGCTCGGGCAGCCGGTAGCCGAACGCCGGAGCGGCCGAAAGCAGTTGGGCGGCAAGGGAAGCCGCGCGCGAACCCTGGCCCGAACGCTGCAGGCCGCGGACCACCACCGCCGTGTCGTGCGGCCAGACCGAGCCGCAGTGGTAGCTCAACGGGGAGTAGCCGCCCGCGGTCGAACTCATCGTGCGCAGACCGAACCCCGACGCCAGCGACGGGTCCAGCAGCAACGCCCCGATCGACGCGCTTTCGTCCGCGGAGAGCAGGCCGGTGTCCAGGAGGTGGCCGATGTTGCTCGTCAGTGCGTCGACCGGCTGCTTGTCGCCGTCCAGGGCCAGCGCCGGGTACCGTCCGTCCGGAGTGGACACCCAGAACCGGTCGCGGAAACGCTTTCGCAGAGCCGAAGCCCACTCGGACAGACCGTCGGAAGGTTCGCCCAGGGCCGTCAACAGGGAGGCCGCGCGCACCACCGCTTCATGTTGGTACGCCTGGACTTCGGCCAGCGCGATCGGCGGCTTCGCCTGCGAACCGTCGCGGAACCGGACCGCGTCCCCCGAGTCCTTCCAGCCCTGGTTGGCCAGGCCGTGGCCGCTCTCGTCGCGGTACTCGGCGAACCCGTCGCCGTCCGGGTCCGCGGCGCCCGTGATCCAGGACAGCGCGAACCGCAGCGTCGGCAGCAGGTCGCGGACGTCGTCCTCGGGCAGGCCCCAGCGCCAGGCGTCGTGCAGCAGGCACACCCACAACGCGGTCGCGTCGACGGTCCCGTAGTACTCGGCGGGCAGCGAGGCGCCGCCGATCGTCTCGAAGGTGTCCCGGCGCCGCTCGTGCAGGATCTTGCCCGGCGCCTCGCCGGTCGCCGGGTCGTGCCGGGTGCCCTGCGCGCGGGCGAGTGTCCGGAGCGTGCCGCGCGCGACGTCGACCGACAGCGGCAACGCGAGCCGTGCGGCCCAGAGGCTGTCGCGCCCGAACAGTGTGAGGAACCAGGGTGCGCCGGCGCCGGCGAAGCTGTCGCCGGGGTGGTCGCGCTCGGCGAGCAGGAGGCCGTCGAGGTCGTCGAGCGCGCGGTCCAGCAACGCGGTGAACCGGCGGTCGTCGGCGTGCACCTCGGGCCGCGGCAGCCGGGTGCCGGCCGGCACGAACAGCGCGCGTTCGTCGGAAACTCGCAGTGACCAGCGCAGCGTGGCCGGCGCGGCCACCGTCCAGCGCAGCCGGACGCGGGGGCCGTCGACGACGACTTCGGCGCCCTCGGCCGTCACTTCGGACGTCGCGGAGTCGCCGGCCCAGCGAGCGCCGTCCGGGGTCACCGGCGAGCGGCGGCCGCCCGACTTGATCTCGTCGATCGGCGCGAAGTCGGCTGCCAGCACCACTTCCACGACGCAGTCGCGGTGCACCCCGTCCGTCGAGACGAGCGCAAGCTCCTCGGTCATCCCGGACGCCGTGACGTGGCGTTCGCGCCGCAGCCACACCGTCGGGTCGGGCCCGGGACTCCCGACCCGGCGCAGCAGCCCGGTGAACCGCGCGCGGTCGGCGCCCGGCTCGTCGCTCCCGATGGTCTCCGGTTCATCCCCGTCGACCGTCACGACGGCTTCGCTGAGCAGCCGCAGGTCGCCGTGCAGGAGGCCCTGCGTCCCGCCGCCGCGGATCTGCCCGTCCCGGCCGGACAGGACGACGGTCGGCGCGTGCAGGGCGATCGCGAGGTCGTGAAGAAGGGGCTGGAGATCGGCCATGGCTACGATTGGATCGATCAAACGAAAGAATGTCAACTGACTTCGAGGTCTTGACAGCTCAACGCCACGGGTTCAGAGTGACCGGCAGTTGAACGTTCAAACCCGGAGGCGACATGGCACGGCCCACGCTGAACTCGGTGGCCGAGGCGGCCGCGGTGTCGCGGCAGACCGTCTCCAACGTGATCAACTCGCCCGAGGTGGTCAGCCCGGAGACGCGCGAACGCGTCCAGGCCGCCATCGAGCGGCTGGGTTACCGCCCGAACACCGCAGCGCGGCAGATGCGTACCACGCGGTCGCAGATCATCGGGCTGTGCATCCCGCCGTCGGGCAACGGCGTCAGCGGCGTCGTGCTCGACCAGTTCCTGCATTCGCTCACCGCGACCGCGGAGCGCTTCGACCACCGCATCATGCTGTTCACCGCGGCCGACGACGAAGCCGAGACGCGCGCGTACGCCGACCTGATCGCCTCGGTCGGCATCGACGGTTTCGTCCTGACCAACACCCACCACGACGACCTGCGCACCCGCTGGCTGCTCGAGCGCGAGCTGCCGTTCGTGACGTTCGGCCGGCCGTGGGGAGCGGAGGACACCCACCCGTGGGTCGACGTCGACGGCGCCGCGGGCACCCGGCTGGCCACGGACCACCTGGTGCGCCAGGGCCACCGCCGGATCGCGTTCGTCGGCTGGCCGGAGGGGTCGGGAAGCGGCGACGACCGCCGCGCGGGCTGGGCGGCGGGCCTCGCGGCGGCCGGACTGGGCGAAGGCCCGCAGGCCGCGGTGTTCGACGGGGTGGAGGGTGGTCGCTCGGCTGCCGCCCGGCTGTTGGACGCGAGCGGGCCGGCCGGCGGCGAAGGGGGCGGTCGCTCGGCGAGCTCGCCCCGCGGTGCCGGGGCGGCCGGTGGTGTGAGCGGCCGCTCGGCAGATCTGCCCAGCAGCGCCGGGGAGGCGGACGGCGGTCGTTCGGCGAGTTTGCCTCGCGGTGCCGGGGCGGCGGGCGGCAGGAGCGGCCGCTCGGCAGACCTGCCCAGCAGCGCCGGGGAGGCGGGCAGCGGTCGTTCGGCGAGCTTGCCCCGCGGTGCCGGAACGGCGGGCGGCCGCTCGGCGAACCGGCCCGGTCGCAGCGAGGCCGGCCGATCCGGCACCAGCGGGCTGATCGCGGGCGGTATGAGCGGCCGCTCGGCGAGCCTGCCCGGCGGCGAGGGCCACCCGGCGCACTGGGCCGGCACCGGTGCGCCGACCGCGTTCGTCTGTGCCAGTGACTCCCTCGCTCTCGGGGTCACCGCCGAACTGCGCGACCGCGGTATCCGGCCCGGTGCCGATGCCGCCGTCATCGGCTTCGATGACACCCCCACCGCTTCCGTCCTCGGCTTGAGCAGCGTCGCGCAGCCCATCGCCGATGTCGCCGCCGAATGCGTGCGGCAGCTGCGGGCCATCCTGCGCGGGCAAACCGAACCCGTGACCACCCTCTTCACCCCGCACCTGGTGCTGCGCACCACGTGAGTCCCCGCGCGATCAAGGAGGATCGATGCTTCCCCGCCGAACTGTGGCCGCCTTCGCGGCGGCCGGTCTGCTGCTCCCGCTTTCCGCCTGCGGCAGTGGCTTCGACGACTCGTCGAAGCCCGCCACCCAGCAGGCCGGGCCCGCCACGCTCAAGGTGATGATCGCCGCGAGCGGCGGTGCCGAGCTCAAAGCCATGCAGGATGCCGCCGCGGCCTGGGGCAAAGACGGCTCCAAGGCCGAAGTCGTCTCCGCCAACGACCTGGCGCAGCAGCTCAGCCAGGGCTTCGCCGCGGGCAGCCCGCCGGACGTCTTCGCCGTGGACGCGACCAAGTTCGAGGGCTACGCCGCCGAGATGCTCCCGTACGGGGACGCGCTGTCCTACAAGGAGGACATCTATCCCACCCTGAGGACGACGTTCACCAAGGACGGCAAGCTCTACTGCGCCCCCAAGGACTTTTCGACGCTGGCCTTGGCGATCAACACCGACGACTGGACCGCGGCCGGGCTCACCGACGCCGACTTCCCCCGGACCTGGGACCAGCTGAAGACCGTCGCGCAGAAGCTGACCACCGGCGGCCGGACCGGCCTCGTCTTCAACGACACCCGCGACCGCATCGGCTCCTTCCTCGTCCAGGCCGGCGGCTGGTCGGTCGACGCCGACCAGAAGAAGGCGACCGCGGACACCCCGCAGAACCTCCAGGCCCTGACCTACGTGCGAGACCTCCTGTCCTCCGGGGTGGCCAAGTACCCGAAGCAGATCGGCGCGGGTGACTCCGGCGAGGCCTTCGGCCAGCACAAGGCGTCGATGAGCATCGACGGCAACTGGATGGCCGGCGGGATGAAGAAGGACTACCCGGACGTCAAGTACCGCGTCGTCGCGCTGCCCGCCGGGCCGGCCGGGCCCGGGACGCTGTCGTTCACGCAGTGCTGGGGCATCGCGGCCAAGAGCAAGTTCCAGGACCAGGCCAAGCAGCTCGTCGACTCCTTCATGCAGCCGCAGCAGCAGCTCGCGTTCGCCGAGGCCTTCGGCGTGATCCCGTCGCGGCAGTCCGTGCGGGCGCAGTACGAGCAGAAGTTCCCCGCGCAGGCGGCGTTCGTCGCCGGCGCCGACCACGCGCACGGGCCCGTCACCCTGAGCAAGATGGACCCCGTGCTGACCGACTTCGACGCCCAGCTGCAGCAGCTGCCGGGCGCCGACCCGAAGCGGATCCTGCAGCAGCTGCAGCAGAACACCGCGGCCGCGCTGGGGCAGTGACGTCATGGGCACGCTGCTCACCACGCCGGTGGTCCCGGGTACCGCACCCCCGCGCGGCACCCGGGGCCGCCGCCCCCTCCGGCGCGAGGGCCGGGCCGGCTGGCTGTTCCTCGCCCCGACGCTGATCGTGCTCGGCCTGTTCATGGTGCTGCCGATCCTGATGGCGCTCTGGGTGAGCGTCAGCGACTGGACCGGCAACGGCAGCCCGTTCTCCTCCCGCGTGAACTTCGTCGGCGGCGACAACTACGCCGCGCTGCTCGCGGAACCCGGGCTGACGCGCCAGAACTTCGCCACCAGCGTCCGCAACAACGGCTACTTCGTGCTGTTCGTCGTGCCGCTGCAGACGGCGCTGGCGTTGTTCCTCGCGCTGCTGCTCCACCGCAAGAAGCTGAAGGGGCGCCAGTTCTTCCGGACCGCCTTCTACTTCCCGACCGTGACGAGCTCGGTCGCGATCTCCGTGGTGTTCCTCTTCCTGTTCTCCAGCACCGGCACGGTGAACGCCGCGCTGAAACTGTTCGGAGTGGACGGTCCCAGCTGGTTCGCCGACCCGCGCGGCATCTTCCACCTCGCCCTCGGTGATCCCGCGAGCCCGCCGGGCACGCTGACCGGGCACAGCTTCCTCGGGCTGTCCTGGTGGGACTGGCTGTCCGGCCCGAGCGTCGCGATGTGCTCGATCATCGTGCTCGTCGTCTGGACGTCCACCGGCGGTTTCATGCTGATGTTCTACGCGGCGCTGCAGAACCTGCCGCCGTCGGTGGACGAGGCCGCGCTGATCGACGGCGCGACGTCGTGGCAGAGCTTCTGGCGCGTCACCCTGCCGCAGCTGCGCCCGACGCTGTTCCTCGTGCTGACGCTCGGGCTGATCGGCACCTGGCAGGTCTTCGACCAGGTGTACGTGCTCAGCCGCGGCAACCCGGCCAACACCACGCTGACGCCCGCCTACCTGTCGTACTCGTCGTCGTTCATCGGCCACCAGTGGGGCCAGGGCGCGGCGATCGCGTTCCTCCTGTTCGTCGTGATCGTGGCCTTCACGCTGGTGCAGCGCTGGGTCCTGCGGGAACGCCGGTGAAGCGCCGGCTCGGGTACGCGGTGCTGCTGCTGGTCGCGGCGCTGTACATCTACCCCTTCCTCATCCAGCTCGCGACGGCGTTCAAGACCGACGCCGACGCCACCGCGCACCCGCTGCTGCCCTGGCCGCGGGAGTGGTCCGCGAGTGTCTTCAAGACGCTCGCCGAGCAGAACTTCCCGCGCTGGGCGGCGAACTCGGTGTTCGTCTCGGTGACGATCACCGTCGGCCGGGTCGTGTTCAACTCGCTGGCCGGGTATGCCTTGTCCCGCCTGCGCTTCCGCGGCCGGCGGGCGATCTTCGGGGCCGTCCTGGCGGTCATCGCGGTGCCGAGCGTGGTGCTGCTGATCCCGAAGTTCCTGGTGCTCAACCAGCTCGGCATGTACGACAGCTACTCGGGCATGATCATCCCGCTGCTGGTCGACGGCACCGGGGTGTTCATCATGAAGCAGTTCTTCGACACCGTGCCGGTCAGCGTCGAGGAGGCCGCGCGGATCGACGGCGCGAGTCCTTTCCGGACGTTCTGGTCGGTGGTGCTGCCGATGTCGAAACCCGCGCTGATCACCGTGACCATCCTGTCGTTCCAGGGATCGTGGAACGAGCTGCCGCACTACATCGTGTCGCGGCAGGACCCGGCGCTGAACACCCTGACCTCCGGCGTGGCGAGCCTGGTCTCCGGCGAACTGGGCCAGGGCAACCAGTTCCCGCTGAAGCTCGCCGCGGCGCTGCTGATGACGCTGCCGGTGGCGATCGTGTACTTCGTGTTCTCGCGCCGGTTCACCCAGGGCACCTACGAAGGAGTCGACAAGTAGCTCAGCGGATCAGCTCGTCGGCGACCCAGTGCGCGATGCCGTCGGGGTACGGGTTCGCCAGGCCGAGGACGATGTGCCCGAAGCCGGCGTCGACGGCTTCCTCGATCTTTTCCTTCGTGGAGGCGGGTTTGTCGTAGTCCACCGGCAGGAAGATCGAGCGGGTGATCTCCCCGGGGTCGCGACCGATCTCGGCGCAGTAGCGGTCGAGCAGCCTGCTGCGGCCGGCCAGGTCCTCGATGTCGCCGCCGCCGGGGATGTTCCACAGGTCGGCGTGCTCGGCGACGACCCGCAGCGTGGCGCTCGCGCGGCCGCCGATCATGATCGGCGGGTGCGGCCGCTGCACCGGCTTGGGGTTGCCGAACGCGCCCTTCAGCCGGACGTGCTCGCCGTCGAAGTCGAACGGCGCGTCGTCCGTCCACAAGCGACGGATGACGGTCAGGGCTTCGGCCAGCGCGGCGACGGCGTCGTCCTGGGTGTGGTACGGCAGGCCGTGGCCGTCGTATTCGCGCCGGGCCAGCGGATGGCTCGGGCGCGACCCGGCGCCGATGCCGAAGTCGAGGCGTCCGCCGGACACGATGTCCACTGTGGTCGCGATCTTCGCCAGCACCGCCGGCGGCCGGAAGCGGTTGCTGGTGACGAGCAGGCCGAGGCGCATCCGCTCGGTCTGCGCGGCCAGCGCCGAAAGCAGCGTCCAGCCTTCGAGGATCGGGCCGTCCGGGTCGCCGCCGATCGGCATGAGGTGGTCGAACAGCCAGGCGTGCTCGATCTCGGGAACGGTGTCGGCCTCGCGCCAGACGCGCAGGACCTCGTCGTAGCCGACGTTCATCGGTGCGGTCAGGATGCCGAAACGGGGTGTCATCAGCGCCTCCGGAGGGACGGGTCGAGCAGCGCGGGCGGGGTGTCGAACTTCTCGTGGGCGGCCAGGTCGACGCCGGGGGCGACGATCGTGTCGATTTCGTCGAGCACGTCGGCGGGCAGCACGGTGTCGGCCGCTTCGAGCTGCGACTCCAGGTGGCCGAGCGTGCGGGGGCCGATGAGCGCGCTGGTCACGGCCGGGTGCGCGGTCACGAAGCCGAGGGCGAGCTGGATCAGCGTCAGCCCGGCCCGGTCGGCCACCTTGGCCAGCTTCTCGACGGCGTCGAGGCGGGCCTGGTTGGCGGGGTCGGCGAGGTCGAAGCGCTGCGGCAGGACGGTCGCGCGGTTGGTGGCGATCTCCTGCCCGGCGCGGACCGCGCCCGACAGCCAGCCGGACGCCAGCGGGCTCCAGGCCAGGACGCCGAGGCCGTACTCCTGCGTCACCGGGAGCACGTGGGCCTCGATGCCGCGCTGCAGGATCGAGTAGCTGGGCTGCTCGGTGACGTACCGGCCGAGGCGCTGCTCGCGCGCGGCCCACTGCGCCTGGACGATCCGGTAGGCCGGGAACGTCGAGGAGCCGAAGTACCGGATCTTGCCCGCGCGCTGCAGGTCGGTCAGCGTGGAAAGCGTTTCCTCGTCGCTGGTGCGCGGGTCCCACCGGTGGACCTGGTAGAGGTCGACGTGGTCGACGCCGAGCCGGCGCAGGCTGTCCTCGAGCGCGGTGACCAGCCAGCGGCGCGAGCTGCCCTGGTGGTTGCGCTCCTCGCCCATGGGCATGAACGCCTTGGTGGCCAGCACGATGTCGTCGCGGCGGTCGCGGATGGCGTGGCCGACCATGACCTCGGACTCGCCCTGGCCGTACATGTCGGCGGTGTCGATGACGTTGATCCCGCCGTCGAGCGCGGCGTCGACGATGGCGGTGGCCTCGTCCTGGGTGGTGCGCCCGATCGCGCCGAAGTTCATGGCGCCGAGTGCGAGGGAACTGACCTGGACGCCGGTGCGACCCAGGGTGCGGTACTGCATTTCGCGGTCCTCCGTGACAAGATGGCAAGCGGAACGTTGCTCCGCTAACGATACGGAGCGTTGTTCCGTTTAGCAACCCTGGAGGTTTCGTGGCCAAACCGAAGCGTGCCGACGCGCGGCGCAACGAGCGGACGCTGCTCGACGCGGCGGCGGCGGTCTTCGTCGCGTCCGGGGTCGACGCGCCGGTGCGGGACATCGCGGCCAAGGCCGGCGTCGGCATGGGCACGATCTACCGGCACTTCCCGACGCGGGCGGACCTGATCGTCGCCGTCTACCGGCACCAGGTGGAGGAGTGCGCCGCGGCCGGGCCCGTGCTGCTCGAGACGGCCGAGACGCCGCACGCCGCGCTGGCGCAGTGGATCGACCTGTTCGTCGACTTCCTGGTGACCAAGCACGGGCTGGCGGGTGTCCTGCAGGGCGACGGCTTCGACACCCTGCACGCGTACTTCATCGACCGCCTGGTCCCGGTGTGCGCGCACCTGCTGGAAGCGGCCGGGCTGACGTCCCGGGTGCGCCCGCTGGAGCTGATGCGCGGTGTGGGCAACCTCTGCGTCGGCGCCGAGAACAACCCGGACTACGACGCGCGCCGGCTGGTCGGGCTCCTGATCGAGGGCCTGCGGGCGTGATCGAGCAGCTCACGACCGACCCGTACGCCCTGCTGGCCCGGCTCCGCGCGACCGAGCCGGTGGCCTGGCTGCCGGAGCTGAACGGCTGGCTGGTCACGCGGCACGACCTCGCCCTGCGGGTCATGCGCGACGCGGACGGTTTCACCGTGGACGACCCCCGCTTCTCGACGGCCCGGGTCGTCGGCCCGTCGATGCTCTCCCTGGACGCCGCCGGGCACACCCGGCACCGGACGCCGTTCGCCCGGCACTTCCGGCCCCGGGAGATCGAGGACCGGTTCGGCGGGTTCGTGCGCGCCGAATGCGACCGGCTGGTCGGCGGGTTCGCCGCGGCCGGGCGGGCGGAGCTGCGCCGGGCGCTGGCCGGCCCGCTGTCCGTCGCGGTGGTCGCCGACGCGCTGGGCCTGGCCGACACCGACACGGCGCGGGTGCTGGCCTGGTACGACGCGATCGTGTCCACAGTGGACGACATTTCGGCCGGCCGGCCGACGGGTTCCCGTGGTGCGGAAGCGTTCGGGGAGCTGCGTGCCCACATCGAGGGCGCGGTCGGCCGGCGCTCGCTGGTGACCGAGGCGGCTTCGGTGCTGGACCTGCCGGAGGTGGTGTCGAACGCGGCGGTGCTGATGTTCGGGGGCATCGAGACCACCGAGGGCATGATCGCCAACCTCCTGCTGCACCTGCTGCGGGATCCGGCGCGGCTGGAGCTGGTGCGGGCGGACCGCGCGCTCGTCCCCGCCGCGATCGAGGAGTCGCTGCGGCTCGAACCCGCGGCGGCGATCGTCGACCGGTACGCGACCCGCGACGTCTCGCTCGCGGGTGCGTCGATCGCACGCGGCGACCTCGTGACGGTCTCGCTCACCGCCGCCAACCGGGACCCCGCGGTGTTCCCGGACCCGGACGTCTTCGACGTGCACCGCCCGGACCTGCGCAAACAGCTGGCGTTCGCGCACGGCCCGCACTTCTGCCTCGGCGTCGACCTCGCCCGGCTGGAGACGCGGACCGCCGTGGAGACCGTGCTCGACCGGTTGCCCGGGATCGAGCTGGCGGAGCCGGCCGCGGCGTCGGGCCTGGTGTTCCGCAAACCGCTGGGTGTGCACGCGCGGTGGCTGCCATCATGACCGCATGACGGCGTGGCGTGAGTTCGAGGCGGCGGAACCGGAGTTCGCCCAGCGCGTGCAGGGGCTGTTCGACGCGCACAAGCACAAGACGATGGCGACCCTGCGGGCCGACGGCTCGCCGCGGATCTCCGGCATCGAGACGAAGTTCGCGGACGGCGAGCTGACGTTCGGCTCGATGCCCCGGGCGCGCAAGGGCGCGGACCTGAAGCGCGACCCGCGGCTGGCGCTGCACAGCGCGACGGTCGACCCGGTCGACGGCGCCGAGGCCGACTGGCCGGGGGAGGCGAAGATCGCCGGCCGGGCCGTGGAGGCGGGCGACGGCTTCCGCGTCGACGTCACCGAGGTGGTGCACACCCACCTGAACGAGGCCGCGACGCTGCTGGTCGTCGAGTGGTGGACGCCCGAGGGCGGGCTCCGCAAGGTCGAGCGCGAGTAGTCCCCGCCGGCGCCCGGCTGTGCCTCTCGGTGGGCCAAATTAAGTCAAGCGCTTGACGTAATCCTCGATCCTCGCCATGCTCGGTGGCAGGGGACATTCACCAACGAGGAGTCCGTCATGACGCGAAGTCACACCGAGCTGCCGAGCTTCCCGTTCCGGTCCGACACCGCGCTGGAGCCGCCCGCCGAGTGGGCCGAGCTCCGGGCGAAGTGCCCGGTCGCGCACGTCCAGCTGGCCAGTGGGGACGAAGCCGCCCTGATCACGCGCTACGCCGACGTCAAGAACGTCCTCTCCGATCCGCGGTGGACGCGGCCCACACCCGCCGACAACGCCGCGCGGGTCGCCGACACCGAGTCCGGCGGGGTCTTCAACAGCGAGATGGCGACCGTCCTCCCGCAGCACGGCGAGGCCCACCTCACCTGGCGCCGCACGATCGGCAAGTGGTTCACCGCCAAGCGGATGAACGCCCTGCGGCCGGGTATGGCCGCGATGGCCGAGCAGCTCATCGACGACCTCGTCGCCGAGGGCGCGCCCGGGGACCTCAAGGCCGGGGTCGCCTTCCCGCTGCCCGTCTGGGTCATCTGCGACATGCTCGGCGTGCCGGACTCCGACCGCGACCGGTTCGCGCACTGGTCGGACGTCATGCTCAGCATGACCCGCTACACGCAGGCCGAATTCGACGCCGCGCAGCAGGACTTCGGCCGGTACATGGGCGGGCTCATCGCCGCCAAGCGCGCGGAACCCGGCGAAGACATCCTCAGCGCGCTGCTGCCCGAGGGCTGGTCCGACGCCATGCTCATCGCCACCGGCATCGGCCTGCTGATCGCCGGCCACGAGACCACCGCGAACATGATCGCCAAGATGGTCGCGATGCTGCTCGCCGACCGGAGCCGGTGGGAGCGGCTGCTGGCCGACCCGGCGCTGGTGCGCACCGCCGTCGAGGAGTCGCTGCGCCTGGACGCCAACGCGGGCGTCGGCATGATGCGCTACTTCACCGACGAGTTCGAGGTCGGCGGGACCGTGCTGCCCGGCGGGACCACCGCGATGTGCAGCATGGCCGCGGCCAACCGCGACGACAGCGCGTTCGAGAACGCGTCCGAAATGGACCTGGGCCGCAGCCCGAACCCGCACCTGTCCTTCGGTGCCGGCGCGCACGCGTGCCTCGGGCAGCCGCTGGCCCGCACCGAACTGCAGGTCGTGCTGGAAGTCCTGCTGCGCAAGCTGCCCTCGCTCGAGCTCGCCGTCCCGGCGGACGAACTGCGCCGCGTCGAAGGGCTCGCCGTCGGCGGACTGCGGGAACTGCCCGTCCGGTGGTGACGGCTCCTGCTCGGGCGCACGCGACGCGGGAGGCGATCCTGACCGCGGCCGAACGGCTCTACGCCGAACACGGCGTGCTCGCCGTGTCCAACCGGCAGATCAGCGAGGCCGCCGGGCAGGGCAACAACACCGCCGTCGGCTACCACTTCGGCACCCGGACCGACCTCGTCCGCGCCATCGCCCGGCGGCACTCCGCGGCGGTCGAAGACCTGCGCGGACGCATGCTGGCCGGCGTCGGCGAGGGCGCGGACCTGCGGGACTGGGTCCGGTGCCTGGTGCACCCGTCCACCGAGTACCTGGCCGCGGCGGGCCGGCCGAGCTGGTTCGCCCGGTTCACCGCGCAGGTGATGACCGAACCGTCGCTGCGCTCGGCCGTCGCCGTCGAGACGCTGTCGTCGCCGTCGCTGGCGCGGACCGTCGAGGGGCTGAGCCGGTGCCTGCCCGAGCTGCCCGCCGACGTCCGCGCCGAACGCAACGCCATGACCCGCCAGCTGCTGATCCACACGATGGCCGAGCGCGAACGCGCGGTGGCCGAAGGCGGCGACACCCCGAGAGCCAGCTGGCGCGAAGCCGCCACCGGCCTGACCGACGCTCTGGTCGGGCTCTGGCTCGCACCCGTGACGCACCCCCGCGAAGGAGAGGAACGACCATGAAGGTCACTGTGGACGAAGGCAAGTGCTGCGGCGCCGGCACCTGCGTGATGCTCGCGCCGGACGTGTTCGACCAGCGCGACGACGACGGCATCGTGATCCTGCTCGACGAGACTCCCGGCGAAGCGCACCACGCGATCGTCCGGGAGGCGGCGAGCGTGTGCCCCGGGGTCGCGATCTCCGTGAGCGAGGACGCGTGACGGTCCTCGTCGTCGGAGCCTCGGCCGCCGGGCTCGCCACGGTGGAAGCGTTGCGGCGCAGGGGCTACGAGGAGCGCGTGACCGTGCTCGGCGCCGAGCCGCACCTGCCGTACGACCGGCCGCCCCTGTCCAAACAGGTCCTCGCCGGGAGCTGGGCACCCGGGCAGGCGAGCCTGCGCACGCCGGACGTACTGTCCGCATTGGACGCCGAGTTCGTGCTCGGCGACCCGGCGGTGCGGCTCGACGCCCGCGCGCTCTCCGTGCACACCCAGAGCGGACGCACCCTGACCGCGGACGCGGTCGTGCTCGCCACCGGCCTGCGGCCGCGCACCCTGCCGGGCCAGGACGGTCTCGCGGGCGTCCACGTCCTGCGCACCCTCGACGACGCGCTGGCCCTGCGGGCGGAGCTGACGCCGGACAAGCGCGTGGTGGTCGTCGGGGACGGCGTCCTCGGCGCGGAGATCGCGGCGACCGTGTGCGGCCTCGGTGTCCCGGTGACGCTGGCCGGGCCGCAACCCGCGCCGCTGGCGTACCAGTTCGGGCCGCTGGTGGCCGGCATGCTCGCGTCCCTGCACGCCGACCGCGGTGTCCACTTGCGACTCGGCGCGGCGGTCACCGGACTGTCCTCACGGGACGGGCGGGTCACCGGCGTTCGTGTGGCGACGGGTGAAGAGCTGCCCGCCGAGATCGTCGTGGTGGCGTTCGGCGCGGCCCCGGCGACGGAGTGGCTGGCGGGCAGCGGGGTGCTGTGCGACAACGGCGTCGTCTGCGATTCCCGCTGCCGCGCGGCGGACGGGATCTACGCGGCGGGCGACGTCGCGCGCTGGCACCACGAAGGCCTCGACGTGCTGCTGCGCCTGGAGAACCGGACCAACGCGACCGAGCAGGCGGTCGCCGTCGCGGCGAACATCCTCGGCGACGACCGCCCGTACACGCCGGTGCCGTACTTCTGGACCAACCAGTTCGACGCGCGCATCCACGTGTACGGAACGCTGTCCGCGGACGCCGAGGTGTCCATTGTGGAGGGAAGCACCGCGTCGGGCCGGTTCGTGGCCGAGTACCGCGCGGACGGCCGTGTGATCGGAGTGCTGGGCTGGAACATGCCCAAGCAGGCCCGGGTTCACCGGCAGGCCATCGCCGGCGCCGCCGTGCCGGCGTAAATCACTGTGGCGGGACGGCCGGCATCCCGCCACAGTGGCGGAGTGCCCCTCACGATCCGCGCCGCCCGCGCCGCCGACTGGCCGGCGATCTGGCCGCTCGTCCACGCCGTGAGCGCCGAGCAGGAGACGTTCCCCTACGACCGGAGCATGAGCGAAGCGGAGGCGCGGCGGGTGTTGGTGTGGCTGGTGCCCGCACCTGCCCGGGTGGGTTCGCGGCGGTCCAGTTCAACGCCGTCGTCGACACCAACACCGCCGCGATCCGCCTCTACGAAAGCCTGGGCTTCACGACCCTCGGCGTCGCCCCGGGAGCGTTCCGCCACCCGGCGCGCGGAGACGTCGGGCTGCGGACCATGTGGCTGAGCCTCACTCCACCGTGACGGACTTGGCGAGGTTGCGCGGCTTGTCGATGTCGTAGCCGAGCGTCAGCGCCGCGTGGTAGGCGAGCAGCTGCAGCGGGATCGTCAGCAGGATCGGGTCGAGCTCCGGCTCGGTCCGGGGCACGACGATCTTCGGCACGTCCAGCTCGCCGAAGTCGACGTCCTCGTGCGTCACCGCCAGTACCGCTCCGCCGCGGGCGCGGATCTGCTGCATCGCGGCCAGGTTGCGGTCGGCCAGCTCGTCGGCGGGCACGATCGCGACCGTCGGGAGCGACTCGTCGATCAGGGCGAGCGGGCCGTGCTTCAGCTCGGACGTCTGGTACGCCTCGGCGTGGCGGTAGGAGATCTCCTTGAACTTCTGCGCGCCCTCGCGGGCCACCGGGAACCCGCGGACGCGGCCGATGAAGAACAGGCTGTTCGCGGCCGCCGCGGTCTTGGCGTGCTCGGCGATCTCCGCTTCCTGCGCCAGGACCGCGCGGATCTGGTCCGGCAGCGCGCGGATCGCGTCGATGATCCGCTGACCGTCCGCATTGGACAGGTCGCGCACGCGGCCGAGCGACAGCGCGATCAGCGCGAACCCGACGGCCATGTTCGTCAGCGCCTTGGTCGAGGCGACCGCGATCTCCGGGCCGGCGTGCAGGTAGACGCCGCCGTCGCAGGCGCGGGCGATGGTCGAGCCGACGACGTTGACCAGGCCGGTGACCCGGCCGCCCTTGCGCTTGATCTCCTCGACGGCGAAGGCGGTGTCGATCGTCTCGCCGGACTGGCTGACCGCGATGTAGAGCGTGTCGGCTTCGATGATCGGGTTGCGGTAGCGGAACTCCGACGCGGCTTCGGCGTCGGCCGGGATCCGGGCCAGCTCCTCGATCATCGTCGCGCCGATCTGGCCGACGTAGTACGCCGAGCCGCAGCCGAGGATCTTCACGCGGCTGAACCCGCGCAGCTCACGCGGAGTCAGGTTGAGCCCGTCGAGGCGGGCGACGCCGAACCGGTGGTCCAGGCGGCCGCGGATCATCCGCTCCACCGACTCGGGCTGCTCCTGGATCTCCTTGGCCATGTAGTGCGGGAACCCGCCGAGATCGAGGTCTTCGGCGGCGATGTCGATCTCGGTGGCGGGCTTGGTGGTGTCGCTCTCGTCGACGGTGAAGGTCCGGTAGCCGGTCGCGAAGACCGTCGCGAACTCGCCGTCGTCGAGGTGCGCGACCTGCGAGGTGTGCCGGACCAGCGCGGCGAGGTCGCTCGCGACGAACATCTCGCGCTCGCCGACGCCGATGATCAGCGGCGAGCCGTTGCGCGCGATGACGAGGCGGTCCGGGTGCGCGGAGTCGGTGACAGCGATCGCGTACGTGCCGGTGATCCGCGAGACCGCCTCGACGACGGCGTCTTCGAGGGTGTCGGCGCCCGACCGCGCGATCAGGTGGGCGAGGACCTCGGTGTCGGTCTCGGACGTCAGCTTCACGCCGGCGTCCGCGAGCTGGGCGCGCAGGGCGTCGGCGTTGTCGATGATGCCGTTGTGGACGACGCAGACGCGGCCGTCTTCGGACGTGTGCGGGTGCGCGTTGTCCTCCGACGCGGGCCCGTGCGTGGCCCACCGCGTGTGGCCGATGCCGACCTTCCCGGTGAGGCGCTTGGGCAGCGCGGCGGTGAGGTTGCGGACCCGGCCGACGACGCGGTGGACCTGCGCGGTGTCCTTCGGGCCGAGGACGGCGATGCCCGCGGAGTCGTAGCCGCGGTACTCGAGCCGGGTGAGGCCTTCGAGGAGGATGGGGGCGGCGTTCTGGCCGCCGATGTAGCCGACGATCCCGCACATGGCGAACCTCTTCTTCCAAGGGGGGCTGGGTCTCAGCCGTAGACGATGCGGCGCAGCTGGCGCTCGGACAGGTCGGGGGCGGCGACGAGCCTGCCCCGGAGCTCGGCGGCGATCAGCGGGAAGATCTCGGGGTTCTTCCGGCCCTCGGCCTGCAGCTCGGCGTGCCTGCGGCGGACGTACTGCTCGGTGGGGGTCCGGTAGAAGGCGAGGACGTCGTCGACGACGCGGGCGGCGACGCCCGGCGGCAAGCCGGTCGACGCGGCGACGCGCTCGACGATGTCCGTGTCCTCCACGCCGGACAGCATGCCTCATCGATCGGGTGAACCCCAAATTCTTGCCCGGAATCGGGCAAGTTTATTGGTTGGACACATCTCAGGGGTGGGTCAAGGGTTGACGACGTGCGCCAGGAAGACATTTGGGACGTCGAAACCGCCGAACGCTACGACACCCCCGGTCGCGGCATGTTCGCGCCCGAGGTCGTGGACCCCACCGTGGACCGCCTCGCCGCGCTGGCCGAGGGTGGGCGCGTGCTGGAGTTCGCCATCGGCACCGGACGGATCGCCGTCCCGCTGGCCGCGCGGGGCGTGTCCGTCACGGGCATCGAACTGTCCGAGCCGATGCTCGACCGGCTGCGGGCGAAGGCCGAGATCCCGGTGGTCGCCGGCGACATGGCGACGGCCACGGCGCCGGGCCGGTTTTCGCTGGTCTACCTGGTCTTCAACACGATCGGGAACCTGCTGACCCAGGACGAGCAGGTCGAGTGCTTCCGCAACGCGGCCCGGCACCTGGATCCCGGCGGCCGGTTCGTGATCGAGCTCGGCGTCCCCGAGCTGCGCCGGCTTCCGCCGGGGCAGGACGCGGTGGTCTTCACCGCGGAGTCCGGGTACCTCGGCGTGGACACCTACGACACCGTGCGCCAGCACCTGGTCTCGCACCACTTCAAGTTCGGCGAGGGGCGGGAGGCGCGGCTCGGCCGGTGCCCGCAGCGCTACATCTGGCCGGCCGAGCTGGACCTCATGGGCCGGCTGGCGGGGTTCGAGCTGGAGTCCCGCCACGAGGACTGGACCGGCGGCGAGTTCACGACGCGATCGCCGTCGCACGTATCGGTGTACCGGCTGCCGTCGAGCTGACCTCGATCAGCGGCAGCCGGACCGTCGCGTGCGGGATGACACCCAGGTCGGCCAGCGCGGCCTTCGCCGCCGCCACCCCGGGGCCGGCGCGCATGATGGTGTCCACCAATGGAAGCAGTGCGTCGTTGAGCGACCGGGCCGTCTCCAGGTCGCCGCGGCGGACGGCCTCGATGAGGGCCGCGGTGCGGTCGGCCGCGACGTTGGCCACCACGCTGACCACGCCCGCCGCGCCGCACGCCAGGTACGGCAGGTTCAGCTCGTCGATGCCGCAGTAGTACGCCAGCGACGTGCGGGTCATGACCGTCATCGCCTCGAACAGGTCGCCCTTGGCGTCCTTGACCGCCCGGATCCGCGGGTGGGCGGCCAGCTCGATCAAAGTCGACGGCGTCATCGCGATGCCGGCCCGCGCCGGGACGTCGTAGAGCATCACCGGCAGCTCGGTCGCGTCGGCCACCGCCAGGCAGTGGGCGATCACCCCGGCCTGCGTCGGCCGGGAGTAGTAGGGGCAGACGAGCAGTAGCCCGTCCGCGCCGGCCGCCTCGGCTTCGCGGGCCCGGCGGACGCTCGCGGCCGTGTCATAGGTGCCGATGCCGGCGATCACGCGGGCGCGGTGCCCGGCCCGGGCCACGACGCTCCGGACGAGCCCGGCGGCTTCGGGTTCGGTCAAGGTGGGGGACTCGCCGGTGGTCCCGCCGACGACGAGGCCGTCGCAGCCGGTGGCCAGCAGGTGGTCGACGAGGCTCGCGAGGCCGGGTTCGCTGAGTGCCCCGCCGGGCCGCATGGGGGTCACCATCGCGACGAGGTTGGCGCCGAAGTCGGTCATGGTTCGACCTTGCCCGGCGTGACTGGTGCGGTCCAGCGATGCTTTTTTGCCGATACTGCGTAATCTTGCTTCATGATTGAGGTCGGTGCGCTGCGGGCGTTGCGGTCGGTGGCGGCGCTCGGGACGCTGGCGCGCGCGGCCGAAGAGCTGGGGTTCACGGCGTCCGCGGTGTCGCAGCAGATCAAGCGGCTGGAGCACCAGGTCGGGGTGCCGATCCTCGCGCCGGCCGGGCGCGGGGTGGTGCTGACGCCGGCCGGGCAGGCGATCGTGGACTCGGCGCCGGAGGTGTTCCAGGCGCTGGAGCGGTGTGCCGAAGCGGCCCAATCGGTCTCGGAGGGCGCCCCGCGCGGCACGCTCCGGGTGGTGGCGTTCTCGACCGCCATCCGCGGCCTGCTCGCGCCGCTGCTGGGCGGATTGTCCTTGCGCTGTCCCGACTTGCGCGTCCACATCACCGAGCAGGACCCCGAGGAGGCGCTGCGCGGCGTCGACGCCGGAACGGCCGACGTCGCCCTCGTCCACGACGCAGACGGGCTGCCGGCCGCGCACCCGCCGTCGTTGACGCAGCGGCTCGTGCACACCGACGTCGGCGACGTGGTGCTGAGCCGCTCGCACCCGCTCGCGTCGGCCACCGAACCGCTCGGCCGCGCCGACCTCACCGGCCACGCGTGGGTGACGAGCCCGCCGGGAACGGTGTGCCACCAGTGGTTCCGCCGCCTGTTCGCGGACGCGCCGGAAGAGCCGGACGTCCGGCACCTGGTCGACGACTTCGCGACGCAGCTGTCCCTGGTCGCGTCCGGCGAGGTGATCGCGCTGATCCCGCGCCTGGCCCGGCCACCACTGGGGGAGGACCTGATCGCGCGCCCACTGCGCCGGCAGCCGAAGCGCGAGGTGCACGCGGCGTGGCGGCGCAGCGCCGACGCGAGCCCGGCGATCCGGGCGCTGCTCGCGGAACTCGGTGCGGATCAGCCGGCTGTGCTCCCCTGAGGTGTGTTACTCGTCTTTCTCGTCCGCGGAGCGACGGGTGAAGAACCACGGCGGTGGAACCAGGCCGAAAGTGCGAGCGACGGTATGGAGCCAGCCACCCTTGCGCACCCGCGGGGCCACGCTGCGGGATCGTCGGTGCAGCAGCAGTGCTCTCTCGAGTTTTCGCGCGGCGTGCTCCGGTCGCCGGGGTAGGTCGGTGCTCTGCCCGGAGCCGGCGGCGGCCGGCAGCGCCGGGACCCGTGCCCGGCCGGTCCGCTCCCACCACGGAGGCGGCGTCACCGAGGTCCGGCCGGGTTCGTCGCGGCGGAACTCGGCTAGGCTGACGGGCGAGCGGGTGCAGCGTCGGAACGCCCGCCCGGCACTCCCTTTGGCGCACTGAGCCGGAGGAGTGCGCCTTGATCACCTTTGCCGGGATGAGCCTGCCCGTCACCAGTCTGGACCGTTCGGTCCCCTTCTACGAGTCGCTCGGGTTCACCGTCGACGTCCGCAACGGGCGGTTCGTGTTGCTGCGCCTGGAAAGCGGTACGCTCGGGCTGCTGGAACTGGGCGACGTCGTCGAGCGGGAAGCCGGGCGGTTGCGGCAGTTCGTCCAGGTCGAGCTGCTGGCCGACGACCTCGACGAGCTGTACGCGGACTTCCTCGCTCGCGGGGTGCCGGTGCCGGACCCGCCACGGGACCGCGGGTTCGAGCGGCAGCTGCAGCTGCGGGACCCGGACGGCTTCACGGTCGAGTTCGCCGATCGGAGCCTCCGTTGAGATCTCCTTGCCACGCCGGGGGAGCCAGCTCGCGCAACCCGACCCGCGCCAGCGCGCGCCGGGCCGTGTGGTCCACCAGGTCGTCGACCGTCTTCGGGTGCGGGTAGAACGCCGGGACCGGTGGGGCGATGATCGCGCCCGCCTCGGCCGCCGCCGTCATCGCGCGGAGGTGGCCGAGGTGCAACGGCGTCTCACGCACCATCAGCAGCAGCGGGCGCCCTTCCTTCAGGCACACGTCGGCCGCGCGGCTGACCAGGTCGTCGGTGTAGCTCCACGCGATCGCCGACAACGTCTTGATCGAGCACGGCGCCACCAGCATCGCGTCCACCGGGAACGAGCCCGACGCGATGGACGCGCTGATCTCGCCCGGCCGGTGGTGCACCGTCACGAGCTTTCCCAGCTCTGCCGGGGAAAGCCCGCATTCGTGCCGGACGGTCACCGCGCCGGCCTTCGACAGCACCAGGTGCACCTCGACGTCCGGCCGGTACGCCAGCAGCTCCAGGATCCGGACGCCGTAAGCCGCGCCGCTGGCACCGGTGATCGCGACGACGATCTTGCGAGAGATCATTCGATCGCCTCGATGCGCCGGCCGGTCTTGTCCGGCGCCACGACCGCCAGTACCGCCGCGGCGACCGGGCCGACGATGCCGAGTGCCAGCGCGAGCGGCACCGTGCCCGCGAGCGACAACGCGACCAGCGGGAACAGCCCGGCGCCGAACCCGCGGCCGGCGTAGTAGCTGAGGTTCGAGCCGCTCGAGCGCACGCGCGTCGGGAAGAACTCGGCCATCCAGATGCCGAGCACGCCGAACCCGCCGCTGCCGCCGGCGCACATCATCAGCGCCCAGAACGTCGGCGACGCCCAGAAGTCCGTGCCGATCTTCGCCGCACCGCTCACCACGAGGGTGAGGAACCAGGCGAACCCGAGCACGCCGAACAGCGCCGAGGCGAACATCGCCCACTTGCGTTTCAGGACGTCCGAAAGGATTCCGGTCAGCGGGTAGGTGATCCCGGTGACGACCAGTCCCAAGAGGACGATCAGGCTCGCCGTGCCCAGCGGCACCTTCTCCACCTTGATGAGGAACGTCGACAGGTACGAGATGAGCGAGTTCGTGGTGAGGAACAACGCCGTCGCCAGCGCCATGAACAGGATCGTGCCGGCCGCGTAGCCACCGCGGAACACGTCCAGCAGCGGCACCTTCGTGCGCCGCAGCTTTTCCGGCACCCGGCCCGCCTTCAGCTCGCGCTGGTATTCCAGCCACTGCTCGGACTCCGGCAGCAGCACGGCCGCGGCGATGCCGATCACCAGCGTCGTGACGCCGATCAGGACGTACCCCGTGCGCCAGCCGCGGTCTTCGCCGAACTCGACGAGGCAGACGTACACCACGCCCTCGGTCAGGATCTGGCCGACGAAGTACATCGCCTGGATCGAGCCGCCCATCATGCCGCGTTTGCGGGTCTTCCAGCACTCGGCGAACATCGAGAACGACAGCCCGAACAGCCCGCCCATCCCGACGCCGGCGAGCAGCCGGGTCAGCAGGAACAGGAAGTAGTTCGGCGCGAGCCCGCCGAGCAGCGCGGCGACGCCGAACGCCAGCACGGACCCGGTGTAGGTCCAGCGCCTGCCGTAGAGGTCGCCGAGCCAGCCGCACAGGATCCCGCCCACGATCGAGGCGAACCCCTGCAGCGTGGCGACCTGGATGATCTGGATGGTGCTGACGTGGAAGCTCTCCGCCAGGTAGGACAGCGGGTAGCCGACGAGGTTGAGCTCCGCGCCGTCGAAGAGCGTGCCGAGGAACGCGAAGAACAGGATGCGAGCGGTGTAGGAGCGCACGGGAGTGAGCCCACCGCTGCCGGTGGGCGTCTGCAGGGTCGACAAGGAGGTTCCCTTTCGCGGGGATCAGTCAGGCAGTTTTTGGCCCCGGGTCTCGGGGCAGAACGGGGCGACGACCAGGCCCAGCACGTAGATCGACCCGACGGCGGTGGCGGCGACGCCGTACCCGCCGAGCTTCGAGATGATCGCGCCGGCGGTGAGCGGGCCGAGGAAGGCGATGAACCGCGCCGCGTTGAACACGAACGCCGCGCCGGTGGCGCGCAGGTGGGTGGGGTAGAACTCGGGCAGCCACACCGGCATCCACGTGTACTGGCCGAGCGTGAAGAACCCGTTGACCACGAGCACGACCACGATCAGGCCGAGGCTGTGCGTCCACAGGAACAGCACCGGCGTGAGGATCAAAGAAGCGGCGAAGTACAGCAGCACCGCGGGTTTCCGGCCGACGCGGTCGGCGATGAAGCCGAAGGCGATGTACCCGGCGATCGCGCCGGCGTTGTAGATCATCCCGGCCCCGCTCGCCCACGACGTCGCCGAATGCCCGTCGGCGGCGGCGCGCGAGGCGACGTAGGCGGGGACCCACGTCGAGATGCCCCACCAGCCGAGGGTGGTGACCAGGGACATCAGCGAGCCGAGGATGGTCAGCCTGCGCAGCTTGGGGTCGACCATGATCTGGCGCAGGGTCAGGCGGGTGAACGACTTTTCGTGGTCGGTCAGCTCGCCGCCCCGCTGCTTCAGCTCCCGGCGGCGGCGGTGGGCGCTGGTCCACTGGTCGGACTCGGGCACCTTGCGGCGCAGCCACAACGCGAACACCGCCGGCAGCACGCCGATCAGGAACATGTACCGCCAGGAGTCCGGCCCCAGCGGCGCGATGAAGTACCAGCAGGCCGACGCGAGGAAGAAGCCCAGCCCGAGCCCGCACTGCATGAGGCCGGCGGCCTTGGCGCGCGCGTGGGCCGGCCAGGTCTCGGCGACCAGCGACGTGCCGGTGCCCCACTCCGAACCGAGCGCGAACCCGGTGATGAACCGCAGGACGAGGAACGACGCCCACGACCAGGAAACCGCGGTGAGGCCGGTGAACGCGGCGTACAGCACCATCGAGGTCAGGAGCGCTTTCCGCCGGCCGAAGTAGTCGGCGAACACCCCGCCGAGGATTCCGCCGAAGCCCCAGCCGAGCAGCGTGACGGCGATCGTGGCGCCGGTCAGGAACGCCACCTGCGTCGCCGGCGCGCCGGGCTCGAGTGTCTTCAGGACGAGACTCGCGGTCAGGATGAGCGCGTAGGTCTCGAAGCCGTCGAAGAGCCAGCCGAGGTTCGCGGCGAGCAGCGACCGCCACTGCGTGCGGTTCAGTGTCTTGGCCCAGGGCTTCCGGGCGAGTGCGACCTCGGACACGGGATCTCCTTTCCGGGCCGCCGTGGGCCGGAAGTCTTGTCCTCTATCTAGGACATCGAGTCCTGCATGCGGAACCGTAAGCGAGCCGCAGGGTGAGGTCAAGGCACGATCCGGAGCCCCGGATCGTGGAGATTCCGCTGATGCGGAACTATTCCGCGATTTTCTCCGCACCGCCGGTGCGTTCGGTGATGCGAGACCCGCATTCGCGGATCAGGCCACCGTAGTGATCCACAGTGGACTCGTTGAGCTCCGACGCGAACGCCAGCGAGCACACGACCAGGCAGACGCGGCCCTGCGCGTCGAACACCGGGGCCGCCACGCCGGACTGGCCGAGGTCGTACTCCCGGATGCTCTCGGCGTACCCGCGCTCGCGGGTGTCGTCCAGGATCTCGCGCAGCTCGTCGGGGGTCGCGACCGTCTCGGGGGTGAACTCCTCGACGCCGAACTGCTCGACCAGCCGGTCCACCTCGGCCGGGGCGGACCAGGCGTGGAACGCGCGCATGATGGCCGGTGCCGAGAAGGGGAACGTGTCGCCGACGCCGACGGTGATCCGCACGCCCTTGCCGCGGTCGCCCTTGGCCAGCACCGAGTACTCGCCCTTCCCGTGCGGCTGCACGGCGAAGACGACGAAGTTGATCCGCTGGTTGAGCGCGTCGAGCTCCTGCTGGACGATCTCCGTCATCCAGTCTTCGGAGAGGCGGGCCATCGCGAGCAGCCGCGGGCCGAGCGACCAGCCGTCGCGGCTGGTGGTCCAGCCGGCCCGCTGCAGCGTGCCGAGGATGTTGTAGCAGGTGCTGCGGTTGAGACCCAGCTCCTCGATCAGCACCCCGGAGGCCACCGGTTCCGGCCAGTCCCGGGCGATCCGCTCCAGGAGCCGCACGGCGCTCAGCACCGCTGGTACGTCGCTCGTCATCCTCGCCCCTCGTCGTTCTTCCTTCGCGCACGGTAGCCGAGCGGGTTTGCGTGTCGCCAGGACCGTGTTAGTGTCCTCTATATTAGACACCTAGTCCTCTCTGGTGGTCATATGAAGCTCGGATCCTCCTTTCTCGTTCCCGCCGGGCACGAACGCGTGTTCGCGCACTTCCTCGACCCGGACTCGATGCGGGTCAGCGTCCCCGGCTGCACCGAACTCGACCGGGCGGACGCGGAGCACTACCGCGGCCGGCTCGTCAACGAGATCGCCCACGTCCGGTTCAGCGCCGGGTTCTCCGCGGAGATCACCGAACTGACCGAGCCGGAGCTGGTGCGGGCGCTGCTCAAGGGCGAGGACCACAAGCTCGGCAGCTCCATCAAGATCGACGCGCGCCTGGGCGTCCGGCCCGACGGCCCGGACTCGTCCAAAGTGGACTACAGCCTGGACGTCGCGATCTGGGGCCGGATCGGCCGGCTCGGCGAGTCGCTCGTGCGGCGCCGTTCGCAGGAGGTCGAGAAGGAGTTCGTCGCGGCCTTCTCCGAGATCTGCGCCGCCGGCCCGCCGGGGCCGGACAACCCCGGGCTCCGCAGCGTCCTCGAACGCCGGAACGGCCCCGCCGCGCCGGCCGACGCTGCGGAAAAGCCCGTCTCGTGGTGGCGCCGCCTGCTCGCGCGCCTGTTCGGGAAGAAGAGCTGATGCCCGTCTACCACTACCCGGACACGCTCGGCGAAGCCTGCTCGCTCCTGGCGGAGGGCGAGGACGCGATGGTCTACGGCGGCGGCACCGCCGTCCAGATCCTGCTCAAGCAGGGCGTCCTCTTCGCGTCCGACCTGGTCGACATCGCCGCCGTCCCGGGCCTCGGCGAGATCACCCGCACCAAGGACGGCCTGCGCGCCGGCCCGCTGGTCACGTTGCGGCAGATGGAAACCAGCCCGCTCGTGCGGGAGCTCGCACCGCTGGCCGCCGAGGTCTACGGCCGCGTCGCGAACCCCCGCGTCCGCAACACCGCGAGCGTCGGCGGCAACCTCGCGCACGGCGACTACCGGCTCGACCCGCCGACCGCGCTGATGGTGCTCGACGCGCGCGTCGAGCTCACGTCGTCGCGGGGGAAGCGGACCGTGCCCGCGCGCGAGTTCTTCGTCGACTTCCAGCAGACGGCCCTGGAACCCGGCGAGCTCATCACGGCCGTCGAGATCCCGCGGCAGCCCGAAGACGCCGGCGCGCACTTCGCCAAGCTGTCGAGCCTCGCGGTCAACGACTGGCCCGCCGCGTCCGCCGCCGTGCTGGTCGTGCCCGCTTCCCGCGGCCGCCGCCAGGTGCGGCTCGGGCTCGGCGCGCTGGCCCACGTGCCGGTGTTCACCCAGTTCGAGCTCGCCGGCGACACCGCCGTCGACGACGTCGTGGCCACGGCGAAGGACGTCGCCGGGCCGCTGATCGACCCCCTCCCGGACGTGCGCGGGGGAAGCGCTTACAAAACGCGGCTCGGCCTGGTGGCCGTCGAAGAAGCCGTGCGAGCCTCCTGGAAGGAGCGAGACGATGAGCGACGGATCCCGTTCCTCGGCCGGCGCCGCCGTCGGTGAGCGGTGGGCCCGCACCGACGGGCGCGCCAAGGTCCGCGGCGAGTTCCGGTACGCCGCCGAGGAACCCGTCCGGCCGTGCCTCGACGTCGCCGTCCACCGCGGCACCCGGCCGCACGCGAAGATCGTCTCGGTCGACACGTCCCGGGCCCTCGCGGTCGAGGGCGTCGTCGCGGTCGTCACCGGCGCGGACCTGTTCGCCCTGCTCGGCGAGCGGATGATGACCGGCCCCGCGTTCTCCGACCAGCCGTGCCTGGCCGTGGGCAAGGTCCGGTACGTCGGCGAACCCGTCGTGGCCGTGCTCGCGCACAGCGTCGCGCAAGCTCGCCAGGCGGCCGAAGAGATCCAGGTCGAGTACGACGAGCTGGCCCCGGTGCACGACGTCGACGACGCCATCACCGGAACCTCCTACGTGCACGAAGAACTCCGGCCGTCGGCGGTGTTCGGCGACCTCAAGCACCTGCGCGGCAAGCGCGACACGAACGTCAACTACGAGTTCAACCTGCGGAAGGGCGACCCCGACGCGGCCGAGGGAACCAAGGTGAGCGCGGAGTTCTGGGCGCCACCGACCCACCACGTGCCGATCGAGCTGCCGTACGCGGCCGCGTGGCCCGAGGGCGGCCGGGTCGAGCTGGTCGCGACGACGCAGACGCCGTCCTACGTCCGGCAGAGCCTCGCCGACCTGCTTGACCTGCCGCTCAACCGGGTCCGGGTGCGGACCGCGCCGCTCGGCGGCAGCTTCGGCGCCAAGATGTACGACCGGCTGGAGCCGCTGGTCGCGGCGCTGGCGTGGACGCAACGCAAGCCCGTGCGCATCACCGCCACCCGCGAAGAGGCGTTCCTGCTCACCACGCGCCACGGCGCCGCCGTGTCCGGCAGCATGACCGCCGGCGAGGACGGCTCGATCGTGGCCGCGACCGCCGACGTCCGGTACGACACCGGGGCCTACGCCGACGTCGGGCCGCGCATCACGGCCAAGTCCGGCATGGTCGCCACCGGACCGTACAAAGTGGACAACGTCCGCGTGCGCTCCCGGTGCGTCTACACGAACAAGCCGTCCGCCGGGCCGTTCCGCGGCTTCGGTGTGCCGCAGGTGACCTGGTCCCACGAGTCCCTTGTGGACGAGCTGGCGCGCGAACGCGGCGAGGACCCGGCCGAGTTCCGGCGGCGCAACCTGCTGCGGGAGGGCGACATCGCCCCCGTCGGCACGCCCATGCACAGCGCGGACTTCGTCGGTTGCCTCGACGCCGTCACCGAGGCCATCGGCTGGGCCGACCCGCTACCACCGGCGGAAGGCCGGTTCGTGCGCGGGCGCGGGGTCGCGGTCGGGATCAAGGCCGTGCTGACCCCGACGATCTCCAACGCCACCGTCCAGCTCAACCAGGACGGCTCGGCGACCGTGCTGATCAGCACCGTCGACATGGGGCAGGGCAGCGACACGATCATGGCGCAGATCGCCGCCGAGGTGCTGTGCCTCGGCGAGGGCCGGGTGCGGGTCGTCGGCGCGGACACCGACGTCACGCCGTACGACACGATCACCGCAGGATCGCGCTCGACCTACCACACCGGCAACGCCGTCCGGCTCGCCGCGGAGTCCATGCGGGACAGGCTGACCGGCCTCGCGGCGAAGCACTTCGACGTCGAAGCGACCGACATCAAGATCACCGGCGACGGGCTCGTCAGCGCCCAGAGCCAGGCCACCGTCAGCATCCCGGACCTGCTGCTCGCCCACTTCGGCGCGCGGGGCACCACGCTCACCGCGGAGGCGAACTTCAGCACGACGTGGCAGCCCTACGACCACGAGACCGGGCAGTCCCCGCGGGTCACCGAGCACTGGTTCGCCGGCGCGGCCGCCGTCCAGCTGACCGTCGACACCGCGACCGGGCGCGTGCACGTCGAGCACCTCGCGGTCGCCGGCGACGTCGGCCGCGCGATCAACCCGGCCATGGTCGAGCAGCAGCTCTCCGGCGCGGCGATCATGGGCCTCGGGCACGCGCTGTTCGACCAGCTCGTGTTCGACGAGGGCCAGATCGTCAACGGCACCCTGCTGGACTACCAGCTGCCGTCCATCAAGGACATGCCGGACAAGCTGACGCCGATCGTCATCGAGAGTCCACACCGGACCGGACCGTTCGGCGCCAAGGGCGTCGGCGAGACCGCGATCATCCCGCTCGCCCCGGCGATCGCCAACGCCGTGCGCGACGCCACCGGCGTCCGGCTGACCGAGCTGCCGCTCACCCCGGAGCGGATCCTCACCGCGATCACCGAGCAGGAGCAGTCATGAGGGAGATCCAGCTGACCGTCAACGGACGGCGCCGCCACCTCACCGTCGCCGACGACGAGCTGCTGCTCGACGTGCTGCGCCGCGAGTTCGGCGTGACGAGCGCGCGCGAAGGCTGCGGCGTCGGCGCGTGCGGGGCGTGCACGGTCCTGGTGGGAGGACGCAGTGTCTCGAGCTGCCTGGCCCGCGCCGCGCGGTACGACAACGCCGAGATCACGACGGCCGACGGGCTACCGGAGGACGACGAGGTGGTCAAGGAGTTCGTCGCGGCCCGCGCGATGCAGTGCGGCTACTGCATCCCCGGGTTCGTGCTGATGGCCCACGAGCTGCTGGCGGAGAACCCGCGGCCGACCGACGACGACGTCACCGAGCACCTGGAGGGCAACATCTGCCGCTGTGGCACCTACGGCGAGATCCGCACCGCGATCAAGGCCGCGGCCGCCCGCCGGGAAGCCCGCGAGGGAAGGAAGAGCGCGTGAAAGAAGTGCACGTCCACCGCACCGGGACCCACGGCCGTCCCGTCGTGCTGCTGCACCCCCTGGCGCTCAGCGGCGCCGTCTGGGACCCGGTCGCCGAATACCTCGGCACCCGGCACCAGGTGCTCGCGCTCGACGCGCGCGGGCACGGCGAGTCCTCTTGGGACGGTGCGGAGTTCACTGTGGACGACATGGCCGCCGACGCCGCCGCCGTCATCGAGGACTTCGGTGCCGGTCCGGCGGACGTCATCGGCCTGTCGATGGGTGGCAGCACCGCCCTCACGCTCGCCGTGAACCGGCCGGACCTCGTGCACCGGCTCGTGCTCGCCGACGCGACCGCGTGGTACGGCCCGGACAGCGTCGCCGAATGGGCGCAGCGGGCCGAGCGCGCGCTGACCGTGGAACGGCCGGCGCAGCTGGAGTTCCAGCGGGACCGGTGGTTCGCCGACGCCTTCCGCGCCGAACACCCCGAAGAGGTCGAGCGCGTGTGCGAGATCTTCACCGCGACGGACTCGAAGGCCCACGCGGCCGCGTGCCGGGCCCTCGGCGCGCTGGACGCACGCGACCGGCTCGGCGACGTCCGGGCCGAAACGCTGGTGCTGGTCGGCGCCGAGGACTACGCGACGCCGCCGGAGATGTCCCGCGAGCTGGCCGCCGGGATCGAGGGCGCGCGGCTGCGGGTGCTGGACCGCGCGCGGCACCTGAGCCTGCTCGAACGGCCCGACCTGTGGCCGGTCGTCGCCCGGCACTTCGCCGGGGACGAGACGTGACGGAACCGCTGTTGAGCCTGCGTTCGCACCTCGACGCCGTCGCCGGGTTCGGGGAGCTGCGCACGGTGCGGGGCGCGCACTGGGACCTCGAGCTGGGCGGGATCGCCGAGCTGAGCTACCGGCTGCCCGGGGCGCCCGCCGTCCTGTTCGACGACATCGCCGGGTACCCGGCCGGGATGCGGGTGCTCACCGGCAGCACCGGGTCGCCGCGGCGATTCGGGCGGACCCTGCGCCTGGGCGACGACCTCGACGACGTCGGCGTGGTCGAGGCCCTGCGCGGGAAGCCGTCGCGCTGGGCGGCGTCGGCCCGGGACTTCCCGGTGCGGCCGGTCGAGGACGCGCCCCTGCTGGCCAACGAGGTCCCCGGCGAGCAGGTCGACCTGCTGAAGTTCCCGGTGCCGCGCTGGCACGCCCACGACGGCGGGCGGTTCATCGGCACGGGCTGCTTCGTCGTCACGAGCGATCCGGACACCGGCGTCCACAATGGAGGCTGCTACCGGATGGAGGTGGCCGACGAGGGCCGGAGCGTCACCCTCGCGGTGGTGCCGGGCAAGCACGGCGACCAGAACATCCGGCGCTGGTTCGAAAAGGAGGGCCGTGCGCCGGTGACCGTCTCCTTCGGACACGACCCGTTGCTGCTCGTGCTGGGCGGCACCGAGGTCCCGCACGGGATTTCGGAACTGGAGTACGCCGGGGCGGTGCTGGGCGAGCGCGTCCCGGTCGTCACCGGGCCGGCCACCGGGCTGCCGATCCCGGCGGGCAGCGAGCTGGCGATCGAGGGCTGGCTGCGGCCGGACCACCTGCGCGAGGAGGGGCCGTTCGGCGAGTGGACCGGGTACTACTCGGGCCGCCGCCGGCCGAACCTCGCCGTCGAGATCACGCGGCTGTACCACCGCGACGACCCGATCCTGCTCGGTGCCCCGCCGGGCAAGCCGCCGCACGACTATTCGTACATGCGCACGGTGATGAAGTCGGCGATGATCCAGGACGAGCTGGCCGCGTCGGGCGTCCCGGGTGTCGTCAAGGCGTGGGCCCACGAATCCGGCGGCGGGCGGTTGTTCATCGCGGTTTCGGTGCGGCAGCGGTACGCCGGGCACGCGCGGCAGGTGGCGTACCTGACCGCCCAGTGCCCGGCCGCCGCCTACATGAACCGGTACGTCGTGGTGGTGGACGACGACATCGACCCGGCGGACCTCGACCAGGTCGTCTGGGCGATGTCGACGCGCAGCGACCCGGCCGGGGACATCGAGGTGATGAAGCGGACGTGGGGCAGCAAGCTGGATCCGTTGTCGGTCGAGGGCGAGCCCCCGTTCAACAGCCGCGCGATCATCGACGCCTGCCGTCCTTACGAGCGGCTGGAATCCTTTCCCCGGGTGGCGGAGAGCGATCCGGAGTTCCTGCGGGAGCTCGAACGGAAGTGGCGCGCGGAACTGGCCTGAGCGGTCGTGAGTGAGAAACAGTGTTCTAACCCTGTTTCTCACTCACGACCCTTCGGGGACTAGTTGCGGTAGCGGAAGAGGATCCGGCCGCGGCTCAGGTCGTACGGGCTCAGCTCCACCAGCACCCGGTCGTACGGCAGGATCTTGATGTAGTTCTTCCGGATCTTCCCGCTGATGTGCGCGAGGACCTGGTGCCCGTTCGGCAGCTCCACCTTGAACGTGGCGTTGCGCAGGCACTCGAGCACGGTGCCCTCGACTTCGATGCCGCCCTTGTCAGCCATGGCGCACCAGCTCCACGTTGCTGCCCGCGCGCCGGGCGCCGACGCTCTCGAACAGCGCCGTCGCCGCCGGGTTGGCTTCGTTCACTTCCGCCGTCGCCGTGGGGATTCCCGCGTCGTGCAGGGCGCCCAGCACCTGGGTCAGCAGTGCGCGGGCGACGCCGCGGCGACGGTGGTCCGCGCGGACCGCGATCAGGCCGATCCTGGGCAGGCGCGTCACCTGGACCACCCGGACCAGGCCGACGTACTCGCCGGCTTCGGCCGCGGCCGCGTACAGCGCCGGGTCCACGACGGTGTCCCCGTCCGGCCGCGGCAGCACCTCGGCCGGCATCTCCTGCCAGCCGACCGTCGCCTCGACCTCGGCGCGGACGACGCGGTCCAGCGCGCGCAGCGGGCCTTCCGAAGCCGAGCCGCGGGGCACGATCGTCACGCCCGGCGGGGGGAGCACCGGGACGGCGTCCGTGGGCACCGAGTACTCCCACTCGCGACGCCGGGTCGTGAAGCCGGCTCGTTCCCAGCCGGCCGTCAGTTCGACGTCGCTCTTGTCGACGATCGTGTGGAGCGGGGCCGGGAACTCGGCGAGCATCGCGTCGGCGAGCTGGTCGAAGACCGAGCGGTGCCAAGCGTCGATGCTGACGAAGATCCGCCCGTCGGGCCGCGTCGTGGCTTCGCCGCGGCCGATCACCCGGTCGTCCGCCAGCGCGTGCCAGAGCCGCTGCGCGACCCGCGTGATCACCACCGCGGGCGCGCCTGAAGTGAAATGGGAAGTTTCCATGGGTTCGTACCTCTCGGGAGTGCCTGAAGCGCTCCCGGCGACCCCTACGACAGTCGCCCGACCGTGACGACGAGGGGAGCACCCACCATCGAAACAGCGTTCATGGGGCTCACCTCCCGGCGTCGAGTCACGGTCAAGGGCACGATAGCGGCCCGTCGCCGCCGTGCCCACCGATTTACCGCGCGGCCCGGCGGCTCCGCAGCCAGAGGGCGATCCTCGCCGGGAACAGCAGCAACAGCAGCACGTAGTAGCCGATGCTCGGCTTGAACACCGCCACGACGACCGCGAGCGCGAACACGGCCGCGCTCAGCACGTGGTTCCAGAACGTCTCGTCGGACACCGGCTCGGCGTCCCCGCGGATCTGCGGGTCGTGGCGGATGATGAACACCATCGCGGTGTGGCACAGGCTGCTGGCCAGCAACGTCCCCAGGTAGAACAGCACGGTGAAGCGCTCGGACTGGTACGCGCCGATCAGCTCGGTGGGGAAGGGCAGCAGGGCGATCGTCAGCAGCCAGAGGAAGTTCACGCGCACGAGCGCGGTGCTGTACGACCGCACGTGCTCGAAGATGCGGTGGTGGACGGACCAGAAGCGCCCGATCACGAGAAAACTGAGTACGAAGCTGATGATCTTCGACCAGTTGCCGGTCACGGCCTCCATCGCGGGCTTGTGCTCGGCGACCAGCTCCGGCACCAGGTCCGTCAGCGGCAGGACCAGCAACGTCAGCGCGATCGCGACCACGGCGTCGGTGAAGAACACCAGCCGTTCGGATGATTTCTTCTGCTCCACGCGCACCATCAAACCATTCGATGATCAGCGTCGAGGCAGGACCAGCAGGGCGTCGCCGACCGGACGTTCTCCCGTCGCGTCCGAGGGGGAGCTGACCAGCTTGCCGTCGATGGCCATCGCCGTCGAGCCGCCGCCGTCGAGGTTGATCGCCGTCACCGCGCCCAGCCGTGCCATCAGCTTCGCGCCCTCGATCAGGGACAGGCCCTCGGCGAAGCCCGGCTGACGCCCGTCGGCCGTGACGATCAGCAGCCGTCCCTCGCGGTCGAGGCCGACCATCGTGCGCGGGTTGCGCTTGACGCCCCAGCCGTACACGAACGACGGGTCGCCCGGGTGCACGATGCCGTCCGCCGCCGCGTTCACCGCGATCCGGCCGCCGCGGACCAGCCACGGGCCGCCGTTGACGACGCCGGCCGGGTGGATCGGCCGGCCGGCCGCGGAGATCCGCGTCCCGACCGGCAGCTTCGCGCCCGGCCGCGCGTGGTCGCCCAGCCAGGTCGCCGCCGCGCCGATGCCCTGCACCGTGTGCCCGCCCGCCGGGACGTCGCCGCCCGCGGGACGCACCGCCGTGACGACGTCGTGGGAGTCCAGCACGGCTTCGACGCCGGTGCCGGCCGGGGTCGGCGTGCCGAGCTGCGGGGTGAAGAGGACCAGTTCGTCGGCGTGGGTGCAGGTCGTGTCGTGCAGCGGCCGGTCGGTCGGGACGTCGCCGGGCTCGCCGCAGTTGCGGATGAGGCCGGGCTTGCGGTTGACGCCGTTGACCTCGCGGCCGCCGACGGTGACCGTGGTCCGCGGAACGCCGATCGACGGCCGGTCGCCGAGCAGCAGCGCGGGTCGTCCGGTGGTGGCTTCGCTCTGCAGGAGGCCCTGGTAGACGCCGATGCCGGCCGGTTCGCCGGGGATGCCGTCGCGCGGGTCGATGACGAAGAAGCCGCCGTTGGTCCCGACGAGCGCCCCCGCGGCGGCCGAGAGCGCCGACGTCGTGCGCCGGCCCGACACCGACTCGCCGTGCGACGCGACGACGTCGCCGCGGAACCGCCGCGGATCGACGACGGCGACCCGGACGCGTTGCGGGCCTTGCGCTTCGGGACCGTCCTGGCCGGTCCATTCGACGGAGTTGGTGAAGCCGCCGGCGGCCATGGCGCTCGCGGTGGCGGCGGCCTGCGCGCGGTCGGCGAACGAGCCGACCCGCACCCGCCAGCCGAGCGCGCCACGCGGTGTGTCGGCGAACGCGGGCCAGTCGACCCGCTCGGCGCGGGCGGCGAAACCCTTGCCCCGCAAGGACGTCACGAGCGCGTCGGCGTGCTCCCGGCTCCCGAGCGCGGACGGCGGCGCGTCCGGATCGGGACTGGACCCACCGGGCACGAGCGTGGTGACGGTCCAGGTGCTGTGCCCGGTGCCTTCGCCGGTGACGGTGGTGGACACAGTCAGCCCCGGCGCGAGCACGTCGCCGGCGGCCGAGGCCGGCGTGCTCAGCGCCAGGGTGAGCACGGCGGACAGGGGCAGGGCGAGCAGCGCCGGAGTCTTCACGCGGAGCAACGTACCCAGCCGGGGTGACCGGCGCACGCGTTCCGGGTGAACTCCCGGTTCAGCCGCCGACGTGGATGCCCGGCCGGCGGGCCGGGTCCTTCTCCGCGGTGCGGATGATCTCCCGGACCACCGGGGCCGTGTCGCCGCGGCCGAGGATGAGGTAGCGGAACAGGTGCCCGAGCGGGTTTCCTTCGGCCCACTCGAAGTGGCACTGCGGCCGGACGCCCGTGACGTCGCGCAGGGCGAGCAGGATCGCCGCGATCGCGTTCGGCGCCGCGGGGCTGTCCGCACGGAGGATCCGGTAGCCGTCGATGTCCACACCGCGCACCTGGAGCACGTTGGCGAACTCCGACGGGTCCACGACGTCGATCTCCAGGAAGATCACGTCGGCGGCGCCGGGGACCGGGTTCATCGAGCGCTGCTCGGCTTCCTTGGCGGAGTACTCGGCCTCGTCGCCGCCCTGGCGCTTGTTGGCGATGATGTGCAGGTTGCCGTCGTGGGCCAGCGAATCGGTGATGAACCGGCGCGCTTCCTCGTCGAACTCGATGCGCTCGGCCCGCAGCTCCGTCGTGCGCGAAACCCGCGAAACCAGGGAGACGACGATGATCCCGAGGATGAACAGGCCCGAGATGGCGATGCCGTCCGGCTTTTCGATGACGTTCTCGACGAGCGCGTAGAGCAGCACCAGCGTCAGGACGATGAACCCGGCCGCCGCGCCGCGCTGCCCCCGCCGGATCGCCGAGATGCTCACCGCGACCGCGCCGGACACCATCATCGCGAGGATCCCGGTCGCGTAGGCGCCGGCCTGCGCGTTGACGTCGGCACCGAACGCGACGGTGATCAGGATGCTGATCACCGTGTAGACGATCACCACCGGCCGCACCGCGCGGCCCCACTCCGGCGCCATGCCGTAGGAGGGCAGGTACCGCGGGACGATGTTGATCAGCCCGGCCATCGCCGACGCGCCGGCGAACCACAGGATCAGGACGCTGCTGATGTCGTAGGCGGTGCCGAAGATCTCGCCCAGCTCGTGGTGGGCGAGGTAGGCCATGGCGCGGCCGTTGGCCTCGCCGCCCTCCTTGAACGCGTCCGCCGGGATCAGCACGGTCGTGATGAAGCTCGTCGCGATCAGGAACACCGACATGATCAGCGCGGCGACGGTCAGCAGCTTGCGGGTGTTGCGGACCCGCGACTCCATCTTTTCTTCGGCGGTCTTCCCCTCCGCGGCGACCAGCGGCATCATGCTGACCCCGGTTTCGAAGCCCGAGAGACCCAGCACCAGCAGCGGGAACGCGATCACGGCCGGCCCGATGACGCCGGTGAACCCGCCGCCGCCCGCGGTCAGCGCGTCGCTCCAGCGGGAGAGGTCGGCGGAGTTGCCGAGCATGTCGACGACGCCGACGACCGTGACGATGGCGTTGAGCAGCAGGAAGACCGCGACGAGCGGGATGGCGACGCCGACCGCCTCGCTGAAGCCCAGCAGGAACACCCCGCCGAGGATCAGCAGCAGCACGACGGTGATGAGCACGGCGTGGCCGTGCAGGAAGCCCGGCAGGTAGGGGTTTTCCAGCATGTGCACGGTCGCGTCCGCCGAGGACAGCGTGATCGTGATGATCCACGACGTCGCGACGAAGCCCAGCAGCGTGAGGACGAAGAGCTTCCCGCGCCAGAACGGCAGCAGGTCCTCCAGCATCGCCACCGAGCCTTGCCCGTGCGGGCTTTCGCGGGCGACGCGGCGGTACATCGGCAGCATGCCGAGCAGCGTCAGGGCGACGATCAGCAGCGTGGCGAGCGGCGAGAGCGCCCCGGCGGCGAGCGCGGCGATGCCGGGCAGGTAGGAGAGGGTGGAGAAGTAGTCGACGCCGGTCAGGCACATGACCTTCCACCAGGCCTGCGGCGTGCCGTGGTCCTCGCCGCCCTGCCGCCCGACGGGCGCGACCCGGTGCTCCAGCAGCCAGCGGGCCGGCCCGGAAGCCGGCGGCTTCGGCGGAACCGGGCTGTCGACGCTCGCCGGCACGGTCACCTCGGGTGAAGCACCCATCCTCGTCCCCTCATCGCTGGACACAGCGGGTCCAAGGATGCCCGACGCGGGTGGGGTGCGGTGGTGCAGGTGGCCGATCGCGGGTGGGGCGGGGTTTCGGGGAGGTGCCCGGCCTGCGGGGGCGCGCCTGGGCGTGGGTTTCCGGTGCGAGCGCGCGCCAGCAGCGGGGCGGGGCTCGCCGAGGGCGCCGCACGCGATCCTGGGTGGCCGGCCGGGCCCGGCGAGGACGGGCCGCCGGGCGACTGCTCCGCAGACGACGGCCGGCGGTGAGCGCGGGCCGGCGCCGCGCGGTGTCCGGAACGGACCCGCCCAGGAACAGGGGCGCGCCGCTGTGTCCGGCCGGTGCGCCGCGCGCAGTGCCTCCGGCGGCAGGGCGTGGCGATCCTCGTCGGCGCACGACGACCGCGCTGCTCGGTGAGCGTCGTGACTCCTTCCGGGGGTGGTCCGGCTGCGGTAACCCGGTGAATCGATGACAAACCGATGCGGGCGGCTTAAGGTCGGCACCGGCGGGAGGGAGATGCGGTGACCGGCGAGCGGACGCTGACGGTGCGGGTGCGCACCGTGCCCGAAGCCGTCGTCGTCGTGGCCGCCGGGGACCTGGACCTCGGGTCGGCGCCCGTGCTGCGGGAGCGGGCGCGGGCCGTGCTGGACGGTCGGCCGGACGCGCTCATCGTCGACCTGGACGCGATCGGGTTCTGCGGCTCGGCGGGTCTGCAGGTGCTGGCCGAGCTCGTCGCGGCGACGACCGACGGCGGCGTGCCGCTCGCGGTGGTCGCCGACCACTACCCGGTCGTGCGCGCGGTGCAGCTCAGCCGGCTGGACGAGGCGTTCACCCTGCACCCGACGGTCGACGCCGCCTGCGACTGGATCCGGCGGCGGCCGGGGCAGTGACCGTCTGCTCCACTGTGGACGGTCTCGGCCGGCACCGTCGAAGAACCAGGCGGGATCCTGCGCGGCCAGGGCGTGGACCCCGTGCGCTGGTACGGGGACTGGCTGTTCGCCGACTGGCTCGGCTTCGGCAGCGCCGAAGTGGACCCGGCCGACGCGACCCCAGCCGCGTCTTTCACCTCGTGGGGCGCAAGGCCTGAGTCGCCGTTTCCGCCAGCAGCAGCAGCTCGGCCAGCACGTCGGCCGCGATGTCAGCCAGTGACTTCTCCTCGCGCAGCCACCGCGTGAACGCGATCCCGAACACGGTCGCGCCCGACTCCGCCGCCAGCGTGGCCGCGAGCTCGTCGACGCCGCGGGCGCGCAGGGCGTCAGCGACTGTCGTCGCCAGGGTGGTCAGCTTGTGCTGCTCCCGTTCCTGCAGCGCGGGGTTCCGGTCGATGACGGACTGCCGCGTGCGGGAGTGCGCGCGGCGCTCGTCCGGGAAGAACGTCGCCGCCGACGCCAGCGCGGAGGCGACGACCTCGAGCGGCGACGCTTCCGGCGGAGCGGCGTCGATACCGTCGAGGAACGCCTGGACCAGCAGTTCCTGCCCCTGGAAGAGCACCTCGCGCTTGTCGCTGAAGTGCCGGAAGAAGGTGCGCTCGGTCAGGCCGACGGCCTGCGCGATCTCCGCGGCGGTCGTCTGCTCGTACCCGCGGGTCGCGAACAGTTCGAGCGCGGCCTTCTGCAGCCGCTCCGCGGTCCCGGGTTCCCAGCGCACCATGCTCCCGATTCTAGTGATGACAGCGGCTGACATAAAGGCGTAGGGTGCGTATGTCAGCGACTGACGTCGGTCGCTGACATCAGTCTAAGACGTCACAGGCACCACGTCAGTCACTGAAGGAGTTCACGCCATGCGCGTTTTCGTCACCGGAGCCTCCGGCTGGATCGGCACCGCCGTCGTCGGCGAGCTGCTCGCCGCGGGCCACGAGGTCAGCGGGCTGGCCCGGTCGGCCGCGTCCGCCGCGAAGCTCGAAGCGAAGGGCGTCCAGGTCCGGCGCGGCGACCTCGACGACCTCGACGGCATCCGCGCCGGCGCCGAGGCGGCCGAAGCGGTCATCCACCTGGCGAACAAGCACGACTTCGCCGACCAGGCCGCGTCGAACGCGGCCGAGCGAGCAGCCGTCCAAACGATCGGCGACGCGCTCGCGGGCAGCGGCCGCCCGTTCCTGCTTGCATCGGGGGTCGCCGGCCTGACGCGGGGCCGCCCGTCCACCGAAGCCGACGCGTCCCCGTTCCACGGCCCGGACTCGCCCCGCGGCGGCGCCGAGAACCTCGCGCTCGGGTTCGCCGAGCGCGGCGTGCACCCGGTGAGCCTGCGGTTCTCGCCGACCGTCCACGGCACCGGTGACCACGGGTTCATCGCGCACCTGTCGGCGATCGCCCGCGACAAGGGCGTGGCCGGCTACCCCGGCGACGGCACGAACCGCTGGGCGGCGGTGCACGTGAGCGACGCCGCCCGCATGGTCGTTCTCGGCCTGGAGAAGGCGCCCGCGGGCAGCCGCCTGCACGCGGTCGCGGAGGAAGGCGTGCCGACGCGCGAGATCGCGGAGGCGATCGGCCGCGCGTTCGACCTGCCGGTGGCGTCGATCGACGCGGCCGACGTCCCGGCGCACTTCGGCTGGATCGGCGGGTTCTTCGCGATGGACCTCGCGGCGACGAGCACCGCCACGCAGGAGCTGCTCGGGTGGACGCCGACCGGGAAGACGCTGATCGAGGACCTCGACACGGGCGTGTACTCGGGTCAGTAGTCCCGGTTCACGGCACTGATCCGGTCCTGGAGCTGGTGCCGCGCGGACGAAAGCGCGTCCCGCGGCGCCGGCTCCGGTTCCGGGGCCTGCTGCTCGGTCGCGTCGCCCGCCGGGCCGGTCACCGGGAAGACCCGCTTCTCCCCGGGCAGCGGGACCCCGGGGCAGATGGTGGCGGCCGGCCGGGCGGCGCCGAGGAAGTAGCCGCTCACCAGACCGTCCACACAGGAGTTCCCGCTGACCGCATATTGGCCGTGGAACGGCGAATCCGCCACCGAGACCATCGGGATCCCGGCCGACCGCGCCGCCGCCTCGGCCTGCTCGTAGCCGGTCTGCGGGTCGAACTCGCCCTGGACGACCAGCACGTTCTTCGCCGCTTCCGGAGACAGCTTCGGCAGCGGGTGCCGGGGGAGGTCGGACCAGTAGCCGCACGCCTCGCTGAGCCCGTACGCCCAGCCGAACAGCGGGTACTGCGGGCCCTGGAGGTCGCTGAGCAGCTTGTACCAGGTCGACGCCCGCGTCTGCTGGTCGCCGCATGCCACGGCCAGGCGGGTGCCGCCCACGTCGGCGTAGTCGGGCTCCGGCGGCGCCACGTCCGACGCGGTCAGCCGGGCCGCCGGACGCCCGAACGCCGAGCGCGCGACGCCGTCGAGGTCGGCGGGCTCGGGCGGGGCCGTGCCGTTCAGCGCCGCCAGGCCCTTGGTGAGGATCAGCGCGCCGACCAGCCACTGCTTCGTGCTGCCGTTGCCGACGAAGACGTGGTCGAAGACGTCCGGCGACACGCCCTCGTGGCGGAAGTACGCACGCACCCGCTCCCAGTTCTTCTTGACCTCCGCGGCGTTCTTGCCGAGCTGGTCCGGGTACCGCCGGGCCAGCCACGGCGCGTAGACGCGGTCGAACTGCCGCTGGTCGATCTTCGGGAACGCCTCGAAAGCGGCCTGGAGCCGCCCCTCGAAGTTGACGCTGGAGTCGAGGACGACCCGGCCGGCGTGCTCGGGGAACAGCGACGCGTACTTCGCGCCGAGCCAGGTGCCGTAGGAGTAGCCGAGGTAGTTCAGCTTCTCGTCGCCCAGCAGCGCGCGGATCAGGTCCATGTCGTGCGTGGTCTGCCAGGTGGTGACGAACGGCGCGAGCGCGTCGCTCTGACAGGCCTCGGCCACCGCCCGCGGCGTCCGCTGGTGCAGCGCGATGCTGGCGGCCGACCGGTCGCGCGCGTCGAGGTCATCGTCGGCCGGGATCCGGCCCAGCGGCACTCGGCAGACGAACCCCGCGTCGTCGGTGCCCTCCTGGCCGGTGCCGCGCGGATCCATCCCGACGAAGTCGAAGTGCTCGTTCACCGCCGGTTCCAGGCCGGCCAGCACGCCGGCGAGAGAGGTGCCCTGGCCGCCGGGCCCGCCCGGGTTCACCAGGATCGCGCCCCGCCGCTCGCCGGTCGCGGTGGCCCGGCTGATCGAGACCTTCAGGTCCTTCCCGGCGGCCGGCGCGGCCCAGTCCCGCGGGACGGTGATCCGCGCGCACTGAGCCTTGTCGCCCTTGAAGGGGCAAGCGCCCCAGGCGACCTTCTGGGTCAGGTAGGGCGCCAGTGGATCGGGCGTGGTCGCGGCGGCGGGCGCCGTCGCCGCCACCAGGACCGCGACGGCCAGCGCCAACCCCGCTCGCGACGTCCGCACCGCAGCTTCCTCCCCGACTCCCGGCAACCCCGCGATCACCCAAGCACGGCAGTGCGGTCGCGGGCAGCCCGAAGACCACCGTTCGCGCCGGGGATTCCCCCGATCCGGTGATCAGCTCGGCGGTTCGGCCTCGCCGGCGTCCTCTTGGACGTCCTGGTGTTCGGGCTGCTCCCGGTCGGCCTCGGGGATTTCGACGTCGAGGTCGACTTCCGGGACGCCGGGCGGGCGGGGGACGTCGGGGCTGATCGGTGCGTTCTCGGCTTCGGTCATGGGGAGTGGTTACCCGCGCGCCGGAGTCTCAAGCGCGGGTCACCGGCAGAAGGCCGTATCCACAGTGGACAGCACGGCGTTCGCCGCCTGCTGCGGGTCGCCGAACGTGCCCGGCAGCGCGGTCACCGCCAGCGCGACCGAACGGCCGTCTTCCGTGGCGCCGCCGCGGGTTTCGTAGCCCGGGATGTCGCCGCCGTGTCCCCAGTAGACGCCGCCGCAGCTCAGCGGGACGCGGAACAGGCCGAGGCCGTACTGCCACCCCGGGTACAGCGGCGCGTCGACGGTCTTGCGCATCTCGGCCAGCTGCGCGGGCGGCAGCAGCTTGCCGCCGAGCAGGGCCCGCGAGAGCTGTGCGAGGTCGCTCGGCGTGGAGATCAGCTGGCCGGCCGCCCCACCCCACGACGGATCCATCTCGGTCGCGTCGACGACCTGCGTGCCCGTGCTGTCCGCGATCGAGTAGCCGTGCGGGTGCGGTCCCTGGATGGTCTCGTCGCCCGGCTGCGGCCAGTACGTGTCGCGCAGACCCGCCTTCGCGATCACCCGCCGGGTGATCTGCTCCTGCACCGGACGCCCGGTCACGTGCTCGATCAGCAGGCCGGCCAGCAGGTAGTTGGTGTTGCTGTAGTCCCACTTCGTGCCGGGCGCGAACTTCGCCGGGTGCGCCAGCGCCGCGGCGAGCAGGTCGTGGGGCTGGAAGAACTTGTGCTGGATGTCTTCGAAGCTCTCGACGCCGAGGTATTCGGTGTAGTTCGGCAGCCCGCTGGTGTGCTGCAGCAGCTGCCGGACGGTGATCGCGTTCCCGTCGATGCCCTCGCCGCGCACCAGCCCGGGCAGGTACTTCTCGATCGGCGCGTCCAGCTCGACCTTGCCCTCGGCCACGAGCTGGAGGACGACGACCGCGGTGAAGGTCTTCGTGTTGCTGCCCGCCCGGACCCGGCCGTTGCGCGGGACCGGAGCCGGGCGGTCGAGCCGCGCGGACCCGGCGACCAGCGACGCGCCGTCGCCGTTCCGGCCCACCCAGGCCAGCGCGGCCGGGAACTTCTGCTGGCTGACCAGCGCGTCGAGGCTTTCCTGGACGGGCGACTTCGGGGTCGTGGCCGCCGCTGTCGTGGTCAGGCCGCCCAGCAGCCCCGCCACCGTCAAGATCACTGCACCCTTGCGCATCGGTTCTCCTTCATGTCCGGTTCGATACCGGAAATGCTGCTCGAATCCGACGCGAAGATCAGTAGCGCGGGCTACCGGATCCGGGGTGGTGCGGGCGCTACCTTCCGGAGGATCAGAGGTCCAGTACCAGCCGGGGTGAACACGAGCGGGACACGCAGATCATCATCACCTCGCCCTCCCGCCGTTCCGCCGGGGTCAGCACCGCGTCGCGGTGGTCCGGAGTGCCCTCCAGCACGCCGGTTTCGCACGTGCCGCACGTTCCTTCGCGGCACGAAGACAGCACCTGCGCGCCCGAGTCCTCGACCACCTCCAGGATCGACCGGTCCGCCGGGACCTCCAGAACGCGCCCCGAGGCCGCGAGCTCGACCTCGAACGCGGTGTTCGCGAAGTCGTCCGCCACCGGTGTGAACCGCTCGACGCGCAACGCGCCCTCCGGCCAGCCGGCGCAGTGCTGCTCCACCGCCGCCAGCAGTGGTTCTGGGCCGCAGCAGTACACCGCCGTGTCCGGTTGCGGCTCCGCCAGCAGCCCGGGTAGGTCGAGGAGCCCGTGCTCGTCCTGCGGGTGGATCGTCACGCGGCCCTCGTGCCGGCGCAGGTCGGCCGTGAAGGCCATCGACGAGCGCGTCCGGCCGCCGTAGACGAGCTGCCACTCGCGGCCCGCCTCCGCTACCCGCTCGATCATCGGCAGGATCGGCGTGATGCCGATGCCGCCGGCGACGAACAGGTAGCGCTTCGCGTCGACCAGCGTGAAGTGGTTGCGGGGTCCGTCCAGGGAAACGCGGTGCCCGGCCGCGAGTTCGTCGTGCACGAACGCCGACCCGCCGCGGCCGCCCGGCTCGCGGAGGACGGCCACCTGGTACGCCGAGGTGTCCCCGGGCCGGCCGCACAACGAATACTGCCGGACGACGTCGCCGGACAGCCGGAGATCGACGTGCGCTCCCGGTTCCCAGGCTGGGAGCGGGTGCCCGGCCGGCTCCCGGAGCGTCAGCCGGACGACGCCATCGGCGATCTCCTCCTTGTGCGCCACCAGCAGTTCGAGTGTCATTCGTGCCCCTCGGGGTGGGCGAGGAGCCAGTCCCACAGGGCGACCGGGTCGTCGAACTCGCGCTCGGCCGCGCAGTGGCAGACCGCGCGCAGCCGGTCGGTGCCCAGCACCCAGTGGATGCGGTAGACGCGGTCGCCGGTGAGCATCGGCCGCGTCACGACGTGACCAGCCGCTGCAGCAGCCGGCGCGCCGCGAGGCCGCCGGTGTCGATGTTGATCGACAGCTCCTGGTAGCCGTCCGGTTCGGCGGCGAGCACCCGCTCGAGGACGTCGAGCGCTTCGACGTCCTGCAGGACGACCGTGCGGTTGTTCTCCGCGAGGAAGGCCGACACGCCTTCGTCGTCGAGCGCGAAGTCCCTTGCCACCGCCCAGAAGTCGTGCGTCGAGTGCTCGGTTTCGGGCGTGATCGCGTAGACGACTTCGACGTGGAAGGCGTCCGGGTCACTGCCATCCGGGTTCGGTACCGAGCCGACCGGCGCGATGCGGCTGTGCAGCTTGTAGAGGCACGGCGGCGAGTACTCGATGTCCTGCCAGCGCGCGATCCGGCCCTGCAGGCCGGTGGACTTGGCGTAGAAGGGCGGGCACGCCGCGTCGGCCATTTGGCGGGACACGTAGACGATCCCGGCCTCGTCGTCGACCTCGGTCGTGATCGGTGTTTCGGCAACCTCCGGCGTACCGATGTAACCGCCGTGCAGGTACGTCTCGTGCGAGAGGTCCAGCAGGTTGTCGACCAGCAGCGAGTAACGCGCCTGCAGCGGTTCCATTCCGGCGACCGTCGTGTACCCGGGGGAGTCGAGGTAAGGCGCCCGCGGGATCTTCGTGACGTCCGCCTTCTCCGGGTCGCCGATGAACACCCAGACGAAGGAATCCTGCTCCGCCAACGGATAACTCCGCAGCCGCGCCGTCCGCGGCACCCGGGTCTGGCCCGGCACGGACACGCACTTGCCGTCGACGCCGTAGGTGAAACCGTGGTAGCCGCAGACGACGTGGTCGTCGACGAGCCGGGACGGCGCCTGCGACAGCGGGAACCGGCGGTGCACGCAGCGGTCGGCCATCGCGGTGACGCCGCCGTCGCGCTTCCGCCAGAACAGGATCGGCTCCCCGCAGATGGTGCGGCTGAACAGGTCCTGGCCGATCTCCGAGCCGTACGCGGCGACGTACCACTGGTCGCGGGGGATGGCGCTCATGGGCTTCGTCCTCTCGTGGCGGGGCTCCCAGCGTGCGGGAACTCCCCGGCGCCCACGAAGGGCCTTTCCATAAGATGGAAAGCTTCAGCCGAGCGCGCGCGAGATCGCGCGGGCGCTGGTCATGACCAGCGGGGCCAGCTCGTGCGGCGACGCGCTGCCGTACCGCACGACCAGCGACACGGCGGCGACGACCTGCCCGCGCGCGTCGTGGATCGGCGCGCCCACCGAAAGGCTGTCGAGGGTCACCTGGCGCTCGCTGGTGGAGAAACCGTGGGTGCGCACGTCGGCCAGCAGGTGCCGCAGGCGGTCCGGATCGGTGACGGTCTCGGGGGTGTACCGCTCGATCGGGCTGCGCAGGACGTCTTCCTGCACGTCGGCGGGAGCGTGGGCGAGCAGGACGAGCCCGACCCCGGTCGCGGTGAGCGCGAACCGCCCGCCGACGCGGGTGAGCACCGGAACGGCTCCGGTCCCGGCGATCCGCTCGATGTAGACGACTTCGGTGCCTTCGCGGACGGCGAGCTGCACGTTCTCGCGGGTGATCTGGGAGAGGTCTTCGAGGAACGGCAGCGCGCGTTCACGCAGCCCCAGCCCCCGCGGGGCGAGCGACCCGAGCTCCCACAGCCGCAGCCCGACCCGGTAGACGCCGGATTCGTCCCGTTCGAGCGCGCCCCACTCGCAGAACTCCCGCAGGACGCGGTGCGCGGTGGCGGCGGGTATCCCGGCCCGGCGCGCGATCTCGCCGAGCCGCAGGGCGGGGTGGTCCGGGGTGAAGGCCCCGAGCACCCGCAGGGCCCGCCCGAGAACGGGCCCGGTGGATCCCGGAGCACGACCTCGACGCGGCACGGCCACCGAGCCTAGTGGACGGAGCCGGCCGCCCGGGTGGGCTGGAGGGCGCCTTCGCGGTGAAGGTGCCCTCCAGCCGTCACGTGCCCCCGAGGTCTTGCCCGGCACCGGCCGGTCAGAGGCCGCGGGCGACGATGTCGCCCTGGCTGGTGGTGGCGCGGATGGCGAGTCCGGGGGTGCCGTCGTTCTTGAGGGTGTTGTCGATGCGGCCGTAGGACGTGCCGGCGTCCAGCGACGCCGAGACGCCCGGGGCGGCGCCGATGGTGATGGAACCGGACTGGGCGGTCAGCGTGACCAGGCCGGCCGCCGCTTCGCCGATGCGGATGTCGCCGCGGGCGGTGGTGATCTCGGCCGGTCCGGCCAGGCGGCCGATCTCGACGTCGCCGTCGGTGGCGGTGAGGTGGACGCTCGCGGCTTCGTCGAGCTTGATGTGGCGGTACGCGCCGGTGAAGGTGACCTCGCCGAGGCGGCCGGTGCCGTCGAGCTCGCTGGCGGCGGTGGTGGCTTCCACGCGGGAGTCCGCGGGCAGCTCGACGGTGACCTCGATGGATCCCGAGGGGCCGAAGTACTGGTTCCGGCCCTGCGGGGTGTGGACGCGCAGGACGCCGTCGGCGTAGCTGACGGTGGTCTGCTCGGCCGCCTTGACGTCGCGGTTCTTGGCCGGGTCGGCCGGCCGGACCTCGACGGTGGTGTCGGCGCGGTCGGTGGCGGCGAGCCGGATGCGGCCGGCGGCGAGGTCGAAGGCGGCGGTGATCGGGAAGGCGGTGGCGAAGGTCTGCATCGGGTGCTCCTGGAGTTGTGGCCCCCCGTGGTGGGGACGAGAACCACCGTCGCGGATCTTGCTGACACCCGGCGGCCACCGCACTGACACGGCGGCTGACACGGTGGCTTCGGTCGCGCTCGCGCGCTCGATCTGGCTGACCGTCCACGGCCGAGTTTCGCCGGACGATCACCGGAACCGGGCCGACCCGGAAAGCTCCACCCCGGCGTAACGGGCGACCGTCCGGACGCGACTCACGCGTGTCCGGCGGGCCGGGAGGGCACGATGAAGAAACGACTGGTGATCTGCTGCGACGGGACCTGGAACTCCCTCAAGCAGCCGGCCCGGACGAATGTCGCGCGGGTGTGGAAGGCCGTGTCCGGCGAGTCCGCGGCCGGCACGCGCCAGCTGACCTGCTACATCGAGGGGGTCGGCGCCAACCTGCCCCTGGTCGGGCACCTGGCCGGCGGGGCGTTCGGCTGGGGCCTCTCGGCCAACGTGCGGGAGGCCTACCGGTTCGTCGTCGAGAACTACGCGCCCGGGGACGAGCTGTTCTTCTTCGGGTTCAGCCGCGGCGCCTACACCGCGCGCAGCACCGTGGGCCTCATCCGCAACTGCGGTGTCCTGCGCGCCGAGCACGCCGGCCTGATCGGGCAGGCGTACCGGCTCTACCGCGACCGCGACGTCGCGACCGGGCCGGACAGTCCCGCGGCGGCCCGGTTCCGCGACGAGCACGCCCAGGAGAACGTGACCCCCATCCGGTTCATCGGGGTGTGGGACACGGTCGGCGCGCTGGGCATCCCGCTGAGCGGCGGCCGGCTGCTCCACCGGTTCAACCGGCGCTGGCAGTTCCACGACATGACGCTGAGCTCGACCGTGCAGGCGGCCTTCCAGGCGCTGGCGGTGGACGAGCACCGGAAGTCCTACGTCCCGGCCGTCTGGCTGCCCTCGTTCAAACGGGCGGAGCAGAACCAGGAACGGGAGCAGGTCTGGTTCGCCGGCGCGCATTCCGACGTCGGCGGCGGGTACCAGGAGCACGACCTGTCGGACCTCGCCCTGCGGTGGCTGGCGGACCGGGCCGAGCGGTGCGGTCTCGAGTTCGGCCAGGGTGCGCTCGGGGACCTGGCCGAGGCGGACCCGGCCGGGGAGCTGCACAACTCCCTCAACGCGTTCTTCCGGCTGTTCGGCTCGGCCGACCGCCCGATCGGCGCGGCGGACGGGCCGTCGGAGTCACTGGCGTCCAGCGCCCGCGACCGGCACCAGTCGATGGCGTACTCGCCCGCGAACCTCGTGACCTACCTCGAAGGCAGCCCCAAGATCACCACGGTCTGAGCTTTCAGGATCCTCCCGGCACCGACGCCGCGGCTTCGGCCAACGCGGCGAGGAGGGCGGTGGTGGCGGGCGGATCGGGAGGTTCGCCGTAGGTCGCCGCGTAGATGTGCTGACGCGACCCGGGCAGCTCGCTCGCCTCGATCCCGTCGACGCGGTGGGCGCGCAGCGCCAGCCCCGGACTGGTCGTCACGCCCAGCCCGGCGACGACCAGTGCCTGCATGACGACCATGTCGTCGGAGGTGTAGCCGATCCGCGGTTCGAAACCCTGCTCGGCGCACATCGAGAGCAGGTGGACGCGGCACCGGTCGCAACCGGCGATCCAGGTGGCGTCGCGCAGGGTGGACAGCGTCTGCCCGGGGCGGGTCGACAGCAGGTACAGCGGGTCGTCGAGCAGGTGGTGCAGGCGGACGTCCGGCGGTTCGGGCTCGGTGTCGTCGTAGCGGAAGATGATCGCGACGTCGATCCTGCCGGTGCGCAGCAGTTCCAGCGCTTCGGGCGGTTCCGTGTCGGTGAGGCCGATCTCCAGCCCGGGGTGCGCGTCCGTCAGCGCGGTCACCGCCCGCGGGATGAGCGAGCCGATCACGGACGAGAAGCTGGCCACGCGCACGCGCACGCGTCCGGCGCTCAGGCCGACGTGGGCGGACAGTTCGGCGTCGGCGGCGTCGATCCGCCCGAGGATCTCGGCCGCCCGGGACGCCAGCAGCTGCCCGGCCGGGGTGAGCCGGACGCCGCGCCCGGCGCGTTGCAGCAGCTGGGCACCGGTCTCGGCTTCGAGCCGGGCGAGGTGGTGGCTGACGGTCGGCTGCGTGTAGTGCAGCTCCTTCGCCGCCGCGGTGACCGAGCCGAACTGCGCGAGCGCATCGATGACGCGCAGTCTGGTGACGTCCAGCATGCATCGACTTTATCTATGGAAAGGCATGAACATCGCCATTGGACGGACGAGCGGATTCCCTGCACGATCGACGGCACCGACACCGCCACGCAAGGAGCAGCGACCATGTCCCTCGTCCGCGTCCACAGCTTTTCCCTTTCCCTCGACGGTTTCGGCACCGGCGAGGGCCAGACCGCCGACGCCCACTTCGGGCACGCCGGGGACCGGCTGCACGAGTGGATGTTCACGACCCGGTGGTGGCACCCCGGCGGCAGCGGCGGCGTCGACGACACCTTCATCCGGCAGCACGACCCGGGGATCGGCGCCGAGATCATGGGCGCCGGGAAGTTCGGCCACCCCGGCTGGCACGAGGACCCGGACTGGAAGGGGCCGTGGGGCCCGAACCCGCCGTTCCACACGCCGGTCTTCGTGCTCACCCACCACGTGCGCCCGCCGATCGAGATGGAGGGCGGCACGACGTTCCACTTCCTCGACGCGTCCCCCACCGAAGCGCTCGACGTGGCCCGCGAAGCGGCGCAGGGCAAGGACGTCCGCTTGGGCGGCGGCGCGACGACGATCCGCGAGTTCCTCGCGGCCGGGCTCGTCGACCACCTGCACGTCGTGATCGTCCCGATCGTGCTCGGGCGCGGGGTGCGCCTGTGGGACGACCTGGAGGGCCTGGAGAAGGACTACCAGGTCGAGGCGACGTCGTCCCCGAGCGGCGTCACGCACGTGACGTTCACCCGCACCACCGGTTGACCGGAGGATCAGCGCACCGCGGCGAGACAGCCGGCCGGGGGCCCGGCTGTCCGTCATCCGGCTCCGCTCGTCGAGGGCCGTCACCGCCCAGTCGGCTCGAGCGCATCCGCTCACCGGCCGGCGGATACGCGTGAACCACCGGACTTCAGCAGTGGAACCAGGGCGTCCGGGCGGTCCAGCGGGATGATGTGACCGCAGTCCTCGAGGACGTGGCACTCGAGGACGTCGGCCACCGGGCGCAGCTGGCGGGCGAGGGTGTCGCCCACCGGGTGGGCGCCGATCGCCACCGTGGGCACCGTGAGCCGGGCCGTCGCGACCGCCTCCGCGATCTGCCGCGCGCTCTCGGGCATGGCCCGGTAGTGGGCGAACGCGCCGCGCAGCGCGTCGCGGCCGGTGTAGGCGGCGATGAAGTGGTCCCGGAGCTCGGCCGGCACGCCCCGGCGGGTGCCGGTGTCGAGGAACCAACCGATGTACTCGGCTTCGTGCCCGGTGAGGACCGTCTCGGCGAGGCCGGGGACGGCGTGGAACCCGAACCACCACGGCGGCCCGCCGGCGAGGAAGTCCTCGGCGCCGGGGAGGCGGCCGAGCAAGGACTCCATGAGGACGAGCCGGTGGACGCGCTCGGGCCGCGTCAGGCCGAGGAGGAAGGCGGGCGGGGCGCCCGCGTCGATGCCGGCGACCGTCGCCGCCGGTTCGCCGAGGGCGTCGAGGAGGGCTTCGGCGTCGGCGGCGAGGGTGCCGGCGTCGTACCCGCCGCCGGCGCGGGTGGTCGCGCCGAGGCCGCGCAGGTCGGGGGCGATGACGCGGTGGTGCGGGGTCAGGTGCGGGATGGCCGCGCTCCAGACGCGCCAGGTGTGCGGGAAGCCGTGCAGCAGCAGGAGCGCGGGGCCTTGGCCGCCGACGGCGACGTTGACCTCGATGCCGTTCGCGGTGATCCGGTGTTCGCGCACGATGCCTCCCGGGGGCGGTTACCATTGGTTAGTGGCTAACGGTAGGTAACGACCGAGGCCCGGCCAAGACGGCACTTCCCCGACAGGTGGTGAGCTCCAGGTGACCCCCTCACCGAAGGGCGCGCGCGGCGACCTCTTCGACCCCGCGTGCCCGACCCGGAAGCTGCTGGACCGGATCGGCACCAAGTGGACGTCGATGGCGGTCAAGGTGCTGGCCGAGGCCGGCCCGGCCGAGGTGCGGTTCGCGGACCTGCAACGGCGGATGCCGGGGGTGTCGCAGAAGATGCTGTCCGTGACGCTGCGGAGCCTCACCCACGACGGCCTGGTGGCGCGCCGGGTCGAGCCGACGGTGCCGCCGAAGGTCCACTACCGCCTCACCGACCTGGGGCGCTCGCTCGAGGTTCCGCTGGCCGCCCTGCGGAACTGGGCCGAGGAGAACATGCCGGTGATCGACCGGGCCAACGCCGCCGCCCGGGACTGACGGACGCCTTCACCGGCTCGCGCGGGTGAACCGGGCCACCACGAGGCCCGCGGCGAAGAACAGCACCACGAGCGCCAGCAGGATCGCCGCCAGCGTCGCCGAGCCGCTGATCAACGTCGTGAAGTTCACCAGCACCAGTACCGTCACCCCGACGATCCCCGCCAGGCCGAGCGCGGGCGCGACGCGCGTGTGCCAGAGCCGCGGGTCGACCCGGTTCCGGGCGAAGAACACGATGATCGCGACGCCCGTGAGCACCATCAGCGCCAGGATGCTGACCGTCGCCAGCCCGGACATCCAGGTGAACAGGTTCAGCACCGGGTCGCTGCCCGCGAGGACGAACACCGCCAGGATCACGGCCGCCGACGCCGACTGCGTGAGCGAGCCGATGTGCGGCGAGCCGTGCCGTCGATGCGTGCGGGCCAGCGCCTCCGGGCCGGCGCCCTGGCGGCCGAGGGCGTAGAGGTAGCGCGCGATCGCGTTGTGGAACGCCAGCAGCGCGGCGAAGAGGCTCGTCAGCAGCAGGACGTTCATGATGTCGGCGTACGTGCTGCCCAGGTACTGGGCGGCCGCGCTGAAGACGAGACCCGCGGTGTCGCCGCCGGCCGCCGCTTCCACCTTCGACGGCCCGTAGGCGATGACCATCGTCCAGCTGCAGACCGCGTAGAACACGCCGATCAGCAGGACGGCGATGTAGGTCGCCTTCGGGATGGTGCGTTTCGGGGACCGCGCTTCCTCGCCGTAGATCGCGGTCGCCTCGAACCCGATGAACGACGCGACGGCGAACATGATCGCGATCCCCGGGGCGCCGTGGAAGAAGCCCGACGGGCTGAACGAGCCGGCCGAATACCCCTCCGGGCCGCCCTGGACGAGGATCGTCACGGCGAGCACGGCCAGCACGCTCATCTCGAGCACCAGCATCACGCCGAGCACGTGGGCCCCGAGGTCGATGCTGCGGTAACCGAGCGGGGCCACGGTGAGCAGCAGCACCCCGGCGAGGACCCACCACGGGATCGACGGCCCGCCGTAGTGGGTGATGAGCCCCTGCAGGGTCGTCGCGGCCAGGCCGTAGATCCCGGCCTGGATGGCGGTGTAGGTCAGCAGCGCCAGCCCGGCCGCGCCGAGCCCGGTCGCCGGGCCCAGCCCGCGCGTGACGTAGGCGTAGAACGCGCCCGCGTCGACGACGTGGTGGCTCATGGTCGCGTAGCCGACGCTGAACAGCAGCAGCACGACCGCGACGACGACGTAGGCGAGCGGGACGCCCGGCCCGTTGCTGATCGCGAGCATGACCGGCAGCGCGCCGCCGATCGCGGTCAGCGGGGCGGCGGCCGCGACGACGAGGAAGACGATCCCGGCGATCCCGATGGAACCGCGCAGGGTGTGACCGGTGTCGGTGGAGGGGACGGGAGTGGTGCGCGGTTCGGCCATGGTCGGCTCCGAGGGAGACGGGGGCGTCAGGGATTCGACGGCTCGTGGTGGTGGACGAGCCGTCCGGCGAAGTACGTCCGCTCGACCACGGTGGCGTGGATGTCGCCGGGGTCGATCTCGAACAGGTTCCGGTCCAGTACGAGGAAGTCGGCCGCGTACCCGGGTGCCAGCCGGCCCGCGACGTCGTCGATCCCCATCGCCTTCGCCGGGTTGGTCGTGAAGGCGGCCAGCGCTTCCTCGACGGTGACGGCCTGACCGGGGTTGAGCGTGCCGGGGAACCGGCCGTCCGGGTTCGCGCGGGTGACCAGGGTTTCCACGCCGGTCCACGGGTCGGGCGTCGGCGCGGCGCACGGCCAGTCCGAACCGGCCGCGACGAGCGCGCCCGCGTCGACGAGGTCCCGCACCGGCCAGGACTCCTCGATCAGCTCCGGCTCGATCTGCGCGCCGATGCTGTCCTGGATGACGCTGGGGTACCAGATGTAGGGGGAGAGGTCGGCGACGACGTCCAGCGCGCCGAACCGGCCGATGTCGTCGCGGTGGACGAACTCCGCGTGGGCGATCTGCAGGCCGATGCCCGACCCCGCCCGCCGGATCCGTTCGGCCGCGTCTAGCACCAGCCGGACCGACGCGTCGCCGGTCGCGTGGAGCTTCGCGCCCAGCCCCAGTTCGGTGCACCGGGTCAGCTGCTCGACCAGCTCCGGCAGGGTCCAGTAGGCCTCGCCGCGGAACGGTTCTTCCCCGTGGTGACACCGATAAGGTGCCAGCAGCGTGGTGGTGCGGGTCATCGGGACGCCGTCGAGCACGATCTTGACGAAGTCGGGGCGCACCAGCTCCCCGCGCAGCTTTTCCAGCTGCGCGAAGAGATCCTCGCCGACGACGCCGTCTTCGAGGAACGGCCTCGCCGGTCCGGAGAGGACGACCCGGGCGTTGAGCTCGCCCGCCGCTTCGAGGTCGTGCAGGGCGGTCGCGGGCCCGAGCATCGTGGCCGCTTCCTGCGCGGAGGTGACGCCGTAGCCGTTGAGGACCTCGATCGCGCGGCGCACGGCGGTGGCGGTCCGGGCCGGGAGGTCGGTGATCGAGCGGGCGAAAGCGCTTTCGGCCTGGGCGGACGCCGCTTCGTGCAGCACACCGGTCAGCCGGCCTTCGGCGTCGCGGACGTACCGGCCGCCTTCCGGGTCCGGCGAATCGGCCCGGACGCCCATTGCCTCGAACGCTTTCGAGCTGACCCACCGGTTGTGCATGCTGTCGTCGCGCAGCAGCACCGGCCGGCCGCCGACGAGCCACGCGTCCGGAGCGAGCTTTTCCGCCCAGTCACGGACCTTCTCGAGGATCGTGGCCAGGTCGTCGGTCGGCAGCAACGGCAGTTCGAAGGCGGCCTGGCTGCCGCCGAGGTTGAGGTGGACGTGCCCGTCGATCAGGCCCGGCACCACCAGCGCGCCCCCGACGTCGTGAACGACCGTGTCCGGGCCGATGAACGCCTGGACGTCGGCGTCGCCGCCGACCGCGACGAGCACGGCCAGCGCTTCGGCCCACGGCCGCGCCGGGTCCTGCGTCCGAATCCGGCCGCCGGTGACGACGAGGTTCGCGGGGGTCATGCCTGGCCTCCCTCGTGGCGGCAGTGCGCGCTCGCCGACGGCGGCACGTCCAGCGTCGGGTTGCGGTCGAAGAACCCGACCGGCTTGAGGGTGAAGCCCGTGTAATCGACGGGCATGATCGGCCAGTCCTCGGGGCGCGGCACGTGGGTGAGGCCGAAGGTGTGCCAGACGACGACGTCCTCGCCGTCCAGCGAGCGGTCCTGGGCCGCGTAGGCCGGGAGCCCGGCCCCGCCGGCGTGCTGGTTGACGAAGTCGCCCGCCGAATACCGTTCGGCCGGGTCGTAGCGCGTCACCCACAGGTGTTTCGTGGCGAACCCGGCGCGCCGCGCGATGGACGACGCCGGGTCGGCCAGCAGGGTCGGCAGGCCTTCCGGGATCAGCGCGTAGCCGACCGGGCGGCCGAGGCGGTTCTCGCGGCCGGGGTTGACGATGTGCCAGGCCCGGTTGCGGCCGGGATCGGCGTCGCGCTGCGCTTCGGACTCCCTCTCGAGCACGGTCCGGCGCGTGGTGAAAGCGTTTCCCCGCGGGTTGTCCGGCCCGATCGGCACGCGTTCGACGTCGATCTCCTCGACGCGGTTGCGGACGCCGTCGACGGTCATGTCGAGCCGCGCGCTGAACAGGTGCTGGTGCAGCGGCGCGCCGAGCCCGGGCGCGATCTGCGACGCGTACGGGTAGTCGCCGCCGTCGTGGGCCGAGGTGAAGACGACGCCGGTCGCCTTGGTCTCGAACGCGATCGTGCCGTCCAGGGAGAAGTACCAGTAGAAGCCGTAGTCGTAGTTGCCGACCGTGGTGAAGAACGAGACGACCAGCCGGCGCTGCCGCCGCGTCTGGGCCGAGCCGGACCACAGATCCGTGTGCTTCCACAGGATCCCGAAGTCCTCTTCGTGGATGCAGATGGCGTTCGGGAGGGTCTTCGGTTCACCCCGTTCGTCCGCGATGACCGCGTCCAGGTAGGTGATCTCGCCGAGGCAGTCGCAGCCGAGCTCGAGCGCGTTCGCGTACCGGCCGACGAGGTACTCGCCGGTGTCGAAGTAGTTCTGCCACGACCGCACCGGCGCCGGGTCGGCGTAGGGCACGACCATCTCGGCGATGGACGCGCGGTGGACGATCGGGCGGACGCCAGTACCACCACCGCCTTCGTCGAAGCCGATCTGGTGCAGGACCAGGCCTTCCCGGGCATCGAACCCGACGCGCAGCGACCACTTCTCCCACGTGAGGAGGTTGCCGTCGAGGTGCAGGCTCGACCCTTCGGGCTGGGTGATCTCGATCGGTTTCTGCGTGGAGCGAAGGGGACCGCTCACCGCGGGGTCGTCGTAGTTGCCGGACTCGCGCGGCACCGGTACCGGACCGCTGTCGATGACCTGGTCGACGACCCGGTTCATCGTGTCGACGTAGGCGACGAGGCCGTCGATCGGGTGGGCCCACGCCGAGTCGGTTTCCTTCTCCTGCAGGAAAGCCAGGCCGCGCAGGATCCGCCGGCCGGACTCGCCCGGGTATTCGTCGGCGTAGACGCCGGCGGAAAGCGGGGCCACGCGGACATTCTCGACCGCCAGACCGCGGGCTTCGAGCGCGGCGAGCCAGCGTTCGTCGGTCGAGAGGACCTGCTCGACGAGCTCGAACTCCTCGTCCAGTACGGGAAGCTGGCCGCTGGTCGCGGTGTCGAGCTCGGTGGCGGAGACGACTTCGGCGGCGAGCACGTCGACGACGACGTCCCGCGACACCTGAGTCTCGAGGTCCAGCAGCAGCGCGCGGAACCGGCGGCCCGCGGTGCCGTCGAGCACTTCGGCTTTCGGCGGTTCTTCGAGGCCGGCGTAGACGAACCGGGTGCTTTCGGCGATCAGTCCGGCCTTCTCGGCGGTTTCGCGGACGGTCCGGATCTCTTCGGCCGTCACCGGGGCGAGCGGATGCTGAGGCATCGGCGTCCTCCTTGAGCGCGTGGCGGCAACTATACTGAGCACTTGTACAAAATAAAGAGGGCCGGAAGTCACGGCTGGGTCACGGCCTAGGTGTACTGACCCGTGAGGTTGGGGGCGCGGCTGGCGGGTGGTTTGCCGCCGAGTGCGGTGTGGCCGCGATGGTGATTGTAGGTGTGCAACCATCCCGGGTAGGCCTCGCGTCGCTCGCGGTCTGAGCGGTAAGGGCGCGCGTAGGCCCACTCCTCGAGCAGGGTGCGGTTGAACCGCTCCACCTTCCCGTTCGTCTGCGGCCGGTAGGGACGCGTGCGTTTGTGAGCGATGTGCGCGTCGCGCAGCGTGTCGCGCCAGAGATAGGACTTGTAACAGGACCCGTTGTCGGTCAGCACCCGCGCGACGGTGATCCCGGCAGCGGCGAAGAACGCCTGAGCTCGTGCCCAGAACGCGACCGCGGTTTCTTTGGTCTCATCCGGCAGGATCTCACTGTAGGCAAGCCGGGAATGATCATCCACCGCGTTGTGCAGGTAACTGGACCCGATCTTCGGTGTGCCGTGGCGGTAACGAGTTGCGGTGGTGGCTTTCTTGTTCTGCAGACCGACGGCCCGGCCGGTGACCCGGTGCCCGCCGCCGTCGGGGATGTTGCCCAGCTTCTTGATGTCCACGTGCACCAGGTCGCCGGGTGCGGGATGTTCATAGCGGCGGACCGGTCGGCCGGTGGCACGGTCGAGATGCGAAAGCCGGGAACAGCGATAACGGACCAGGACCCGGTGCACCGTGGAGGGATTGAGCCCGAGCAGGTAAGCGATCCGCGAGGGTCCCCACCGGCGAAGCACCCGGACCTTGACGATCCGCCGCTCCACTCTGCTGGGGAGGCGGTTCGGGCTGATGTGCGGCCGGCTGGAGTGGTCGCTCATCCCGGCTTCGCCGTGCTCGCGGTAGCGGCTGGCCCACCGCAGGGCGGTCGATACCGACACCTGGAACCGCTCCGCGGCACGCCGCAGCGGCCAGCCATCGTCGACGACACACCGGGCAAGCCGTGCCCGCCCGGCCGGGGTCAAGGGTGCGTTAGCGTGGGTCACGAGGGCCTCCGTTGCTCGGGGTAGATGTCGCAATCCACACCGAACCCGGAGGCCCTCCTCACGCCAAGATCATCCGATCACGTGTCGCCACGATCGCAACCTCCCCGGGCACTACACCTAGGCTGGCAGGACGTGCCGCCGTCGGAAAGAGAGCACCCGTGCCCAAGGTTGTCGATCACGACGCGCGCCGCCGGGAGATCATCGGGGTGGTGTGGCGGCTCGTCGCCGAGGAGGGCATCCAGTCGGTGACCACCCGGCGGATCGCCGAAGCGGCCGGCTTCGCGAACGGGGCGCTGCTCTACTACTTCCCGAACAAGGACGCCGTCCTCACCGCCGCCTTCCAGCACATCTTCGACGCGACGAACACCCGCGCCGACAAAGCGGAAGGGGATCGCCACGGCTTGGCCGGACTTCGGACGCTGTGCCTGGAGATCATGCCGCTGGACGAGGAGCGCCGCACCGAGGCGCGGCTGGCGATCACGTTCTGGCAGCAGGCGCTGAACTCACCCGAAAAGGCCGAGATGCACACGGGCTTCATGAACCGCTGGCGCGTGGAGATGAGCGCCCTCCTGGCGGAGGCGGCGGCCGACGGCGAGATCGGCGAGCCGCCGAGCATCGACGCCGTCGTGGACGAGCTGCTCTCGATGCTCATGGGCCTGCAGATCCTCGGCGTCCTCTCGCCGAGGGAGGCCACCCCGGAGCGGCAGCTCGGTCAGCTCGACGAGTTCATCGCCCGTCTCCGCCGCTGACGGTCACGCCGGCTCCGATGCCGTCGAGGAGAAAGCCGAGGCCGGTCCGGAAGGTCTGCTCGGCGTTCAGGTGCGCGGCGTCGCGGACGACCGTCTCCAGCGCGGGGTACCGGCCGGTCGCGAACATCCGTTCCAGGTAAGGGCCGTAGGCGGACTGCCACGCTCGCTGGTCCAGCCCGGAGCTTCGCTCGGCGCGCCGCTCGGCGATCTCGCGGCGGACCGTGCCGATCACGAACGCGTCGACCGCGCTGACCACCGGCATCACGACGTCCACGTCGATGCCGCCCAGCGCGGACAGCACGGCCTCGCCCCTGGCCAGCGCGTTCGGCCCGAGCTGGGGCCGCCCGCCGATCAGGTCGGCGAGCCACTCGTGCCGGTGCGCGGCCCGCCGGGTCAGTTCGGCGACCGACGTCAGCACCTCCCGCCAGTCGTCCCCGGCCGGCCGGATCTCGGCGTAGACCGCGTCGACCATCAGGTCGAGCAGCTCGTCCTTGGTGGCGAGGTAGCCGTACAGCCGCATCGGCCCGACGTCGAGCGCGGCGGCGACCTTGCGCAGCGACACCGCTTCCAGACCGGCCGCGTCGGCCAGCGCGATCGCCGCCTTGACGATCCGCTCCCGGCTCAGCGGGCCCGGCACCGGCCGGTCCGGCGGCTCCGGCCGTTCCCACACCACCATGCGGGTGACAGTACATCGCATCCTTCGATACAGTGTATTTGACAATACGGTGTATCGAAGGGGGACCCATGAAGATCGCCATCGTCGGCGCCGGGCCGGGTGGCCTGGCCCTCGCCCGGATGCTGCACGTGAAGGGCATCGACGCCGTCGTGTACGAACGGGAGTCCTCGCGCGACGCGCGTGGCCAGGGCGGCATGCTCGACATCCACTCCGGCCAGCGGGCGCTGCGCGAGACCGGCCTGATCGAGGGGTTCCACGCGATCGCCCGGGGTGAAGGCCAGGACATGCGGCTGCTCGAGCCGGACGGCACCCTGCTGCTCCAGGAGGACACGCCCGACGACGCCCCGCTCCTGCGGCCCGAGGTCGACCGCGCCGATCTGCGCGACCTGCTGCTGGACTCCATCCCCGAAGACGCGGTGCGCTGGGGGCACGCGTTCGAGTCCGCCGGCGACGGTGTCGTGCGGTTCACCGACGGCCGCACCGCGTCCTACGACCTGCTGGTCGGCGCCGACGGCGCGCAGTCCCGGGTCCGCGCGCTGGTCACCGACGCCCGTCCGGCGCACATCGGCCAGAACGCCGTCGAGGTCGGCATTCCCGACGTCGACCGCACGCACCCGGACCTCGCGGCGATGGTCGGCCGCGGCAACTACTGGGTGCTCGGCGACGGGAAGTCCCTGGTGGCGCAGCGCAACGGCGACGGCCGCGTCCGCATCGGCCTCAGCTTCTACCACACCGGCGAGGACTTCTTCGCCACCAGCGGGATCCCGTTCGACGACCCGGCCGCCGCCCGGGCGCGGCTGATCGAGCTGCTCCCCGGCTGGGACCCGCGGTTCACCGCGCTGATCGCGGCCTGCGACGACACGGTCGTGGGGCGGCCGTTCTTCACCCTTCCGGTCGGCCTGACCTGGCCGTCGAAGCCGGACGTCACGCTGCTCGGCGACGCCGCGCACCTGATGCCCGCGGTGGGCGAGGGCGCCAACATGGCCCTGCTCGACGGTGTCTCGCTCGGTCTCGCGCTGGCCGCGCACCCGGACGACGTCCCCGCCGCCATCGCCGAGTACGAAAGCGAAATGTTCGAACGCACCGGCGCCGTCGGCCGGAAGTCCGCGGAGATGAAGGAACTGCTGATGTCGCCGGACGCCGCGCGGAGACTGCTCGCGTTCTTCCAGCCGAGCTGACGGCGGGCAGGGGGCACCCCTATTCGTGGTGCTCATTCTCCCACCACCGTGCCGGAATCCGCTGCCCTGCTGGTAAAACCGGAAGGACGGCCTACGGTCAGGCCGGTCCGGCTGCGGGAGGAACCAGATGACCAGGGGCAACGTCTTGCGGCTCGACGTGACCGGCCAGGACGTGCACGGAGAGGGACGGCTCCTGCGTGCCGAAGGCTCGGCCGGGCTCGTGGAGCTGCCCGGTGGCGTCCCGGCGTGGGCGGTCGCGGACGCGGCCACCCTGCGCAAGCTGCTGACCGACCCGCGGGTGTCGAAGGACCCCCGCGCGCACTGGACCGCGTTGCGCGAAGGGCGGATCGGCGATGACTGGCCGCTGCTGATCTGGGTGTCGGTCCGCAACATGTTCACCACCTACGGCGCCGACCACCGGCGGCTGCGGGCCTTGGTGTCCAAGGCTTTCACCGTGCGCCAGGTGGAGGCCATGCGCCCGGAGGTCGAGCAGATCACCACCGGGCTGCTCGACCGGCTCGGGCGCAGGGGTGCGGGGCCGGTCGACCTGCGCGAGGAGTTCGCCTACCCGCTGCCGGTCGAAGTGATCTGCCGGCTCTTCGGCGTGCCGGTCGATCGCCGGTCCGCCGTGCGTTCGGTCGTGGACACCATCTTCGACACCACCGTCACCGCCGAACAGGCCCAGGCGAACTCGCTGGAGCTGTACGAGCTCATGCGCGGCCTGATCGCCGACAAGACCGCGAACCCCGGCGAAGACCTCACCAGCGCCCTGATCACCGCGCGGGCCGAGGACGCCACCCGGCTCGACGCCGACGAGCTGGTCGACACCCTCATCCTCATGCTCACGGCGGGCCACGAGACCACCGTCAACCTGCTCGACCACGCCGTCACGGCCCTGCTGACCCATCCCGACCAGCTCGCCGCCGTCCTGCGCGGCGACCACACGTGGGCCGCGGTCATCGAGGAAACGCTGCGCTGGCAGGCTCCCGTGCCGTACCTGCCGCTGCGGTACGCGATCGAGGACATCGCGCTGGACGACGGCACGATCATCGGCCAGGGCGAAGCGATCATCGCGGCCTACGCGGCGGCCGGCCGCGACCCGGCCGAACACGGCGTCACGGCCGAGGAGTTCGACCTGTCCCGCGAGGACAAGCAGCACCTGGCCTTCGGGCACGGCGTGCACTTCTGCCTGGGTGCGCCGCTGGCCCGGCTCGAGGCCGCGATCGCCCTGCCCGCGCTGTTCGCGCGGTTCCCCGGGCTCCGGCTGGCCGTGGACCCGGCGGAGCTGACCACCGTCCCGTCGTTCCTGTCCAACGGTCACACCGCCATCCCGGCTCTGCTCGGTTGACGCCCGGAGCGTGTACGGTGGCGCGACGGCGGTTCCGTCGCACGGTTTTCCGTTGAGGAGGCCCACCGTGGCTTCAGGGTCCTTCGAGGTGAGCACGACCGCCGAGGCGACGGTCGTCACGGCGGCCGGTGACCTCGACCTCGCCGTCACGGACGACCTCATGGCCCTGCTGGACCGCGAGCTGCGGCGCCGACCGGCGGCCCTGGTGTTCGACGCGGCGGCGGTGACGTTCTGCGCGGCCCGGGTCCTGACGATCCTGGTGGACGTCACGGCGGACGCCGTCCTGCACGGGGTGCCGTTCGCACTGGCGGGCCGCACGAGATCACTGCTGCGGCCGATCGCGACGCTCGGCCTGGATCGCGTCCTCCCGATCCACCACGACACGCGGGAAGCGCTGGCCTGGCTGGCCGCCGTCCCGCTGCTGACCGACCGCTAGGCGAACTGCCGTACTCGCCGAGCCGGTCAGGCGTGGCGGCGGAAGGCCAGCAGGGCGATGTCGTCCTGGGCGTCGCGGCCGAACTCGTCGAGCAGCTTGTCGCACAGCACCTCGAGGTCCGCGTCGTGCGCGACGGCTCCCGCCAGGGCCGCCATCCCCGCGTCGAGGTCCGTGCCCGAGCGCTCGATGAGCCCGTCGGTGATCAGGAGCGCCAGGGTGCCCACCGGGAGCTCGAGCTTCGTCGCCGGGGGGCGGCGGAGGCCGACGCCGAGCAGCGGGCCGCGGATGTCGAGGTAGCGCGTTCCGGTGGCGTCGGCCAGCAGCGGCGGGATGTGCCCCGCGCAGGCCACCTCCGTCGCGCCGGTCGCCGGGTCCAGGAGCATCAGGCACGCCGTCGTCAGGCCGTCGGGGTGGAAGCGGCTCACCAACGCGTCGAGGCGGTCGAGGATCTCCACCAGGCCGTGCCCTTCGACGGCGTACGCGCGCAACGCGTGCCGCACTTCGCCCATCACCAGCGCCGCCTGGAGCGAGTGGCCCGAGACGTCGCCCACCGCGATGAGGAGGCGCCCGTCGAGCTCGGTCACCTCGTAGAAGTCGCCGCCGATCTCGGTGTGGCTCGACGCCGGGAGGTAGCGGGCCGCCATCGGCAGCTCACGGCTGCTCGGGAGCCGGCGCGGCAGCAGGCTCCGCTGCAGCGCGACGGCCAGGTCGCGCTCCCGGGACAGGGTGCGCAGGGCGTCGGCGGCCAGCGCGCTCACCTGGCCGAGCTGGATCAGCACGTCGCGGTCCTGGTCGGTGGCCGCCACGGCGTCGTCGACCGCGACGCACACGACGTCGGCGCCCGGTTTCGCCCGGGCCAGCACGATCGTCGACCCGCGCCCGGGCCGCCACCCGAGCTCGTGGCCGCCGCTGACGGTGGTGCGCATGTGGGGCTGCAGCAGCGACGCGGTCAGGTTGTCGAGCACGGCGGGCTCGGTGCCGGTGGCCTGCCGGTGGTCCACGGCGGCGCTCGCGGTGCGCACCGAGCCCTGTGGCGTCGTCGCCAGCGCGCTCGCCGGGGCCGCGAAGATCGCCGCCGCGCCCGCCGCGACCGCGGCGAGGAAGCCGTCGAACGTCGTCGCGGAGTTGATCGCGAGCGTGGCTTCGGTGAGCTTCGTGAGCCGGTGGGCCAGCAGCTCGGCCACGGCGCGGGCGCGGTGGTAGCGCAGCGCCGATTCGACCACCGCGACCAGCTCGGCCGGGTCCACCGGTTCGACGAGGTAGCCGTCGGCGCCGCGGTTGAGCCCGCGGGCCCGGTCGTCGATCTCGATGGCGGTGGCGGACATGTGGATCACCGGGATGGCGGAGGTCGCCGGGTCCGCCTTGATCCGCTCGCAGACCTCGATCCCGCTGATGTCGGGGAGGTTGACGTCGAGCAGGACGAGGTCCGGCCGGTGCTCGGCGACCGCTTCGAGCCCGGCGCCGCCGGTGCCCACCTCGACGACGCGGTAGCCGTTGCGGCGCAACCAGCTGCTCGCCAGGTAGCGGCTGGCTTCCATGTCGTCGACGATCAGGATGGTCGCGGCCGGCTTCGCCATTTCACGTCCTCCGCACTACAGCGAACGCTTCTCCGACCGCGAGCTTGACGGTTTCGGCGGAGATCTGCGACTTGAGCAGCAGGGCCGCGCGCAGCCCGGCCGCGGTGAGGTCGAGCCCGTCGGGGACGGCCGAGGTGACCACGACGACGGGCAGGTCGCCGTGCTCCGCCTTCGCCCGGAGCACGGTGAGGACCTCCCGGCCGTTCATGCCGGCCATGGCGAGGTCGAGGAAGACCACGTCGGGGCGGAACCCGGACAGCGTCTCCAGGGCTTCCCGGCCGTCGCCGGCCACCCGGACCTCGGGGGAGAGCTCGGCGATCCGGCGGGTGAACTCGTCGCGGAACACCGGGTCGTCGTCGACCACGAGGACGCTGCCGAGCGCGGTGATGTCGCCGCCGTAGGGCCGGGCGGGCAACCGCAGCTCCGCCGTGGTGCCCCGGCCGACTTCGCTGGTCAGGTCGAGTTCGCCGCCGAGGATCTCGGCCAGCTTCCGCGCGTAGGACAGTCCCAGCCCGGTGCCGGAGGTCTTCGCCTGCAGCTTGTTCCGGACCTGGTGGAACTCCTCGAAGACGCGCTTGAGCTGTCCGGCCGGGATGCCGATGCCGGTGTCGGTCACGGTGAAGCGGACGTGCTCGTCGCCGGTCGCGGTCACCGAAACCCCCACCGAGCCGCGCTCGGTGAACTTGATGGCGTTGGAGAGCAGGTTGCGGAGGATGCGCACGAGCATGGTCTCGTCGGTGACGAGCGTGGCGACCTCGGCGTCGTCGATGCGGAGCTCGACACCGGCCGGGACGGTCGACCGCAGCACGCCCGCCAGGTGCAGGAGCACGGCGCGGACGTCGACGGGCGTCGGCTGGGGGACCAGCCGGCCGGATTCGGCCTTGGCGGTGTCGAGCAGCTCGTTGACGAGGGCGAGCAGGGTTTCGCCGGAGTCGTTGATCAGCCGGACCTGGCGGCGCTGGTCGCCGGTGAGCGGTTCGGATCCCGCGGCGCCGAGCAGGCGCGCGAGGCCGACGATCGAGTTCACCGGCGAGCGGAGCTCGTGGCTGATGTTCGACCAGAAGCGGGTCTTGGCCTCGTTGACGGCGGCCAGCTGCGTCGTCTTCTCGTTGATCTCGGCGTAGAGCGCCACGACGCCGCGGTTGGTCTCTTCGAGCTCTTCGGAGAGCTCCTTGTACAGCGCGACGACGCCCTGGTTGGTCTCTTCGAGCTCCTCGTTGAGCCGCAGTAGCTCCCGCCGCTTGCTTTCGAGGTCCTCGAGCGCGCTGAGCAGCTCCTGGTTCTGCGCGCGCAGCTCGTCGAGCGGGCCGGCGGCTCTGCCGCCGGCCAGCCGTTCGCGCAGGGCGTCGAGAGAAATGTCCATGGGCGCTGAACCTGCCGTCGTGCCCTTCGTCATGGTCATGGTGGCGCGGCCGGCCTCGTGGGTGGTGGCGACCTCGTCCATCAGCCGGGCCATGGTGTCACGGCTGACGTCCAGGACGTCGTCGGCGGGCGGCCCCTGCCAGGTGAACTCGATCGCCAGGCCGCGGGCCGGCGTCGAGACGAGCAAGAAGACGACGGTCGCCTCGATACCCCCGCGCACCAGGTCGCGGCCGACGTCGCTGAGGGCGGTGGCCACGCGGACCTGGTCCTGCCGGTCGAGGCCGATGGCCTGGGCTGTTTCCCGGCCGTACTGCCGCATCGCGAACACGCCGGACTCGGCCGACAAGGCCATCCGCAGCAGCTCGTTCGCGCGGCGCCGGGAGGTCATGGCCGCGGTTTGCCGACGAGGACGCCCGCGTCGTCGTTGTTGCGGGCGCCGGCGTCGCGCACGAGGGCGGCGGCGATCACCAGCGGGGTGCTGTCGAACAGGGCGGTCCACTGGCCGGGGCGCCACTTCTCGGTGAGCCCGTCGCTGTGCAGCACGACCGCGGCGCCCGGCGGCAGCTCGTGGTCGAACGCGCGGATCGTGCGGGCCTGGTAGCCCGCGATCCCGGGCACCGAGATCATGCCCTGCTTCCGGTCGCCGAGGACGACGGACGCGGCGATGTTGCCCAGCCCGGCGAAGCGCACCCGCCCCTCGGCCGGTGCGAGGTCGGCGACGGCGACGGCGCCGCCCCGGCTGCTGCGCAGCGCCGCGTGGATCGCCGCGATCACCTGTTCCGGCGGCTCGCCGGCCGGCCGCTCGCAGAAGACCCGGACGGCTTCCCGCGCCGCGCTGGCCGCCAGAGGGCCGTGCCCGGAGCCGTCGCACATCATCAGCCGCAGCCGGCCGTTCGCGCGCATCACGGCGTAGGCGTCACCGCAGACGTCTTCGCCGGTGATCGGCCGGGTCATCCCGGCCGCGTCGTCGTCGGCCAGGTCCACCGCGGCCGGCCGGAACCGGGCGGTGACGACCGTGCCCTGGCCCGGCTCGGAGAACACCGTCACGGCGTCGGAGAGCCGGTGCACCGCGCCGAGCCCGACCCCGAGGGTGCCCGCCGTGGAGTGGCCGTCCGCGATCGCCGCGGCCGGGTCGCCGATGCCGGGGCCGCGGTCGGTGGCGACGACTTCCACCGCGGCGTGGGTGGTCGCGCGGACCGACCGGACCAGGAGCGTGCCGTGCTCCGCGTGGCGGTCGAGGTTCGTGGCCAGCTCCGTGACGACGATGCCGACCTCGGCGGTGCGCCGCTCGGAGAACCCGAGCCGCTCGGCCAGGCCGGTGGCGATCCGGCGCGCCCGGCCGGTGGCCGTCGGATCGTCGACGGCCACCCAGGCGACGTCCTCGGTCACCGGCAGGCAGTCGGCGGAGGTCATCGCGACCACTTGACCACGGTCACTTCGGTGCCCCGGCCCACCTCGGTGTCCAGTGCGAACTCGTCCACGAGCCGGCGGGCCCCGCTCAGGCCGAGGCCGAGGCCCTTGCCGCTGCTCCAGCCGTCGGCCAGTGCGAGGTCGGTGTCGGGGATGCCGGGCCCGTCGTCGTGGAAGAGGGCCTTGACGCCGGTGCGGCGGCCGTCGCCGACGAGCTCGATCCGGGCGTGCCCGCCCTGGCCGTAGACCAGGGTGTTGCGGGCGAGCTCGCTGGTCGCCGTGACGAGCTTGGTCTGGTCGACGAGGGACAGCTTGATCCGCTGGGCGAGGGAACGCACCGACTGGCGGACCCGGACGACGTCGGAGTCCGTCACGATGGGGATCTCCTCCGCCTCGCCGGCCGAGGTCATCTCCGGGCCGCCCGGAGCCCCTGCAGGATCGCCATGCCCTTTTCCAGGTTCAGGGCCGTGCGGACGTCGCCGAGCGTGAGGCCGAGCTCGACGAGCGTGATCGCGACGGCCGGCCGCATGCCGACCACCACGGTGTCGGCGTCGAACAGCCGCGACAGCGACGCGATCGTCGCGAACATCCGCCCGATGAAGGAGTCGACGATCTCGACCGCGGAGATGTCGATCACCACCCCGGACGCGCCGGTCGTGCTGATCTTCTCCGCGAGGTCCTCCTGCAGCGTGAGGACGCTCTGGTCCTCCAGGTCGACCTGGATCGAGACCAGCAGGATGTCGCCGATCTTCAGGATCGGGATCCGCTCCATCAGGCGGGCCTCTTCTCGCCGTGCACGAGCTCCACGCCCTCGAAGCGCAGGGCGTGGCGCAGGGCGTCGGCGAGCGTCGCCTTGGTCGTGATGTCGCCGAACTCGATCCCGAGCGCGACGATCGTCTGGGCGATCTGGGGGCGGATGCCCGAAATGGTGCACTCGGCACCCATCAGCCGCGCCGCGACGACGGTCTTGAGCAGGTGCTGCGCCACCTGGGTGTCGACGGCGAGAACGCCGGTGATGTCGATGATCGCGTGCTGGGAGCTCGTCTCGACCAGGCTCTCGAGCAGCTTCTCCATCACGACCTGGGTGCGCGCCGAGTCCAGGGTGCCGACCAGGGGCACCGCGAGGACGCCTTCCCACAGCTTCACGACCGGGGTGGTCAGCTCGAGCAGCTGCTCGGACTGCTCCCGGATGATCTCCTCGCGCGCGGCCGCGTACGACTCGAACGTCCACAGGCCCAGCCCGTCGAGCAGCCCGGAGAACGCCATGAGCCGGCGGAACACCTCGGGGTCGTCGTCGTTTTCGGTGAGCTCGAAGACGGCCTGCTTCAGCGCGAAGACACTGGCCGCGGTTTCGGTGGGACTGAACCCCTGGCGCGCCCGGTTCCGGGACAGGTCGGCCAGGAACGCCCGGATTTCGCGTTGCCGGTCATCGTGGAGCCCGGCGGCGGACTCGTCCGCCACCGGCAGCAGGATGGTGAACAGGTCGCCCAGTTCGCGCCGCAGCTCCGTGGTCGTCATGCGCCCGCGCAGGCCGGCCCCGGCCAGCTCGGCCCAGCGCTCGACCAGGCTCTCGCCGTGTTCGCGCAGCAAATCCGACAGCTGCCCCTGACCCGCAGTCATCCAGAGTCTCCTCGCTTCGGTACGTCCGCGAACTTTAGCCTGGCGGCCTGCCCGGCCGGGGTTCCCGGTACCGGCCGATCCCCCGCGGGGCGCGGAGACCCGGCCCGTAGGCTGGCGGGGTCGGCGCGCGCGCCGCGGAAAGGGGCCGAGCAGTGGACGAGGGCGAGCCGGTGGTCCTGCGCATCTCGCACCGGCGGGCCGGCGCGGCCCACGTGGTCGAGGTCGCCGGGGAGATCGACGCGGGCACGGCTCCCGAGTTCCGCCGTGAGCTCGCCCAGGAGAGCGTGGACACCACCGCGGCCGAGCTCGTCGTCGTCGACCTCACCGAGGTCGGGTTCATCGACTCCGCGGGGCTGACCATCCTCGCCGGGCTCCACCGCCGCAGCCGCGAACGCGGCGTGGGCGTCAAGGTCGTCGCGAGCCAGTACGCCGTCAAGCGCGCGCTGAACATCACCGGGCTCGACGAGCTCATCCCCGTCGTCGCCGACCTGGCCGAAGCCCTGCCGGCCGAATGACCGGCCACCCCGGCGACGGCGACCCGGCGCTGTACGACCTCCACGGCACGGGCTCGGGCGACCTCGCCGCCGTCCGCCGCTGGGCGGCCCGGCAGCTGGGCGACCTGGGCGAGCCGCACCGCGAAGACGTCCTGCTGGTGCTGAACGAGATGGTCCAGAACGCGTACGAGCACGCGGGCGGCGCGCGCCGGCTCCGGCTGACGCGCCACGCGGAGCCGTGCGAGGTGACGATCGGGGTGGAGGACAACTCCCTGACCCCGCCCCGGCTCCGGGCTTCGGCCGGGACCGGCTTCGGCGGGCGCGGCCTGTACCTCGTCGACCGGCTGGCGACGGCGTGGGGCTCCCGCGACGACCTGCCGGTGGCCGGCAAGACGGTGTGGGCCAGGGTTTCGTGCACCCTGGCGCACCAGGAACCCTGCCGCTGAGCCGGATCCGGCGTTCCGGCTGCGGCGATCGGCGGTACGGGTTCCGCTGGCCGAGGGATGTGCTCGACCGCGCGGCGAAGCCTACGGTGGGCATACCGATCGTGACGCGGTGACGAAGCAGCTGTCACAGGCCGAAGGTGGTTACCCACCATAATGGATGCACGTCGGTTCGACGGGAGCGCGGCGAACCCCGGTGGGGACGCCGTGTTCGAGGCGTGGGAGCGGTTCGTGCGCGGCGAGGACCAGGTCCCCGGCGTCCGGCCCGTCGTGGCCATCTCCTGGCACCGCTGCCGGGAGCGGTACCGGGTCGACCCCCACCTGACCGAAGCCCCGGTCGCCGCCGGCGACCGCGACCACACCCCCGAGCACGACGTCGTCTTCGCCGAGCTGGGGTTCCGCGCCGCCTCCGTCGCGCACGAGATGGGCAGCCTGCGCGGTGTCGTCAGCGTCACCGACGCCGCCGGCCGGATCCTGGCCGAGTGGGGCGACCAGGCGACGCTCGCCCGCGCCACCGACTTCAACCTGGCTCCCTGGTTCTGCTGGTCCGAGTGCGCGGCGGGCACGAACGGCATGGGGACGGCCCTCGAAGCGCACGGCCCGGTGCTGATCAGCGGCGCCGAGCACTGGTGCCAGGCGTTCCACCACTGGGTCAGCGCGGGCATCGCCGTGCGGAACGTGGTGACCGGGGAGCCGATCGGGGGCCTGAACCTCTCCTGCTGGCGCAACCGGCTGCCCCCGGCCGCGGGCGGGTGGCTGGCGAACGCGGTCGCCAAGACCCAGCGCGCGCTGAAACGCCGTGCCCGGGACAGCGGTGCCGAGCTGGTCGCCGCCTACACCCAGGCCGGGGCCCGCTCCGGGGTGCCGCTGGCCGCGGTCGACACCGCGGGCAAGGCGGTGATCGCGGACGACACGGCGAGCGTGCTCATGGGCGTCCCGGCCGCCACCCCGGCCGTCGACGCGACCTTGCGGTGGAACCCCGGGCTGCCGGAGCTGATCGCCGCCGCCCGGCACGCCAGCAAGCAGGCGGCGGGCAACCCCGGCTGGGTCGGCTCGACGCGGATCTTCACGCACCTCGCCGACGAGCCGACGGCGATCAGCATCCGGCCCGTCTTTTCGTCCGCGAACCTGATCGGGCACTTGATTTCTTTCGGCGTCTCCGAAGGAGAGCAGTTACCCCCGGCCGAGCGGCCCGCGCGTCCCCGCGAGGAGCCGCGCCGGCTGGTCGGCGTGCGGGACAACCGGATGGTGCTGCTGCGGCTGCCGGAGGTCTCCCTCGCGGAGTCGGAGGGCAGCGACGTGTGGCTGTCGACCGCGCAAGGACGCCTGCGGGCCGCGTCGCCGAGCCTGGACAAGCTCGACACCGAGCTGGCGGACGACGGGTTCCTGCGGGTGCACCGCCGGTACATCGTCAACCTCAGCCGCATCCGGGAGATCGAGCGCGGGCACAAGGGCGAGCTGTGGCTCGTCATGGAAGACGGGGCGGACGAGCTGGTGCCGGTCTCCCGCCGGAACGCACCGGCGGTGCGCCGCGCGCTGCACCTCTGAGCCCCGGAGGTCCGGCGTGGGAGACAGCGTGCGCGCGTGGTGGCCGGACCTGCTGGGAGCGGACTTCGACTACGCCGCGGAGTTCCGGACCCTCGACCTCGACGCCTTGGCGAGGGACGTCGACGCCGTGCTGATGACGTCGCAGGACTGGTGGCCCGCCGACTTCGGCCACTACGGGCCGCTCGTGCTCCGGATGGTCTGGCACTGCGCCGGGACCTACCGCGCCGAGGACGGCCGCGGGCATGCGGCGGTTCGCCCCGCAGAACAGCTGGCCGGACAACTGCAACCTCGATAAGGCGCGCGGGTGCTCTGGCCGGTGAAGCGGAAGTACGGCCGCAAGATCTCCTGGGTCGACCTGATGGTCTTCGCGGGCAACCGCGCCCTGGAGACGATGGGCTTCACGACCTTCGGCTTCGCGGGCGGCCGACCAGATGGGCCTCGTCTACGTCAGCCCGGAGGGGCCGAACACCGTCCCGGACCCGCTCACCTCGGCCCGACCGTCGCGCTGATCGCGGGCGGGCACACGTTCGGCAAGACGCACGGCGTCGCGGACCCGGACGCCGTCTCCAGCGGGCTGGAAGACACGTGGACGCCCACCCCGACGCGCTGGGACAACTGCTACCTCGAGACGGTGTTCGGCTACGAGTGGGACCTGGAGCTGAGCCCGGGCGGGCTGTGGCAGTGGATCCCGCGAGCCGGCGGGGGAGCCGGCACCGTGCCCGACGCCCACGACCCGCCCGGACGCACGCCCCGACGATCCTGACGACGGACCTCGCGGTGCGCGTGGACCCCCGGCTACGAGCCGATCGCCCGGGACTTCCTGGCGCACCCGGACCGGCTCGCGGACGCGTTCGCGCGGGCCTGGTTCAAGCTCACCCACCTCGACCTGAGGCCTCGCGAGCGTTACCTCGGCCCGCTGGTCCCGGCGGAACGGCTGCGCTGGCAGGACCCGGTGCCCGCCGTGGCCCACGTGGTCGTCGCGGCGGCGGACATCGCCGTGCTCAAAGGGGAAATCCTCGCTTCCGGACTGCCGATCGGCCGGCTCGTCGCCACGGCGTGGGCGTCGGCCTCGACGTTCCGCGTCACCGCCAAGCGGGGCGGCGCGAACGGGCGCGCATCCGCCTGGATCCGCAGCGGAACTGGGACGTCAACGAGCCCGGCGAGCTGGCCGAGGTGCTGCGCGTTCTGACGGGGATCGCCTCCGGGAAAGAGATTTCGCTCGCCGACCTGATCGTCCTGGCCGGCGTGGCGGCCCTCGAGCAAGCGGCCGGCGTCGAAGTCCCGTTCACCCCGGGGCGAACGGACGCGACGGCGGGAAGTTCGTGCGCGACTTCGTCGCCGCGTGGGACCGGGTCATGAACCTCGACCGCCAGTGGGGCCCGATCGGCTGTGAACGGTAGCCGGTCGCTGATGAGCGGTGCGAGCCCCGTTCGCCGGCCGGCTCCGGCGTACCGTGCTTTGTTCCGGCACGAAATCGGCGCGAGGAGGACAAAGGCCGATGACGAGCATTCAGGAGCGTACCGACCTGCTCAACAAGATCGGGCTGGACGCGCAGAACAAGGCCGCGCTGGGCGCGGTGCTGGGCACCGGCACCATCGGCCAGGCCGTCGAGGGACGGAACGGCCGGCTGCAGGCCACCATCCGCATCAACCCGGACGAGCTGACCTGGGATCCGTCCATTTTGGTCATGCCGCACGGTGGCGAGATCGACCTCGAGATCATCAACGACGACCGGAACACCCACTGCGCGCTGCTGCCGAGCAACGGCGACCGCAAGTTCCTCTGGCTGGTCAACCATTCCCGGGGTCGCGCGACGCTCGACCTCGACGGGCCGGGGTACTACTGGTTCAGCTCGCCGACGGGCAACGACGAGGGCCGGGGCCTGACCGGGGCGATCGTCGTCCTCGGGGACGCGCCGCCGGAAGCCCGCCTCGACCGGCCCCAGCAGCCGCGGCCGTAGGGAGGAACAGGACATGACTGTCGAGTACGTCGACGCGGGCGAGGCCATCGACCAGGGCACGCTGAGCGGCAAGGTCGCGGGCGGTGAGGTCGCGCCGCCGGTGGTGGCCCGGCTCGGGTACGAGCGCATCCTCAACGCCCGCGAGGAATCGCACAACTGGATCACCTACTACGGCGCCTACGACGGGCAGCGCTACAGCACGCTGGACCAGATCAGCACCGAGAACGTCAAGCGGCTCGTCCCCGCGTGGATCTTCCAGGCCGGCACGACCGGCCTGATCGCGGGCGCGTCGACCTACTCCTTCGAAGCCGCGCCGATCGTCGTCGACGGCGTCATGTTCCTCTCCGGCTGGGACGGCTGGGTGTGGGCGCTCGACGCGAAGACCGGCGTGGAGATCTGGCGGTACAAGCACGCCGTCCCGTTCGACGTCTCCCTGTGCTGCGGGAACGTCAACCGCGGGGTGGCGGTCGCCGCGGGCAAGGTCTACTTCGTGACGGCGAACGCGCGGCTGGTCGCCCTCGACGCCACCACCGGCAAGCGGGTGTGGGCCAAGACCTACGGCGACGTGCGCGCCGGCGAGAGCGCCACCGTCGCTCCGCTGGTCGTGAAGAACCTCGTCATCGTCGGGAGCTCCGGCGGCGAGTTCGGGGTGCGCGGTCACCTCGACGCGTTCGACCTCGAGACCGGCGACCACCAGTGGCGCTGCTACATGGTGCCGAAGCCCGGCGAACCCGGCTCGGAAACCTGGCCCACCGAGGGCGAGGCCTGGGCGCGGGGCGGCGCGAACTGCTGGCTCACCGGCACGTTCGACCCGGAGACGAACCTGCTCTACGTCGGCACCGGCAACCCGGCGCCCGACTTCGACGGCGAAGTCCGGGAAGGCGACAACCTCTACACCGACAGCATCGTCGCCGTCGACGTCGACAGCGGCCGGATCCGCTGGCACTACCAGTGCACGCCGCACGACCTGTGGGACTACGACAGCATCGCCGAGTGCATCCTGTTCGAGCACGACGGGCGCAAGCTGCTCGGGCACTTCGACAAGAACGGCTATTTCTTCGTCCTCGACCGCACGAACGGCTCGCTGGTGCGGATCACCCCCTTCGTGGACCGCATCACGTGGGGCGCGATCACGCGCGACGGCAAGGTCACGGCCAAGGTGTACCCGGAGAAGGAAGGCGAGCCGGTCCACTTCTACCCGGGTCCGGCCGGTGCCAAGGAGTGGACGCACGCGTCCTACAGCCCGAAGACGGGGCTCTTCTACGTTCCGGTGCAGGACACCGGGGCCACGGCCACCCGGCGGCGCCGGGAGTTCCGGGAGAGCATCCCGTACTGGGGCGCGGGTGTCGCGGTGGACATCGACGACATGGCCGGCTCGGTAAGCGCTTTCGACGCGACCGGCGAGGAGAAGTGGCGCTGGCGCAACGAGCTCCCGATGTGCGCGTCGACGCTCGCCACGGGTGGCGACCTGGTGTTCGCCGGCGAGCCGTCGGGTGAGTTCAACGCGCTCGACGCCCGCACGGGCGAGCTGCTGTGGCAGTTCCAATGCGGCAGCGGGCACCACAGCAGCCCGACGACGTACTCGGTCGACGGCAGGCAGTACATCGCCGTGCCGGTCGGCTGGGGCGGCTGGGCCGAGGGGTTCCTGCCCGGCATGCTCGGCGCGGGCCACGGCAGCGCCCTGATCGTCTTCGCCCTCCCGGAAACGTCGTAGGACTGCCCGCGCAACGGGGCGGAGGAGGTGAAGCCATGGAGTCCGGAGTCGTGGTGTGGGAGACGCCGGAGTTCGACGAGATCGCCGTCGCACCGGAGGTGACGATGTACGTCGGCCTGCTGGACGACTAGCGGCCGGGGCGCCGGGCCGACGGGTCCGGCGCCCTCCCCGCGCGAACGGGGACACCCGTTCCCCGTGCGACGTCCTGTAAAGCCCGATGGCCGCCATCGACCGAGCCCATCCGGAGTGACCGTGCCCGAAGTGTCCACAGTGGATCGACCCCGGCTGGCGCGCCACGTCCGGTTGGGCTTCGACCGGGCCCGGGGGCGGCACGTCCTGCTGCTGCCCGAGACGGTCGTGGTGCTCAACGGCACCGGCGCGGACATCCTGGAGCTGTGCGACGGGCAGCGCACGGTGGCCGGGATCGTGGCCGAGCTCCAGGTGCGGTACGGGAGCGTCCCCGGCGACGAGGTGCGGCGGTTCCTGACCCGGCTCGCCGCCCGGCGGTGCGTGGAGCTGGCCGATGGATAGCCCCTTCGGGCTCCTGGCCGAGCTCACCTACCGCTGCCCGCTGGCCTGCGCGTACTGCTCCAACCCCCTGGACCTGGGCGGCTACTCCGACGAGCTGACCACCGGCGAGTGGCGGCGGGTGCTGCGCGAGGCCCGCGACCTGGGCGTCCTGCAGTGCCACCTCTCCGGCGGCGAGCCGCTGCTGCGGCGCGACCTCGCCGAGATCGTCGCCGAAGCCCACGGGCTCGGCCTGTACACGAACCTCGTCACCAGCGCCGTCGGCTTCTCGCGGTCCCGGGCCGAGCGGCTGCGCACCGCCGGGCTCGACCACGTGCAGGTCAGCGTCCAGGCCGACGAGCCGCTGCGGTCCGACCGGATCGCCGGGACCCCGTCCTTCCGGCGCAAGATCGAGGCCATGGCCCTGGTGAAGGAGCTGGGCTGGCCGCTCACCCTGAACGTAGTGCTGCACCGGCGGAACATCGACCGCGTTGCCGAGCTGCTCGCGCTGGCCGAGGCCGTCGGCGCGGACCGGGTGGAGCTGGCCAACACCCAGTACTACGGCTGGGCCTGGCGCAACCGCGACGCGCTGCTGCCGGCGCGGGCCCAGCTCGACGCCGCCGAGGCCGTCGTCCGGGCCGCGCGCGAACGTTTGCGGGACCGCATGGACGTCCTCTACGTCCTGCCCGACTACTACGGCCGTTACCCGAAACCCTGCATGGGCGGCTGGGCGTCGCGCCAGCTGACCGTGGCGCCGAACGGCGACGTCCTGCCCTGCCCGGCCGCGCAGTCCCTGCCGTTGCCGCGAGCGAGTGTGCGGGCGGACTCGCTGGCCCGGATCTGGGCCGAAGCGCCGGTCATGACGGCGTTCCGGGGAACGGACTGGCTGCCGGATCCCTGCCGGAGCTGCACCCGCCGCGACGTCGACTTCGGCGGCTGCCGCTGCCAGGCGTTCCAGCTCACCGGCGACGCGGCGCGCACCGACCCGGTCTGTCACCTTTCGCCCGACCACCACCTCGTCGAGCGGGCGATCGAGACCGCGAACGGCAGTCCGGCTCGATCGGTGCCCCGCCGGAGAAATCACGAAGAATAAATGTCGCATTTCCGGACGGATTCCGGCCGATTCCGCGGTGGCCCGCCGCCGGGGTCGCGGGAAGGGCGGGAACCCGGCAGTGGCATTCTGGCCTGGTTGATCCTGACACCAGAGGGGATGTTTCCGGATGCAGTTCCTGCTTTCCGTGGTCCACGACCAGGTCGCCGTCGCCGTCCCGGAGGAGGAGGCCGCGATCGACGTGTTCAACGACCAACTCCGCGCCGGGGGGAACTGGGTGTTCGCCGGTGGGCTCGGGCTGCCCGGCGACGCCGCGGTCATCGACAACCGGGGCGAGGCGGCGGTGCTCACCGACGGCCCGTTCGTGGAGTCCAAGGAGTACCTCGCCGGCTTCTGGATCATCGAGGCGCCCGACTTCGATGTCGCGCTGAAGCTCGCGACCGAGGGGTCGAAGGCCTGCAACCGCAAGATCGAGGTGCGCCCGATCCTGGTCGAGGGCGCGTGAGCGACGTCCGTGCGGCGATCACCCGCGCCCACCACGAGGAGTGGGCCCGGGTGGTCGCCGCCCTGACCAGGCGCTTCGGCGACCTCGACATCGCCGAGGAGGCGGCCGCGGAGGCGTTCGCGACCGCCGTCGAGCGGTGGCCGGCCGACGGCGTGCCGCCCAACCCCGGCGCCTGGCTGACCACCACCGCCAACCGCAAGGCCATCGACCGGATCCGGCGCGAGAACAAGCGTGACGACAAGCAGCAGGAAGCCCAGTCGGCGTACGACGGCGACCCGGCCGAGCCGCTCGGCGCCATCGACGACGACCGGCTCCGGCTGATCTTCACCTGCTGCCACCCGGTACTGGCGCCGGAAGCCCGCGTGGCGCTGACGTTGCGCATGCTGGGCGGCCTGACCGTGCCCGAGATCGCCCGCGCCTTCCTGGTCGCCGAAGCCACGATGGGCCAGCGGATCACCCGCGCGAAGGCCAAGATCAAGGCGGCGCGCGTCCCGTACCGGGTGCCGTCCGCCGAAGACCTCCCCGCCCGCGTCTCCGGTGTGCTCGCCGTGCTGTACCTCGTGTTCAACGAGGGTTACCTGGCCACCGGCCCCGACACCGACCCGGTGCGCCACGACCTGACGACCGAGGCGATCCGGCTCACCCGCCTGATCCGGGGCCTCCTGCCGGACGACGGCGAGGTGGCCGGGCTGCTGGCGCTGATGCTGCTCATCGAGGCCCGCCGCCCGGCCCGCGTCTCGGCCGGCGGTGAGCTGGTCCCGCTGGCCGAGCAGAACCGCGGGGAGTGGGACGCGACGCTGATCGCCGAGGGCCACGGGCTGGTGCGCGAGCGCCTCGCGGCGGCCGCCGCCGGGATCCCGCCGGGCCGCTACCAGATCCTCGCGGCGATCAACGCGGTGCACACGTCGGCCCGCGAGATCGGCGACACGGACTGGTCCCAGGTCGTCGCCCTGTACGACCAGCTGGTCCGCGTCGACCCGGCACCGACGGTCGCCCTCAACCGCGCGATCGCGGTCGCCGAGCTGGACGGCCCGGACGTGGCACTGGCGGCCATCGACGGGCTGGGGGACACCCTGGAGGGGTATCACGCCCAGCACGCGACCCGCGCGGAGCTGCTCCGCCGCCTGGGCCGCAGCGACGAGTCCCGCGCGGCGTACGACAAGGCGATCGAGCTGGCGGGCAACACGGCGGAGACCGCGTATCTGACGCGCCGTCGCGACCAGCTGGGGTAGGCGCGCCGGCAGCGGTCCGTACCCTCGCCGCGCGACGGCCGGGAGTGCGGACGCCGGTGCCGGAGCCGCGCGGCTCCAGCCGAACGCGCCGTACCACTCCGCCGCGGCCGCCGGACTACTCCGTGCCGTCCGCCAGGAGGCGCTCCGGCAGTCCGAGCCGCGGGAACCGGTCGTCGTGGAACGTGATGATCTCGGCGATCGCTCCGCCCGTGACGCGCAGGACGTCGATCGTCAGCGGCAGGTACGCGCCCTCCTGCTGCCGCCAGTGGTAGAACCCCACAGCGGGCTGCCGGTTGACCGACGTCGCGACCGCGCGCAGCCCCGTCATGCTCTCGAAGCCGCTCTCGACCCAGTCGCTCACCACCGCTTCGCGGCCGAGGTGCAGGCCCGGCGTCGGCGGCATCGAGCACCGGACGTCGTCCCGCAGCAGCGCGGCCAGCCCGGCGACGTCGGTGGCCACGCTGGCCTCGGTGTAGCGGCGCACCAGCTCGCGCGTCCCGGCGTCCTCCTCACCTCCGGTCCAGTCCTGCCGCTCGGCCGGCAGGTGCGCTCGCAGGCCGGCGCGGGCTCGCTGCAACGCGCTGTTCACGGAGTTGACGGAGTCCCCGAGCAGCTCGCCGACCTCCTTGGCCGGCCAGCCGAGCACGTCGCGCAGGATCAGCACGGCCCGCGGGCGTGGCGCGAGGTGCTGGACCGCGACCAGGTAGGCCAGCTCGATCGTCTCCCGGGCCAGGGCGACGGACTCGGGCTCGTCCGCGTCGCCCGCGGGCAGCTCGTCCAGCAGCCGGTCCGGGTAGGGCTGCAACCACGGCACCTCGCCGCCGGTCGCCGGCTCCGGGCGGCACTTGGCCAGCAGGTCCAGGCAGGCGTTGGTGGCGATCCGGTACAGCCAGGCGCGGAACGTCGAGCGCCCCGCGAAGGTCTCCCGCCGTCGCCAGGCACGCAGGAACGTCTCCTGCACGGTGTCTTCGGCGTCCTCGAACGACCCGAGCATCCGGTAGCAGTGCACGTGCAGCTCCCGCCGGTGCCGCGCGGTCAGCCCCGAAAACGTCGGCTCGTCGACCTCGCCCGGCTCCGCCTGCCGTGGTTGCGCGCTCATCACGTCATCCTTCCGCCTCGTCGTGTCCCGTCACAGGTAAGACGGGAGCGGGCGCGACAACTCATCACGGCGACGGGATGCGGCCGGCGATCTCCTGCCGGTCCTCGAGCTTGAGCGGGCACTCCAGCGCGTGCTCGATCAGCTCCTTCGCCGTCTGCGCCTCCTCGATCCGGCGCTGCCCGCCGGCGGCCCTGGCCGGCGCGAGGAGGCCCACGCTTTCCCAGTGCCGCAGCACGTGCGTGGCCACCCCGAACCGCCGGGCGAGCTCCGGCTCATCGGGGTGCCCGGCCTGCGCTGGACGCCGGGCCAGCACATCCGGGTCCGGGTCGGCACGCTGACGCTGCGCACGTACTCGATCTGGGACTACGGCGACCACCTCGACCTGTGCGTCCTCGACCACGACGGCGCCGGGCCGGGCGCCCGCTGGGCCCGCGAGGTCCGCCCGGGCCGCCAGGTGTCGTTCTTGAAGCCCGAGGGCCGGCTCGTACCGCAGGAGGGCGCGCCGTACCACCTGTTCGCCGGAGACGCGACGGCGTCAGTGGCGTTCGGCGCGATGATGCGCGCACTGCCCGCCGACGCGCCGGTCCACTGCGTCATCGAGGCAGCCGACCGGTTGCCGATGCCCCGCGAGGTCACCTGGACGGACAACCTCCTCGCCACGCTCCCCGCGCTGGACCTGCCGGCCGAGCCGGGCATCGCGTACGTGGCCGGCGAGGCCCGCGCGTGCCAGGCGGCTCGCCGTCACCTGGTGCAGGACCGCGGCTGGCCGCGCCGCTCGATCGTCGTGAAGCCGTTTTGGACGCCCGGAAAGCGTGGGATGGACTAGGAGAGCGGGACGGGACAGGAATTGTCGCCGTGAACAGGTCATCTGGTGTTCGCATGGGCTCAAGCAGGCGCGCATAGCGTCCGGGGCGCTGGAGAATTCTCCCCGAAAACCTGAATGAGGCACATCATGCGCGAAAACCAGGCGGGCCCGAACCGACGGTCCTTCCTGCGCAACGCGGGCTTGGCCGGTGTCGGTGCGACGGCGCTGGGTGCGCTCGGCGCCGCGCCGGCCGGGGCCGACACCGCGATCAGCGCGGACAGCGCCACCAGTGGGAACAAAGGAAGGTGGAACCCGGACGGCGAGAGCCTCCAGTTCACCGTCGCCGTGATGCCGGACACCCAGTACCTCTACTGGGGCAGCCAGAACAGCATCAACCCGGAGCCGCAGGAAGCCTCGCTCCGGTACGTGATCGAGAACAGCGGGAAACCGGACAACAACGTCGTCTTCCTGGCCCACCTCGGCGATCTGACGCAGGACGCCGACATCACGTCGTTCCAGGCCGTGGACAAGACCTTCAAGCCGGCCGACTCCGCCGGCGTCGCCTACAGCGTCCTCGCGGGCAACCACGACGTCTCCGGCGACGACACCCGCGGCACCACGCCGTACCTGCAGACGATGGGGCCGCAGCGGTTCCGCCGGCAGAAGTCGTTCCTCGGCTCGGACGCGAGCGGCTACAACACCGCGCACGTCTTCCGCGCCGCCGGGCGCGAGTGGCTGCTGCTGGCCATGGACTGGCGCACGTCGGCCGCGGGTTTCGCCTGGGCCAACGATGTCATCAAGAAGCACCCGAAGCTGCCGGTGATCCTGACCTGCCACGAGATCGTCGCGCCGACCTACGGCGACGAGGTCTACCCGTACGAGTCGGGCGACGCCGAGAACAACGCGGAGATCACCGGTTACGGCCAGACCGTCTGGGACTCGCTGATCAAGGACAACGACCAGATCTTCCTCACGCTCAACGGCCACTACTGGCCCTCGGGCCGGATGACGAAGAAGAACGCCGCCGGCAACGACGTGCACCTGCACATCACGAACTACCAGAACCGGTACATGAGCGGCGGCGGCATGCTGCGCCTGTACCACTTCGACCTCGAGCGCGACACGATCGACGTCGAGACGATCTCGCCGTGGATCCTCGAGAAGGACCCCGCGAAGCGCAACCGCATGGAGGTGCTGGAGTCGCGGCTCACCACTTCCGTCGACCGCTTCTCCATGCCGTTCGACTTCGAGCAGCGCTTCGCCGGCTTCATCCCCGTGCCGGTCCGCCCGGCGCGGCCCGCGAACAAGGTGCTCGTGCCGGGCACACTCGCGTACTGGCGCTTTGACAACGTCGGCGCCAACGGCAGCGCCGTCACCGCGAGCCAGCAGGTGCGCGACCTGTCGGGCCACGGCAACGACCTCACGCTGCAGTCCGTCGCCGGCACCGCCCCCGACGCGCTGACCTGGACCGACGACCACCACCCCGACCAGCCGGGCCACGCCAGCCTCCGGTTCGCCGGCGGCCGGAGCCCGGTGCACGGCGCGTACCTGACGACGGGCTCGCGCGCGCCACTGAACACCGAGACGTTCAAGCGCGGCTACACCATCGAGACGTTCGTGAAGATCCCGCGCGACTGGGACGGCGGCACCAACGGCAACATGCCCGTCCTGGTCCGCCGCGGCGCGTCCGGCGACGCGGGCAAGCACGGCAAGAACACCGACCCGAAGGAGCCGGTGGCCCAGCTCATGACCACGAACAACGGTCGTGAGGTGCAGTTCAACTGCTACCCGCTCAGCCAGACCTACCCGACCACCAACTGGAGCCACGGCCTGGCCGAGGACCAGTGGTGGCACATCGCGGTCGTCAACGACGGGCACCGCACCACGGTCTACGTCGAAAGCTCCCCGGTGGCGGACAACCCGTTCACCGACTCCGTCGGCATCGCGTCCCTCGGCCTCACCTGGCTCCTGGGCGGCCACGAATACGGCGGCGCGCTCGACAACGTGTTCCACGGCTGGATCGGCGACGTCCGGATCGTCGGCCGCGCGCTGCGGCCGGCCGAGTTCATGACCGAGTGAACCACCGGCAGCGGGTGACCTGGATGGTCACCCGCTGCCGGACCGGCTACTTCGGCGCGACGAGCGGCCAGAAGATGTCGTCGACGATCGATCGGATCCGCTCGGGGGACGCCGGCCGGAGGGTCATCAGGATGTCGTGGCGCATCAGCTCGAACGGCAGGTCGAGCACGTCCCGCGGGATCCGCGCGAGGTCGATCTCGCCCCGGTCGTGGGCCTGGCGGAACACTTCGTAGGACCGCCACGGGCCGTCGCCGAGGAGGGCGCGGCGGATGTCCTCGGGGGTGCGGCCGGTGCTGTCGTGGAGGCCGGCGAACGTCGCTCCGACGAGCGCCGCGAGCTCGTTGCGGCCCGCGCTGATGTTCCCGAGGAGCACCCGCAGGTCCTCGCGCAGGCTTCCGGTGTCCGGGATCGCGACCGGGTGGGTGTCGCCGTAGTGGCGGATCGCGGCGAGCACGAGCTCGTCCTTGTTCGGCCAGCGGCGGTAGAGCACCGCGATCCCCGTCTTCGCGCGGTCCGCGACCGACTCCATCGTCAGCTTCGCGAAGCCGGCCTCCGCCAGCTCCTCCCAGGCCGCGGCGAGGAGCGCGTGTTCCAGCTCGGTTCCCCGGCGTCGGCGTTTGACCCCTTCGGACGTCGTCTCGGCAGCCATGCCACCAGAATAAGAGAGCGTTGCATTCCTTCGCCAGGGACCCTACTCTCGGAGATAAGGAACTAATCCATCTCTTAAGGGGGCGAGGTGTCCACGGACACGAACGACAGAGTCGACCCGAAGGTCCTGAAGACCGCGCTGATCCTGGTCGTCGGTGCGCTGGCGGTCGTCTTCGACACCACGATCGTCAGCGTCGCGCTCCACCAGCTCGCGACCAGCCTCGACGTGCCGGTCTCGACGATCCAGTGGGTGAGCACCGGCTACATGCTCGCGCTGGGCGCGGCGGTGCCGCTCAGCACCTGGGCGCTGGCCCGCTTCGGCGGCAAGCGGGTCTGGATGTTCGCCCTCACCGTGTTCCTCGCCGGCTCGGTCGGCTCGAGCACCGCGTGGGACGCGGGTTCGCTCATCGGCTGGCGCGTCGTGCAGGGGCTCGGCGGCGGGCTGATGCTGCCGGTGATGACGACGCTCATCATGCAGGCGGCGGGCGGCCGCGCGCTCGGTCGCACGACGACCTGGGTCGCCCTGCCCGCCCTGCTCGGGCCGATCCTCGGCCCGCTCGCCGGCGGCGCGATCATCACGGATCTCAGCTGGCGCTTCATGTTCTGGGTCAACGTGCCCTTCTGCGTCGCCGGCCTGATCCTCGCGGCCCGCTACCTCGCCGACGACCCGCCCGCCGCCACCGCCGCGCGCCCCCGGCTCGACGTCCGGGGGCTCGCCCTGCTGGCCCCGGGGATCACGGCCGTGATCCTCGGCCTCTCGAACGCCGGCTCCGCGGACGGGTTCGCCCACCTCGACGTCCTCGCGCCGCTCGTCGCCGGCGTCGCCTTCCTCGTCGCCTTCACGTTCTACGCGCTGCGCCGCCGCGACCCGCTCGTGGACATCCGGCTGCTCGCCGCGCGTTCGGTCGGATCCTCGTCCTCGGTGCTGTTCCTGTCGGGCTTTTCGCTGTACGGGGCGATGTTGCTGCTGCCGCTCTACTACCAGCAGCTCCGCGGGGCGAGCGCGCTGGCCGCCGGGCTGATGCTCGTGCCGCAGGGGATCGGGACACTGCTCAGCCGGCAGATCGCCGGACCGCTCACCGACCGCATCGGAGCTCGCTCGATCGCCGTCGTCGGCTTCCTCGTCGTCGCGGCCGCCACCGTGCCGTTCGCCTTCGCCGACGCGACCAGCGACGGCCGGCTGCTCGCGCTGTGGCTGCTGGTCCGCGGCATCGGGCTCGGCGCCGTCACCATGCCGGTGATGACGGCGTCCTACGTCGGGCTCGACCGTGCCGAGATCGCCCACTCGAGCGTCCTGACCCGGATCTCGCAGCAGATCGGCGGATCGTTCGGCACCGCGGTGCTCGCCGTCATCCTCGAGCAGTCCGGCTTCCCCGTCGCGTTCTGGTGGGCGACGGGGTTCGCGCTCATCGCGACGGCGCTGTGCGCATGGCTGCCGGGGCGGGAACAGGTTCGTGCCGCGGCAATGCGAGCGCGACGACAACCTGCACCGCCAGCACCAGCGCCTGAGTCACCGGTGCGTTGACGGTCAGCAGCGCGACCGTCGTGTTGACGCCGAAGTGGACCGCGATCGAGGCCGGCACGCCGCCGCGTTCGTAGGCGTAACCGGTCAGCAGCGCCATCGGGATGACACTGAGCGTGAACAGCAGCCCGCTCCAGCTGAGCAGGCCGAACGCGGCCTGGACGGTCCCGGGGATGAAGAACAGCGGCAGGTGCCACGCGGCCCACACGACACCCAGCAGCAGGCCGGCCCGCAGGCGCGTCATCGACCCGCGCAGCCGGGGGTGGGCCGTGCCCCGCCAGCCGGGTTCTTCGGCCAGCGGGCCGGCGATCAGCATGCTGACGAGGAACGGACCCAGGCCGCCGACGGTCGCGATCAGGTTCCGTCCCGCCGTCAGGTCCAGCGCCGGACCGCCGAGGGCCCGCGCGAGCAGCGCGGCCGCCACGACGGTCGCCGATGCCAGCAGCAGCAAGGGAATCACCCAGAGCCAGCGCGCGCCGGGCCGGGACGTCACGGTGTGCGCCGGGGCGGGTTCGCCGCGGCGGGCCCGGCGCACCCGGACGGCGATCGCGCCGATCACCGGGCCGAACCCGCCGAGCAGGTACGGGACGACGGTGGGCGAGCTGGTCGGCGGTCCGCCGAGCAGGATCGCGACGAACCAGAAAGCCCAGCTCGTCGTGAACGTGACGGTCCAGAAAAGCGCGAGACCGCTTTTCTCTTTGATGGTCACCACTTCTGCCTTTCGTTCGGAAAATGGGCAGCACGAAGCCCGGGGACAATGCGGAATCGGGGAGTCAGTTCTTCCGGAGCCGGCCGGCGAGCCAGCCGGACACCTGGGCCAGCAGGTCGGCGTCGACCGGGCGGCGCAGCTGCCGCGAGTACGACCGCATCGACGGCCGCCCGGGGTCGCGGCGCAGCAGGTGGGTGAGGTCGGCGATCCGGTGGACCTCGACCTCGCCGGGCACCAGCCGGCGGATCACGTCCAGGTCCGCGGGGTCGACCTGGATGTCCTTCTCGCCGGTGATCGCCAGGACGGGAACCCGGATGTTCGCCAGGTCCCGGCGTGAGTCGTGGGCGAGCAGCTCGCGCAGCCACCGCGCGTTCACCCGCATCCCGGCGACGCGCGCGACGTCGGTGTCCGTCGTCTTGAGCCGGGTCAGCTGCCGCCCGGCGAAGGCGCGCAACGCCGGCCGAGTGAACGCGGGGAGGTCGCGGGCGATCATCCCCGCCTGCCGGCGCAGGGCGTCCTCGCCCGGGCGGGCGAACCCGGCCAGCAGCACGACCGCGGCGACGTCCGGGTGCGCGCCGAGGGTCATGGCGTGGACGGCGCCTTCGCTGTGCCCGACGACGCCGACGGCGTCCGCGCGGATGTCCGGCCGCGCGGCCAGCGCGCGCACGGCGGCGGCACCGTCGCGGCGGTTGTCGGTGAACCCGGTCGCGCGCCAGTCGCCGGGCGTGGCGCCGACCCCGCGCCGGTCGTAGCGCAACGTGGCAATCCCTGCCTCCGCCAGGGCGGCCGCCAGCGGAGCACCGTAGGCCATGCGGAGCCGGCCGGTGTTGGCGTCGCGGTCCAGCCCCCCGGAACCGTGCAGCAGCAGGACGGCGGGGTGCGGGCCGGCGCCCGCGGGCAGGGTCAGGGTGCCGGCCAGGCGCAGTCCGTCGTCCGCGGTGACCGTCATGTCGACGTCCCGCATGGTGCGTCTCCCATCATTCTCGATCATGCAAATGTTCTCATCTGTGAGAACGGTATCGCATGTGAGAACATTCGTCCATGGCTACCGCGGACCTCCTCCTGCATCCGGTCCGGATGCGCATCCTGCAGGCGCTGTTCGACGCCGATCCGCTGACCACGGCGCAGCTGCGCGAGCGCATCCCCGACGTCGCGCCCGCGACGATGTACCGCCAGATCGCGGTGCTGGCCGAGGCGGGGGTGCTGGAGGTGGCGGAGGAGCGGCGGGTGCGCGGCACGACGGAGCGCAGCTACCGGGTCCACAAGGAGGAGGCGGTGGTCGACCCGGCGGCGCGCGCGGCGATGTCGCGCGAGGACCACCTGCGCGCGTTCACGACGTTCGCGGCCTCGTTGATGGGGGACTTCGACCGCTATCACGCCCACCCGGACGCCGACCCGGTCGCGGACGGCGTCGTCTACCGCCAGGCGGCGGTGTGGCTGACCGACGAAGAGTTCGAGGTGATGGTCGAGGAGATCGAGCGGGCGGTGGTCTCGCGCGTCGGCAACGCGCGGGAGGGCCGGATCCGCCGCGTCGTCAGCCTCGTCGTCGTCCCGGACGAGCCGACGCCGCCGGCTCCGGGCTGAGAATTGAAGAGGCGGTGGGAAAGCTTCCCGTGGTGCCTCATCGGTATGCCTCGGCCATGGTGTGGAAGGACCGCTTCGGGGCGAGGCTGCCGTCGGGCGCGGTATTCGCGGACGCCTTGGCGGAAGGTGCCCGAACGTCGGGGAGAGCGCGAAACGCCGGGCCGACGTCTTCGGGACCGATACGGCGGTCGGAATCCGGCTCGCCACCGCGGGCAGATTCCTCGAGCGGCTCGGCGGCGACGTTCTCCGCGCCGCCGAAAAACACGGGCGCGCTAGCGGTGAACTGTCCTCCGTCGGCGACGAGGGTGATTCGTCCTCGTCGCCGACGGGCGGGTCTCGGTGATCTCTCCCCAGTGATCTCCCGGCACGGCGGTCACTTCCGCGCGGCGGCGACCTTCTTGCGGGGCGCGCGCTTGCGTGCCGCCTTGGCGGGCTCGGCTTCCTGCGCCTGGGCGGCGTCGAACGCGGCAGTCACCTCGGAGGACAGGCGTCCTCGTTCGGAGACTTCGTAGCCGTTCGCGTTGGCCCACGCCCGGATCTGCTGGTTGCGTTCGCGGTCCGTGGCGGTCGTGGTCGACTGGCCGGTCGCGACGCGGACCTTGCGCCCACCGGTGCGGCGGCCGGCGCTGATGTAGCGGGCGAGTTCGTCGCGCAGGGAGGCCGCGTTTTCGTCGGAGAGGTCGATCTCGTAGGTGACGCCGTCGAGGGAAAACGGGATGGTGTGCGCGGCGGGTGTGCCGTCGATGTCGTCGAGCATCTCGACGAGGACCTTCTGGGCCATTCCTGCTCCTTGGCGCGGTATATACCAGTAAGAGAACGTACGAATTGCGCGCTCCCGTGTGGAGTGTATACACGCCGGTCCCGTCAGGGAAATTTCTCCCTCCGGTCCGCAGCTCGCATCAATTGGATCGCTGCTCGGCGTGACTGAGATGAATCCGATCTGCGGGAGGAGAAGCCACCGTGAACCCGGAAAAGGCGCCAGTCGGCAACACGAATCTGCAAGTTGCAGGTGCCGGGAAGCGGTTTCGGGTTTGCTCTGTTCGGAGCAGCGGGCGAGTTCGAACGGCCAATTCCCGCCGATCGAACCAGCCGTTTTCGCTGCTCACCCGTGCAGTGCGAATGGAGCTGTAGCCGACGCCGGGTTTGAGCCGGTGGCCGCCGTGGTACTGACGGAGATCAATCGTCGTCTCGCGTTGGAGGGTGCTCGTGCAGATCCAGGTCAACACCGACCACAACATCCACGGTGGCGAAGGACTGGCCACCTACGTGACCACCGACCTGGAGGGCAGCCTCTCCCGGTTCGGCGGATGGTTGACCCGGGTGGAGGTGCACCTCAGCGAGGACGGCGGCAGCAAGCCGGAAGACAAGAAGTGCGTGATCGAGGCGCGGCCCGGTGGCAAGCAGCCGGTCGCGGTCACCCACCACGCGGCCACCGTGGACGACGCGTACGCCGGGGCGGCCCACAAACTGGGGCGGGTGCTGGATTCCCGCTACACCCGCGCCCACGACCACAAGGGCAGCGACAGCATTCGGCACATGCCCGCCCCGGAAGACCCGGACCAGGTCGGCGCCATCGAGGAGCAGCCGCCGGCCTGAGCCCGGACGGCGCCGGTCTATCGTTCCGCCATGCTCGAGCGCATTCGCGAGAACGCCCGCGCCGCCGCACTGCTGGCGGACGTCTTCGACTTCGACATCGCCCGCCTCGACCCCGTCGAACCGGTGCGGCCGGCATCGGGCGGCGAGTTGCGGGTGGTCGCCGGCGACGCCGCGGGCGGCACGTTCTTCGTCTGCGACGACGGACCCGTGCTCTACGCCGGCTCCGAAGGCTCCGCCGGGATCCTCGCCGACGACCTGGCGGGCGCGGTCCGCCTGGTCGTCGGTGTGCCGACCTGGCAGGACGTCGTGTCGGACGCCCCGGACGTCGATGCGATGCGCGCGTCCTTCGAGTCTTCCTACGCCGAGCTGAAGGCGGACGAGCCGCAGATCGACGAGCTCCGCGCCGAGGTCACCGCGGAGCTAGGACTCGGCGACGTCGCCGTCGAGGAGCTGCTGGCGGCGCTGAGCCGGTGCCTGACCGAGGTATCGCCCGGTTACGTGGTGCTCAACGAGGACGGCGACGAATACGAGTCCCTCTGACGACGCGAAGCGGATCATGCCCCGAGGGGCGACTGGTATAGTTATACCGGCAAGCATCAACCAGCCGGTATCACCCTGCCGGCACCTTGAACCGCGAGGTTTTCGTGATCGAACTGAAGACGCCCGCCGAGATCGAGCGCATGCACGTGGCCGGGCGTTTCGTCGCCGAGGTGCTCTCCGAGGTCGGGCGGCTCGCCGACGTCGGCGTCAACCTGATGGACCTGGAGCACCACGCACGCGGCATGATCAAGCGGCGCGGGGCGGAGTCCTGCTACTGGGACTACGCGCCCTCCTTCGGCAAGGGCCCGTTCCGCAACGTCATCTGCCTGTCGGTCAACGACGCCGTCCTGCACGGCCTGCCCCACGACTACACCCTGCGCGACGGGGACGTCGTCACCGCGGACCTCGCGGTCAGCATCGACGGCTGGGCGGCCGACTCGGCGCGCACGGTCGTCGTCGGCACCGCCGCCGAGGAGGACCTGCGGATCATCCGCGCCACCGAAGAAGCGCTGGAGGCGGCGATCGACGCGGCGCGCCCGGGCAACCGCCTCGGCGACATCTCGGCGGCGATCGGGGCGGTGGCCAGTGATTACGGCTACCCGGTCAACACCGAGTTCGGCGGCCACGGCATCGGCCGCACCATGCACGAGGACCTCCACATCCCCAACAAGGGCACGGCCGGGCGCGGCCTGAAGCTCCGGCCGGGGCTGACGGTCGCGCTCGAACCCTGGTTCGCGCGCACGACCGACCGGATCGTCTTCGACCCCGACGGCTGGACCATCCGCTCGGCCGACGGATCGCGCACGGCGCACTCCGAGCACACGGTCGCCATCACCGAGGACGGCCCCTTGGTACTCACCCGGCGGGAAGCGTAGATCCCGGCGTCCGGTCAGGAAACGGCTCGGGGCAAGGAAAGCTCGAGCCGCGTTCCGCCGGTGTCGGCGCGGCCGGCCCGCACGGTGCCGCCGTGCTGCGAGACGACCTGGGCGACGATCGCCAGCCCGAGCCCGGAGCCGGGCCGCGCCCGGGCCGCCTCGGCGCGGTAGAAGCGCTCGAACACGTGCGGCAGGTCGGCGGGGTCGATTCCCGGGCCCTCGTCGCAGACCACGATCCGCGCGTCGCCGGGGCCGGGCTCGATCACCGCGGTCACCGTCCCGCCGGGCGGGCTCCACTTCGCCGCGTTGTCGAGGACGTTGAGCACCGCGCGTTCCAGCGCCGCCGCCCGGCCGTCCACCACCGCCTCGGCCACCTCGATCGTGAACCGCACGTGCGGTGAGCGGGCCCGGACGCGCTCGATGGCCGCGCCCAGCACGTCCGCCAGGTCGATCCGGTCGACCGGCTCCGGTTCGTGCTCGCCGGTGGACAGGTCGACGAGCTCTTCCATCAGCGTCGTGAGCTCGACGGACTGGACGTCGAGATCGGCCAGCAGCCGGGCCCGGTCGTCGGCCGGGAGCGCCCTGGACTGGCGCTCGGCGTGGATCAGCAGCTCGATGTTGTTGCGCAGGCTGGTCAGCGGGGTGCGCAGCTCGTGGCCGGCGTCCTGCACCAGCCGGCGCTGCTCGTCGCGCGAGCGGTCCAGTGCCGTGAGCATCTTGTTGAACGCCTCGGCGAGCCGGGCCACCTCGTCCTTGCCGGTGACGGTGATGCCGGACGAGAGCTCCTGGGTGCGGGCGATGTCCTCCGCGGCGACGGTCAGGTCGTCGACCGGACGCAGCGCCGTGCGGGCGACCGCGCGGCCGGCCAGCGCCGAGCCCAGGATGCCGATCAGGCCGGCCAGCGTGAGCCAGACGCCGAGCTTGGCGAGGGTCCGGTCCAGTCCTTCGGAGTTGCTCGCCACCTGCGCGACGCCGCCGCCGGGCCGGGCCACGCTCAGGACGCGGTACCGGTCACCGTCGATCTTCACGACGCCGGAGCCCTGCGGCAGCACGCCCGCGGCCACCAGCGCCGTCTCGGGCCCGACCGGGAGCGTCGCCGCGCCGGCCGTGCCGACGATCGTGCCGTCGGCGTCGAGGAACTGCACGGCCACGACGTCGCCGCGGCCGGCGGCGGGACCGGGGTCGTCGTCGGGTTCGAGGCCGAAGTCGCGCCGTTCGACCGTGCGCAGGGTCGCCAGCGCGTCGGCCGGCGACGCGGCTTTCGCCGCCACCTGGGCGTAGGTCTGCAGCTGCGTGTCGAACTGCTGGTAGAGGTTGGTCTGGGTGAGCAGCCACGCGGCCGACGACGTCACCACGACGGCGACCGCCACGGCGAGCGCCACCAGCACGGCGAGGCGGGTGCGCAGCGACTGTTCGCGCCACCGCGCCCGCATCTTCACAGCGGCTCTTCCCGGAGCACGTAACCGACGCCGCGCACGGTGTGCAGCAGCCGCGGTTCGCCGCGTTCCTCCAGCTTGCGGCGCAGGTAGCTGACGTAGACGTCGAGGCCGTTCGACGCGGTGCCGAAGTCGTAGCCCCAGACCCGGTCGAACATCGCGGCGCGGGTGAGCACGATCCGCGGATGCCGCAGGAACGCCTCCAGCATCGCGAACTCCGTGCGGGTCAGCCGGACCGGGCGATCACCGCGGCGGACCTCGCGGGTGTCCGGGTCGAGGACGAGGTCGGCGAACGTCAGCACGGAGCCGCCGGCCGGCCGGGCCGGGGTGTCGTACTCGACGCGCCGCAGCAGCGCCCGCACCCGCGCCAGCAGCTCCCGCAGCGCGAACGGCTTGACGAGGTAGTCGTCGGCGCCGGCGTCGAGCCCGGTGACCCGGTCGGTGACGCCGGTGCGCGCGGTCAGCATGAGGATCGGCACGAAGTTGCCCTCGGCGCGCAGGACGCGGCAGCTGTCCAGGCCGTCGAGCACCGGCATCATGAGGTCGAGGACGACACCGTCCGGTTTCTCGGCCCGGATCACCTCGAGGCCGGCGGCGCCGTCCGCGGCCAGCGAGACGGTGTACCCCTCGAACCGCAGTGTCCGCGACAGCGAGTCCCGCACGGCCTCCTCGTCGTCGACCACGACCAGATGCACTCCCGGCTCCCTTCCGCCACCCTCACTTTCCCCGGTGAAGATGAAAATCGGGTGAGAACAGCCGCGATCGGGCGACCAGCGCCGTCAGCGGTGTGCGCACGAGGAGTCCGCAGAGTGCCACGAGCGCGCCCAGGACTGCGCCCGCCAGCACGTCGTGGACGTAGTGCGCGCCGAGGTAGACCCGCGAGAAGCCGATCGCCGCCGCGACCGCGAGCCCGGCGACGCCGAGCCGGCGATCGGCCAGGAGCAGGGCGACCGCGGCGGACACGGCGATCGTCACGTGGTTGCTCGGGAAGGAGTAGTCCGTCGCGAAGTCGCACGGGGACACGGTCGGCGCGGCCGGGTACCGGATGCACGGCCGTGGTTCCCGCACGACGAACTTGACGAGCGTGCTGGAGCCGTAGGCGAGCGCGACGGCGATCGGCACCCACAGCGCGGCCGCCGTCCGCCCGGCGTCACCGCGGCCGCGCCACCACACCGCGGCGAAGGCGAGCACGTACAGCACCAGCCCGGCGTTGGTGAAGACCTCGAAGAACCCGTTCAGCCACGGGGTTTCCCGGGCGAACGACAGCAGGTCCAGGTACCAGCCGCCGTCGATGACTCCGCCGTCCACGCCGGTCTCTCCGTTCAACGACATCCATGTAGAAGATCTACACTACTGTAGATGTTCCACGCCGGAGCCGGCCGGGCCCAAGGCGATGTCCGGGGAGACGGTGGGCGAGGGTTCTTTCAGCTCGACGAACAGCGAATGCGTCGGGGTGTCCCCGACGTTCTCGCCGGAGTGTTCCTGGGCCCCGACCCAGCGCACGGCGTGCGCGGGCAGGTCGACGCCGGCCTCGCGGCCGCCGGAGTGGATCCGGCGGCGGAAGGCGCTGAGCGTGACCATCACGGAGTCGGGGTGCCGGTGCGGCGCGGTCCGGTCGCCGGGCCGGTCGCGGTACTCCAGCACCCGGACCCGCTCGTTTTCGAAGACCACCTGGTACAGCTCGGGATTCGTGTCCACCGGGTCGCCGGTCATGGCCGCCTCCTTCGTGGGACTGGAGTACCATGATGGCATGGAAGTGCCATATGAGTCCACGGGCCGCAGCCGGCAGAAGAGCCGGACGCGGGCCGCACTGGTGACGGCCGCGCACGAGCTGCTCGCGCAAGGCCGGTCTCCCGCGGTCGAGGACGCGGCCGAGGCCGCCGGGATCTCGCGGACGACGGCGTACCGGTACTTCCCCAACCAGCGGGCCCTGCTGCTGGCCGCGTACCCGGAGATCGACGACGACGCCGGCCTGCTGCCGGCCGACGCCCCGGCGGACCCGGCCGCGCGGCTGGACCTGGTGCTGCGGGCGTTCATCGCGTTCACGCTGCGCTGGGAGCCGCAGCTGCGAGCCCAGCTGCGGCTGTCACTGGAGCCGGGAGCCCCGCAGCCGGTCCTGCGCCGAGGCCGCGCGATCCGCTGGATCGAGGAGGCGCTGGCACCGCTGTCGGCCACCCACCCACGGATCGACGTGCGCGACCTCGCGGTCGCGATCCGCTCGGCGAGCGGCATCGAGTCGCTGGTGTGGCTGACCGACATCGCGGGCCTCGACCGCGAGCGGGCCGCGGAGGTACTGGCCGGCTCGGCCCGGGCGATCCTGCTGGCCGCACTCGAGCGCCCGTAGCACCTAAGCGGCGGCGACCTTCGGCATGATCTCCTCGGTCAGCCGCTTGAGGTCGTCGAGCGTCTTCGACGTCGGCACGTCGCGGAACGGCGGCCACAGCAGCGGCATCGTCAGCCGCTTCCTCAGCCGCGGCGCGGAAGCCACCACGCGCGATCGCGGGGGTGGATCACTCCGCTTTGCGCTGGTTGGCCAGGAAGCGCGCCTTCTTCTGCCGGTTCCCGCACGTGTTCATGTCGCACCACCGGCGGGTGCGGCTCTGGCTGGTGTCGAAGAAGGCGGCTCGGCAGGTCGGCGAGGCGCACAAGGCCAGTTTTCCGTCCCGCTCGCCCGAGATGACGCTGATCGCGTCGGCGGCGATCACGCTGAGGGCGTCTTCCACACAGGACGCCGAGCCGAGCTGCCACCGCCGCTTACCGTCCGGCGTCAGGATCGCCGCCGCCCGGCCCTGCGCACTGCGCTCGTTGATGACCCGGACCGCGGACGCCGGGAGGGCTTCCTGGGTCGCGGCCGCGGTCGCGGCGGCGTGGATCGACTCCCGCAGCTCCCGGGCGAGGTCGAGCTGGGCCGTCGTGCAGGAGTCGACGGCGAGACCGCTCACCGCCAGCCAGTCGGCGAGCCGCCGCGGCGTCGGAATGCGCTCCACGGCGTCGCCGCGACGCTCGGTCAGCGTCGCCGTGAAGCTCGTCGCGAGCACGCTACCGAGGCGGAAGTCGGGGAACCCAGCAGGCATGGAACCACCTTAGCCGGTTGCGCGAAGACGGGGTGGCCTGTTAGAACCGTCTAAGCCGGTTCCGCAACGAACAGGAGGACTCATGCCCAGCGACGTCCGAGCATTCGAAGCCCACGCGACCGACGCCGACCTCGACGACCTGCGTGCGCGATTGGCCGCCGCGCGGCTGCCCGAGGCCGAGACGGTCCACCGCGCCGCACCCGGCCGTCGCCGCTGGGACCAGGGCGTTCCGCTCGCCGACCTCGCCGACGTCGTCGACTACTGGCGCACCGGGTACGACTGGCGCCGGTTCGAAGCGCGCCTCGACCGGATCGGCCAGTTCCGCACGACAATCGACGGGCTGGGCATCCACTTCCTGCACCGCCGGTCCGCGCGCGCGGACGCCGTCCCGCTGGTCTTGACGCACGGCTGGCCGGGCAGCGTCGCCGAGTTCGTCGACGTGGTGGACGAGCTGGCGGACCCGGCGGACGCGGACGCGCCGGCGTTCCACGTCGTGGTCCCGTCGCTGCCGGGGTTCGGGTACAGCGACAAGCCGGCCACCACCGGCTGGGGAACCGAAAAGATCGCGGCCGCCTGGGTGGAACTGATGGGCAGGCTCGGCTACGCCAGGTTCGCGGCCCACGGCGGCGACTGGGGCGGCAACATCACCACGGTGCTCGGCGGCCGGTTCCCGGCGCACGTCCTCGGCATCCACACGACGTTCGCGGAGGGACCGCCCGGGTTGCCGACCGACGGGCTGACCGCGCTCGAGCGCCGGTGGACCGAGGAAACCCACGACTTCTGGCACCACCGCGCGGCGTACGCGAAGCAGCAGGCGACGCGGCCGCAGACCATCGGCTACTCGCTCGTCGACTCACCGGTCGGGCTGCTCGCCTGGATCCTCGACAAGTTCGCCGAGTGGTCGGACACCGAGGACAGCCCGTTCGAGACGATTTCCCTGGACCGCGTGCTCGACGACGTCACCCTGTACTGGCTGACGCGGACCGGCGCGTCGGCGGCCCGCATCTACTACGAAAGCCACAACTCGCTCGACCCCGAACTGCGGGTCGACGTCCCGTCGGCGATCACGATGTATCCCCGCGACATCGAGAAGTGCCCGCGCCCCTGGGCACAGGAGCGGTACCGGCGGATCGTCCGCTGGCGGGCGCCCGAAAAGGGGGGACATTTCCCTTCGCTCGAGGTTCCCGGGTACTTCGTCGAAGATCTACGAGAGGGCCTCGCGGCGGTGCTGTCGGCCCCGGTCACGGTGTCCCGCTGACCTCACCCGCGGTGAGGACCCGGTTCCACACCCGGACGTCGTCGACGCTGCCCGGCCACAGGTCGCTGTGGTTCCCGCCGGACACCGCGCGGCCGATCGCCAGCGGGCCGGGGGCGGCGTCCCCGCTGGGCTGGCTCCAGGTCTTGGCCTGCGCCACGCCGTCCACGTAGAGGACGTAGGTGCCCGCGTCGGCGTCGTGCACGCCGACCAGCCGGTACCAGCGGCCCGGTTGCGGGGCGACGTCCGACAGCGCGCGGCCGGCACTCGTCGAGAACGCCAGGCGGTCGTCGGCGGCGGAGTACTGGAGGTAGAACCCGCTGCTCGGGTTGCCGTCCTGGCTGACCGCCGTCGCCCAGGAGCCCGTGCGGTCCAGCCGGACCCAGGCGCCGACCGAGAAGTTGCCGGTCGTGTCCAGGACGGGACCGCTCGTTTCCGCGTACTGGCTCGAGCCGTCGAGCTGCAGGGCGGTGCCGGTCACGCCGGGCACCCAGCTGGGTGAGCCGGTCAGGCTGGCGTCGTGCGCGCCCGCGGTGTCGTGGGCGACGGTGCCGCTGCCCTCGTCGAGGTTCCAGGCGCCGACGGGGTCCTTCTGGCCCGCCGGGTGCGCGATCTGGAGGTTTTGGCGCTGGTGCGTGCTTTCCACGCGGCCACCGGGACCGCGGTAGGACGCCGTGGCGGTCAACGTGGCTTTGCTGCCCGGCTCGGCGCCGGGTGGTGCCGTCAGCGCATAGGTCCACGTCCGAGCCTGGCCGGGCGGGATCACGGCGGCAGGCCGTCCGGTGGACGTCACCGTCCAGCCGTCCGGCACGGCGAGGCTCACCCGCGGGGAGACGAGCGGGCTCGACGTCGTGTTGCGCACCGTGACGGTCAGCGGCGTGCTCCCGTTGACCGTCACGACGCCGTTGGCGTTGGCGGGGCCGGCGGTGATCCGGGCGTCCGGGCTCGACGTCGTCCAGGACTCCAGTTCGGTGACGCCGACGAACGCGCCCGGCGGGTTGGTGAACACGAGCCGGACCTTGCTGGTGGTCAGCGCGGGGAACGTGACGCGGTTGACGCCGTTGCCGGCCGGGCTCGCGGGTGCCCGGACCTGGCCGGGGATCTCCTGCCAGGCCGAGCCGGTCCAGTACTCCAGCCGGTACGCGGCGGCCGGCCGGACTCCGCCGCCGTCGTCGTAGCCGCTCCACCGGAGGTCGGAAACCGTTGTGGGAGAACCGAAGTCGACGCCGTAGAAGTCGCTCGGGTTCGGCGACCCGTAGTTGGTCCACCGGGTGTTCTCCGGGACCTCGCTGTACCAGACCTTGCCGTCGAGCGCGTTCCACGGGGTGTCGTAGGGGGAGGTGTAGGAGGTGATCGGCTGGGGGTAGCCGGTGCGCAGCGGGTTGGCGGCGTCGTTCACCAGGTCGTCGGACTTCGGGACGAGCGTGCGCCCGACGTCGATGCTGGTGTTCCGCAGTGCCGGGGACCGCTGGACGAGCTTTCCGTCGACGTAGAGCCGCATCCCGGCGCCCTGGCCGTAGTGCGTGCCGTCGCGGTCCCACAGCACGGTGACGTCGTGCCCGTGGTACGGCACGTTTTCGGCCGCGAAGTGGTCCCATGTGGACGGTGTGAGCGGCCGGACCTCGAGGGTGTTCCCGGTCTGCGGGCGCAGGCCGAGCAGGCCGGACAGCACCAGGTCGGTGTAGGTGGAGTGGTTGTAGTCCTCGCTGTGGTTCCGGCCGTCGTAGATCCACGCGTCGCGGTCCGGGTCGTGGGCTTCGGCGACGTAGGGCTTGCCGTCCTTGGTCTGCGTGCGGGCGTAGGTGGCGAGCGCGGCGGCGTAGTCCTCTTTGGACACCGTGCGCTGGGCCGGGTAGTCGTCCAGCAGGTTCGCCAGGCCGGTCAGGGTCTGCGACGTCGCGAAGGGCCAGCTCGGCCCGTCCCAGCGGCAGCAGGAACCGGCGTCCTTCATGAAGAACGGGCTCCGGCGCTCGGCGGTGGTCGGGCCGAAGGCGCTCGCGAACCCGGCGGGGTCGAGCAGCTGGGACCACGCCGTGCTGTCGGCCGGCTGGGCGGCGCCGAACATCCACGGGAGGTACCCGATCTGCTCCCGGCTGCCCGACAGCTGGTGACTCGGGTTGTCGTCGCGGGCCATCGCGTAGTAGAAGCCGCGTTTCGGGTCCCACAGCCACCTCTGCAGCGACGTCTTCAGCTTCGCGGCGCGCTGGGCGTACTCGGCGGCGAGCTTGTGGTCGCCGACCGAGTCGGCGATGCGGCTGATCGCGACGGCGTCGCCGTACTGGTACGAGTTGAGCGTCGGCCGGTAGCCGGCGCCGCCGTGGTACGGGTTGGGCGACTCGTACGACGACGCGGAGAACTCCATGGCGTCCCACACCGGCACCGACCAGTACAGGCCGAGCTCGGTGTTGAACTGCTTGTCCCAGCCGCAGTACTGGCGCACGAGCGCCGGCAGCAGTTCGCGCAACGGCGCGAAGTCCCCGGTCGCCTGGGCTTGGCCGTAGGCCGAAGTGGCCAGCCAGACGCTGTACTCGTGCGCCCAGTCGGTGGTGTCGGCGTTGACGTCGTCGGTGGCGGGCTTGGCGCCGGCGCCGGGGCCCGTGAGCCAGAACCGGAGGTAGTCCTGGCCGTAGCTCGGGTCGCGCAGCCACCGCCCCTCGGTCAGCTGGTGCCCGGCGGCCGCGTTGATCGCCTGGTAGGGCGCGGCATAGCCGCAGCAGTCGAGGAACTCCGTCGAGATCCAGCCGTCGACGGGGTTCGTGTACCGCAGGTGCTCCTTGAAGACGCGCCACCGGTAGTAGTAGACGCTCTGCATGGTGGCGTCGGGCAGATCCACGAACGGGATGTTCGCTTCGTACCACGCGGGATCCGCGTACCCGGCGAGGGCGGCGGAGTGGTCGAGGAAGTGCGTCCCGGTCGCCGGCCGGGCGGTGTCGTCCGCCGCGTCGGCGACGCCGGTGAGCGCGACCTGCGCGAGCAGGCCCACCGCGGCCAGCCAGGCAGTTCCCCAGGACAGTCGCCCGCGCATCGGGTCCTCCCGCAGGTTTACAACGTTGTAAAACTCAGACTCGACCACTATCGCTCAAGAACGCTCAAAAGGGAACACCCCGGCGAGACCGGCTTCAGCGCTGGCAAGCGGTCGCGTTTCGTGCAGCTGCTTCGCGGTGTCCGGTGGCAGCTCGGCCGCGGTGTTGTGCAGTTCCTGCGGGTCCTTGGTCCGGTCGTAGTACTCCTCGGTCCCGTCGGTGTACTCGACGTAGGTGAACGTGGCGCCGCGGATCGCCTCGTAGGTGCTCGACCAGCCAGACCGTGCGCCAGGCCGGCGGTGTGGTGCCGGTCAGCAGCGGCACCAGGCTTTCGCCGTTGAGCGGGTCCGCCGCGAGGACTACCCGCGCTATCCGTCGCGCGACGGACGAATCCGCGCCCGGCTGTCCCTACGGTGGCACCATGCGCCGGAATCGCCGGCAACACCCTTCATCCGCGGAGACAGAATGTCCGGCAACGGCAAGGATTTGCCCGCAAACCAGATCGCCGCCCCCGCGTCAGCGGCGGACGAGAACAAGCCGGGAAGCCGCGTCCTGCGGGTCGCCGCGATCGTCGTGACCGTCCTGGCCGGCATGTTCGCCGCCCTGAACATCCACGAACTGGGGCACACCGCCGTCGCGTGGCTCGCCGGTGACCACCAGGCCTCCTACCAGCTGCGGTGCGCGCCCGCCGGGTTCGGCTGCAACCACTTCGACGCGAGCGGAATGAGCGTCCCGTCGAAGGTGGCGGTCTGCTGCGGGGGGTGCCTGGTCACGCAGGTCATCGCGTGGTCGCTCCTGGCGGTCCGCCGACGCGCCGGCCGGCGCCTGCGGCTGGTGCTGACGCCGCTGGTCGCCGTGTTCGCGGTGGACCTCTTGCTGCAGTTCCTCCAGGCGATCTTCACGCCGCTGCCCGAGTACGACCTGACGAAGGTGGACTTCACCGCGATCGCCACGCTCCTGGGGTGGTCGCAGTCGTTCGCGCTCGTCGTCTTCATCGCCGGCACGCTCGGGTACCTCGCGTTGTGGACACGCGTGATCCGCCGTGCACGGTCCTGACCATCACCTTTCTCGAGGGGAAATCAATGCGTGGGAAATCTGTGCTCGTCGTCGCGCTGGCCGGCGTGCTGGTCGGCACGGCAGCGGGCGGTGCGTCGGCCGCGGAGGCCGGCGGATACGGCACGGCGCCGGTACCGGACCGGTTTCTGAGCCAGCGGATCACGTGGACGCCGTGCTTCGACCCGGCCCACCTGCCGGCGGACGTGCCGCCCGGCGGCGAACGGCTGCAGTGCGGCAGCTACCGGACGCCGCGGGACTGGCGGCAGGCCGCGCGGAGTGGCGACATCACGATCTCCATGACCAGGCTGCCGCCGACGAGTGGTGAAGCGAAAGGCACGGTGCTGACCAATCCCGGCGGACCGGGCGGCCGGGGACGGACGTTGCCGCTCAGCTTCCTGAACCAGCCGAAGCTGCTGGCGAGCCAGGAGATCATCGGGATCGACGTGCGCGGTACCGGGGAGAGCACCACCGTCTCGTGCGGCGGCTACGACTGGCTCGGCTCCGCCGACCCGCGCGATCGCAGCCCCGAGAACGTCAAGCTGCTGTTCGACAGCGCGGAGAAGCAGGCGCGGACGTGCCAGGCGGAGTCCGGCGACTTCGGCAAGGTCGTCAACACCGAGCAGACCGTCCGCGACCTCGACCTGCTGCGGCAGCTGCTGGGCCGGGACAAGGTCAACTGGATCGGGTACTCCGGCGGCACGTGGCTGGGCGCCTACTACGCCACGTACTTCCCGGAGCACGTCGGCAAGTTCGTGCTGGACTCGAACGCCGAGTTCACCTCGAGCTACCAGACGGTCTTCGGCGAGTTCGGCCGAGGCTTCGAACGCCGCTTCCGCACGGACTTCCTGCCCTGGGTGGCGAAGTACGACTCGCTCTACCACCTCGGCAAGACCGGCGAAGAAGTCCGCCAGAGCTACGAGAAGGTCCGTGCCGCACTGGTCGCGAAGCCGGAACGGCAGGCGGACGGTGCGCCGTTCACCGCGGCCACCTTCGACCAGTGGCTGTTCGACTCGCTGTACTCGAAGTTCTCGTTCCCCGGTGCCGCCGAGCAGTTCTCCCGCCTGGCCGGGACCGTGGTGGACCACCAGGGTCCGGCTCCGACGCTCGGCAAGCTTCCGGATTCGGTCAACGCCACGATGTACGCGACGGTGTGCAACGACACGCCGTTCCGCGGCGACCGCGATTTCCTGGTCCGGGAGTCCGCCCGGCTCGGCAAGCTCTACCCGCTGGTCGGCGGTTACGTGGTGGCGGCTCCGTGCGCGTTCTGGGATCGGCCCGCACTCCAGCTGAAGACGCCCACCGGAGCCGGGGTGCCGCCGATCCTGATGGTGCAGTCCGTCACCGACCCGGCCACCCCGATCGAGGGCGCACTGCGGGCACACCGGCAGTTCGCGGGATCGCGGATGCTGACCGTGACCAACGAGGGCGACCACGGCCTCTACGCGTTCGGCAACGCGTGCGTGGACGACGTCGTGGAGTCGTTCATCGTCGACCAGGTGGTGCCGCAACAGGACCTCACGTGTGACGGCGTGCCCCTGCCGGTGCCGTCCGCGCCGACGCGCCGGCCGTCAGGGTGGGTTGTCCCCGGGGCTGACGACGCCGGTTTCGTAGGCGTAGACGACCGCTTGCACCCGGTCGCGTAACCCGAGTTTGTTCAAGACCCGGGACACGTGGGTTTTCACGGTCGCCTCACCGACGAAGAGTTTCGCCGCTATTTCGGCATTGCTGGCTCCGCCGGCCAGGAGGCGGAGGATCTGTTCTTCCCGTTCGGTGAGCAGGGCGAGCAGGTCCGGCCGTTGCGACGCGGGTGGTCGCGTGACGAACCGGTCGAGCAGCCGCCGGGTCAGTTCCGGAGCCAGCAGTGCGTCGCCGCGCGCGACGACCCGGACCGCCTGGATCAGCTCCTCGGGCGCGGCGGTTTTGAGCAGGAAGCCGCTCGCTCCGGCTTGAAGCGCTTGGAAGAGGTAGTCCTCCCGGTTGAACGTCGTGAGGATGAGGACCACGCAGTCGCAGGCGGCGGTGATCAACCGGGTGGCGTCGAGCCCGTCGAGCCCCGGCATCTGGACGTCCATCAGCACCACGTCGGGGTTCAGGGTTTTCGCCAGGTCGAGGGCCTGCGCCCCGTCTTCGGCCTCGCCGATGACGCGGAAGTCGTCCTGGCTCTGCAGGATCATCCGGATGCCACCGCGGATGAGGTGCTGGTCGTCGGCGAGCAGGATCTTGGTCATGACAGCGGGAACCGGGCTCGGACGGTGTAGCCGTGGTCGTCCGGGCCGAGCTGGAGGGTGCCGCCGTGGAGCGCGACCCGTTCCCGCATTCCCGTGTGGCCGAGGCCGCCGCCTTTCCGCGCGACCGCGGTCGCGGTGGGCGGCCCGTCGTCGACGACGGTCAGTTCGACCACCGTCTCGTGGTAGTGCAGCGTGACGTGGGCGTTCGAAGCGTTCGCGTGCCGCACGGTGTTGGTCAGCGCCTCCTGGGCGATTCGGTACAGCGAGATGGACAGGGACGGAGGGAGTTCGCGTGGTTCGCCGGAAACCGTGCAGGTCGTGCGAAGGGCGCCACGGGGTTGTGCCGCCAGCGTCGCGAGCTGCTCGACGCCGACGTGCGCCTCCTGGCCGGGGTGGCCGCTGTCGCGAAGAACGCCGAGCATGCGGTGCATTTCTTCGATCGCGTCGCGGCCGGCCGATTCGATCGACTTGAGCATCTGCTCGACGGCGGCGGGGTCACGGGTGGCCGTCATCCGGGCGGCGCCCGCCTGCACGCTCATGACGCTGACGTGGTGCGCGACGGCGTCGTGTAGTTCACGGGCGATGCGAAGGCGATCCATGATCACGGCGTTGCGCGCGTTTTCTTCACGTTCGTCTTTCAGCTCGCGGTTTCGTTCGTCCAGTTCCGCTTTTTCGCGAGTCTGCGTCCATGACGCGTCGCCGAATATCCAGGCACCGGCGAGGAACAGGACGTTGGTTCCGATCGTGGACAGCGCGGACGCGGTCATCGCCGGGAGCGCGCCGGGTTGGTGTACGGAGGTCAGTTCGTTGAGAACCGGCCAGGTGCTCGAGCTGAAAGCGTAGCCGAGATAGGCCGCGAGGAGCACGATGATCACGATTCGGGTGACGGTCGCGCGAGAGCGGTCACGACTCCACGCGCCGACGGTGTAGAAGGCGGTGAAAAGGCAGACCGAACTGATCGTGGAATCGCCGACGAAGCGCAGTTGCAGGCCGATGAGCGCGGCGACGCAGGCCGCGAGCACGGTCAAGGGGAAGCTGCGGCGGAGGCAGAGGGGCAGGCCGACGGCGAGTGCCCAGGCGAGTTCTTCGCCCCGGCCCGGCCGCAGTGAACCCGGATCGATGCCCGCGTAGCCGGAAAGGACGGTGCTCGCGGCCACCCCGGCTGCCAGCGTGACGCCGAAAGCCAGGTCCCAGCCGCGCTGGCGGCCGGTCGGTCTCGGCCGGACCCAACCTCCTGGGGCGAAGACCGCCGATGTCATGCGGGTGCGGAAAGGGACTTGATGGCGCTGTCGATCTCCAGCTTGATCAGCCGCTGGGCTTCGATGCTCTGGTTGTCGAGCACGCCGGCGAGCTCCAGGCTCACGATCCCGTGCACGCGCGTCCAGACCACGATGGCCGCGCGGCCGACCTGGGGACTCGTGTCCGGCCGTTCCTGCGCACGGGCCCATTTCTTCAGCTGCCCGTCGAGCGTCCGGTCGCCGCTGGTGCCGTCGGTCGTCGAGGGCTCCCGGGCCGCGGTCAGCACGTCGATCAGCAGGGCCATGGCCGCGTCGAGCGGGGTGGGTCCGGTCGCGTCGGCGGGGACGTCGCCGCCGCGTTCGCTGAAGAGCATCCCGTAGCGCCGCCGGTGCCGCAGAGCCCAGTCGCGGTACGCGGTGACCAGCTGCTCGACCTGCGCGCGCGGTGCCCGTTTGCTGCCTTCGGCCGCTCGGGCCATGGCGTCGGTGAGCTGCCGGTAGGACAGGGTGATCAAGTGCGCCACCAGCGCGTCCCGGGACGCGAAGTACCGGTAGACCGCCGGGGCGGACATGGCCATGTTCCGGGCCAACGCCGCGATCGACAGGGCGTGCACGCCCTCGGCGTCGATGATCGCGAACGAGGTGTCCTCGATCTCCTGGAGCGTCTGGGCGCGCAGCCGCTCACGTCGGTTCATCGTCGGCGGTTCGTCGGTCATCGGGCGAGCATAACGGGCCGTCGCACTGTGGCGGGAGTGTCGCCGTGTTATGCCCCTTAACGTGGCGTCAGGCTGTTCACCATGGCCTCGACCTCGCTCCGGTAGAGCAGGGCGGGGTCGACCCCGGTGGCCGCCGTGTGCTGCCCCAGCTCCCAGCTGATCAGGCCGTGCAGCCTGCTCCACCACACCAGTCCGAAGTGCAGCACGCCGGCCGAGCGGCCGCCGTCGCCGTCCCGGCAACGCAGCTGTGCGCGCAGTCCGGCGGGGATCTCGGCTTCCGGCGGGTCGCCGACTTCGGCGACGACGTCCAGCAGCACGTTCATGCTTCGCCGCGCGGCCGGGACCACGCGCTCGGCGGAGCCGTGAGGGGACTCGCAGGCCAGCTGGTAGAGGTGGGGCCGGGCCAGCGCCCAGTCCCGATAGGCGCCGGCGACCGCCCGGAGCCGTGACTCGGGGGAGGTTTCGCGGGCCGCGGCGGCTTCGAGCGCGCCGGCCAACGCCAGGTGGATGTCGACGGCCAGTTCGGTGAGCAGTGCGTCGCGGCCGGCGAAGTAGCGGTAGAGCGCCGGTGCCGACATCGCCATGGTCCGTGCGATCGCGGCCAGCGACAGGGTCTCCGGTCCGCCCGCCCGCACCTGGGCCATGGCCGCTTCCTTGATTTCGGCGACGGTCCGCTGCCGGTACCGGTCGCGCCGGGTCGGCTCCTGCTCGGTCACGTCGGGAACCTCCGTCGAGTTATGGGTTGACTCGACATGACGATGCGATGCATAGTTACGGACATTAACAGAGCGACGCACAGTCGCCAAAGTTGAGGAGCCGGCCGTGACCGAGAAGAACACCGCCACCGTGACCGTCACCGAGGTGGTCATGCCGGGCAAGGTCGAACCGTCCGGCCTGCGGGTGGTTCAGCGTGAGCTGCCCGCGCCGGCGGCGGGCCAGGCCCTGGTGCGGGTCGAGTCGACCGCCGTGTCGGCCGCGGAGACCGGCATGCGCCGGGGCCGCTACTTCCCGCAGCCGGCGTTCCCGTTCGTCCCCGGCTACGACCTCGTCGGCGTCGTCGAGGCCGTCGGCTCCGGCGTGGACCGCGCGCTGATCGGCCGCCGGGTGGCGGCACTGACCAAGACGGGCGGCTGGGCCACGGCCGTCCTGCTGACCGCCGCCGACCTGGTCGAGGTGCCCGACGGCGTCGACGCGGACGACGCCGAGACACTGATCGTCAACGGGTTGACCGCCTACCAGATGCTGCACCGCACCGCGAAGGTGAAGTCCGGGCAGACGGTGCTGGTGCTGGGCGCGGGCGGCGGCGTCGGCACGATCCTGGTGCAGCTGGCCCGCCACGCCGGCGCCCGGGTGATCGGCACGGCCGCCCCACGCCACCACGAGGCGCTGCGCGAGCTGGGCGTGGAGCCGATCGACTACCGCGACCCGGACCTGGGCGCGAGGGTCCGGGCACTGGCCCCGGAGGGGGTGGACGCGGTGTTCGACCACCTGGGCGGCGCCAGCATCGATCTGTCGTACCGGCTGCTGAACCGCACCGGAACGCTGGTGTCGTACAGCCTCGCGAGCAAGATCGACGAAACGGGCCCGGTGCTGCCGGTCTTCCTCCGGCTGGTCACGAAGCTGGCGGCGTGGAACTACCTGCCGAACGGCAGGCACGCGAGCTTCTACAACGTCTGGGCCGGCGCGGGCAAGCCGGACTCGCCCAAGCGAGCCGAGTTCCGCACCCGCACGCGCACCGACCTGTCGCACATCTTCGCTCTGCTACGCGACGGCGTGCTCACGGCGAAGATCGCAGCCCGCTTCCCGCTGTCCGAGGCGGCCGCGGCATTGGAGCTGTCCGAAACTTCCGGCCGCACGGCGGTCGGCAAGATCATTTTGGTCCCGTGAGCCGCTCCCAACCGGCCGCCTACTGCTCGACCACTTCCGAACCCAGTGAGGAACCCAAAATGAAGATCTCCGCAGTGAAGCGCGTCCTGGCCGTGTTCGCGGCCGCCATCCTCGGCGTCGCGGCGGTGAGTGGCAGCGCCGCCGCCGGCCAGGGAAAGGACGGGCGCGGGTCGTCCGGCATCGTGAGGGCCTGGGCCGCCGCGTGGAGCGGCACCGACCCCCAGGCGCTGGCCAAGCTGTTCACCCCCGACGCCACCTACACCGACTTCGCCGTCAACGTGGTCTCGACGGGCCGGGACGGGGTGGCGTCCTGGAAGCAGCGTACCGACCTGTTGATCGCCGACGTGCACGTCACGGTCAAGGATGCGTTCCGCGGCGGTGACCACGTCGCCATCGAGACGATCTACTCGGGACACATCCACGGCGCCCCGGCCCCGTTCGCGGTGCCGACAACGACGATCCTCGAACTGCGGCACGGCCTGATCGCCACCGACAAGGACTACTACAGTCTCGCCACGCTGCTGGCCCAGTCCGGCCTGCCCGCCGACTGGACCCCGCCCGCCGCCTGACCTCGACCTCGCGCGCCCGATCGAGGTACCGCCCGCGCGAGCCGGACTCCCGTTCGTCGGGAACCACCAAGTCGACGCCGTCCGCTCGTCGGCCAGGACGAACATCGGCATTCGTGTCATTCCTAGGATCGTCCGGCATGAGCAACCTTGACGACGTCCGCGCCTGGCTCGACGAGCGATTCCCTCTGCTGCTTCAGAAGCACGATGTCCCGGGTGCGGCGTGGGCCGTGCTGCAGGGCGACCGGGTGGTCGACGGCGCCGCCGGCTTGCTCAGCAAGGCGACCCGGGTCGAAGCGACCGCCGACTCGGTCTTCCAGATCGGGTCGGTCACGAAACTCTGGACCAGCACCCTGGTCCTGCAGCTGGCCGACGAGGCCGCGATCGACCTCGACGAGCCCGTGCGCACCTACCTGCCGGAGTTCCGCATCGCCGACGAAGCGGCCGCCGCGCGGATCACCGTCCGGCAGCTGCTCGACCACACCGCCGGGTTCGAAGGCGACATCTTCACCGACACCGGCGTCGGCGACGACTGCCTGGAGAAGTACGTCGCGACGCTCGCCGGGACGCCGCAGCTGTTCCCGCCCGGCGAGCGGTTTTCCTACAACAACGCGGGATTCTGCGTGCTCGGCCGGCTGGTCGAGGTGCTGCGCGGAAAGCCGTACGACGCCTGCCTGCGCGAGCACCTCGCCGCGCCGCTCGGGCTGACCCACACCGCGACCGGACCGTACGAGGCGATCATGTTCCGGGCCGCGGTCGGTCACGTCGAGCCGGAGCCGGGCGCCGGGTACGTCCCGGCCCCGATGTGGGCGATGGCGCGGTCGAACGCGCCGGCCGGCTCGATGCTCGCGATGCGGCCGCGGGACCTCGTCACCTTCGCCCGGATGCACCTCGAAGATGGCGTGGCGAGCGACGGAACCCGGGTACTGGCCCCGGGGACCGCCGCGCGGATGCACGCCAAGGAGGTGGAGCTGCCCGACCTCGGCCTCATGGGAACGTCGTGGGGGCTGGGTTTCGAGCGGTTCGACACGCCGGCCGGGACGATCATCGGCCACGACGGCAGCACCATCGGCCAGGGCGCCTTCCTCCGGATGGTGCCCGAGGTCGGGCTGGCCGTGGCCCTGCTGACCAACGGCGGTGACGTCGTTTCGCTGTACCGCGACGTCGTGGGCCACGTCCTCGCCGAGCTCACCGACTTCGCGTTGCCCGCGCTGCCGGCGCCGCCCGCGTCACCCGAGCGGATCGACGCCGAGCGGTACCTCGGCACGTACTCCGCCGACGTCTTCGACCTCACCGTGAGCCAGGACGACGACGGCCGCATCTGGATCGACCAGGTCCCCAAGGGGATCTTCGCGGAGATGGGCGCGAAGGCCGAGCGGACCGAGCTCGTCCACTACCGCGAAGACATGCTGATCCCGGTCCGGCCCGATCGCGGCATGCACATGCCGCACGCCTTCCTGGGCGACGACGGCTCCGGGCACGCCCTCTACCTCCACCTCGGCCGGGCCGTCCGCCGCGCCGGCGCCTGACCACCCCCTTCACCGGAACGCACGGAACGGAACCGCCATGAAGCTGACCACAGCAGGCACCTACGGCTTGTGCCTCGGCTTGGCCGCCGCGCTCACCGGCTGCGGAGGCGCCTCGGACCCCGCCGGGAAGGCCGCGGTCGTCGACGGCGGCACGTTCACCCTCGGGCTCTCCTCGGACCCGGGCAACCTCGATCCGCAGATGGGTGCGGGAACCTCGCTGTTCACCGTCACGCAGTTCGCCTACGACGCGCTGCTCAGCGTCGACGGCAAGACCGGGGAAGTCCACTCCGGACTGGCCAAGACGTGGAAGGCCGACGGCACCACGGTTTCCCTCACCCTGGCTCCCGGCATCACCTGCGCCGACGGGGCGAAGCTCACCGCCACCGACGTCGCGCACAACCTCGACTTCATCACCGACCCGAACAACAAGAGCCCGTTCCTCGGTACTTTCTTCCCACCGGGTGCCAAGTCCGTCGCCGACGACGCCGCCGGCACGGTGACGGTCACCCTGGCCCAGCCGGCGCCGTTCGTCCTCAATGGACTGGCCAACCTGCCGATCGTCTGCCCGAGCGGCCTCGCCAAGCGAGACGCGCTGAAGACGGCCACCGCGGGTACCGGTCCGTACAAGCTCGTCGAAGCCGCACCGGGCGACCACTACACGTACGCCCTGCGCGACGGCTACACCTGGGGTCCCTCCGGCGCGACCACCGCGACCAAGGGAATGCCGAAGACGGTCGTGGTGAAGGTGGTGCAGAACGAGACGACCGCGGCGAACCTGCTGCTGTCCGGCGGTCTCAGCGCCGCGCAGATCGCGGGCCCCGACGCGGATCGGCTCGAGAAGGCGAAGCTGTACTCCGCTGAAACTCCGGCGCTGGTGGGGGAGCAGTGGTACAACCACGGCGCCGGCCGGGTCACCGCCGACCCGAAGGTCCGGATGGCGCTGACCCAGGCCCTCGACCTCGGCCAGCTGCAGAAGGTGCTGACGTCCGGCCAGGGCACCCCGGCGACGACGCTGGCCGCGAACGAACCCGTCGCGTGCCCCGGTGACTCGGTGTCCAAGGCCTTGCCGGCGAGCAATCCGCAGGCCGCGGCGGCGCTGCTCGACCAGGCGGGCTGGACGGCGGGTGCCGACGGCAAGCGCACCAAGGGCGGCAAACCGCTGTCCCTGGTCTTCCTCTACCAGAACAACAACGGCAGCAGCGGGGACGCCGCGGCCGAGCTCGCGGTGAAGCAGTGGAAGGCGGTCGGCGCCGAGGCCACCGCCCGAAGCGCGGACGAGACCACGTTGACCAGCACCATCTTCGGGGCGGGCGACTGGGACGTCACCTGGGTTTCGCTCAACGTCAGCACCCCGGACCAGCTCGTGCCGTTCCTCTCCGGACCGGCGTCACCGCAGGGCAACAACTTCTCCGCGATCGCCGACCCCGACTACGACAAGGCCGTCAAGGCCGCGATGACGACCCAGGGCGTGGCCGGCTGCCGCGACTGGCTCGCCGCGGAGTCCGGCCTGATCGCCAAGGCGGACATCGTGCCGTTCGCCGGCAAGGTCGTGCGCACGTTCGGGAAGGCCGCGGAGTTCCAGGCACCCGGCCAGCTGATCCCGACGAGCATCCGCATGCTGGCGAAGTAGCGGGGACGGCGACATGTCGATGACGTCGGCGGCGCCGAGCCCGCCCGCGGCCCGGCCGCGGCTGGTGGCGCACCCCTGGGTGCGCTTCGGCGGGCGGCGCCTGACCCGGCTGCTGGTCTCGCTGTGGGTGCTGGTGACGGCGTCCTTCGCGATGATCCACCTCATCCCCGGCGACCCGGTGCGCGGAGCGCTCGGCCCCACCGCGCCGGCGGACCTGGTCGAGGCGCGCCGGCAGGCTCTGGGCTTGAACGACCCGATCCTCACCCAGTACTTCCACTACCTGAAGGGGTTGTTCACCGGCGATCTCGGCACGTCGCTCTCCTCACAGCTGCCCGTGGCCGACGTCGTCGGGCAGCGGCTGCCGGCGACGCTGCTGCTGGCCGTGCTCGCGTTCGCCGCCGCCGTGGTCGTGGCGATCCCGGTGGGTGTCGCCGCGGGCGTGCTGACCCGGCGGGGCCACGGGCGGCGCACCGAGCTCGTCTTCACCACGACCAGCATCGTCGTGGCGACCGTGCCGGACTTCCTGATCGGCGTCGCGCTCGTCTACGTCTTCGGGATCCGGCTCGGGTGGCTCCCGGTGGCCGGCAACGACAGCGCGGCGGCGTACGTGCTGCCCGTGTTCTCGCTGGCGATCGGGCCCGCGGCGATCCTCGCGCGCATCGTCCGCGTCGAGCTGGTCGGCGTGCTCGAAGCGGACTTCATCCGCACCGCCCGGGCGAAACGGCTGCCCGCGCGGACCGTCTACTTGGGACACGCGCTGCCCAACGCCGTGACCGCCGCGCTCACGCTGGGCGGGCTCCTGCTGAGCGCGCTGGTCGCCGGCACCGTCCTGGTGGAGAACGTCTTCGCGTGGCCCGGCCTCGGCAGCACGATCGTGCAGTCGATCCTCACCAAGGACTACCCGGTGGTGCAGGCGATCGTCCTCGTCTACGGCCTCGGGGTGCTCCTCACGAACCTCGTCGTCGACGTCGCCCTCGCCCTGCTCGACCCCCGTTCGAAGATCCGGGAGGACTGACGGATGCAAGGACGCTGGACGCGGGTCGTCCGCACCCCGCTGGGTTTCGCGGCGACCGTGCTCGTGGTCGCGACCCTCGCCCTGGCCTGCTTCGCGCCGCTGCTGTGGGGAGACGGCGCCGAGGCCGTCGACACCGACGGCATCCTGGCCCAGCCCTCGGCGGCGCACTGGGCCGGGACGGACAACCTCGGGCGGGACATCCTGCTGCGCGCGCTCGTCGCGACCCGGCTGTCGATCGTGCTGGCCCTGCTGGCCATCGTGATCGCCGTGGTGGCCGGACTGCTGCTCGGGTCCGCGCCGTTCGTGCTCGGCCGGCGGACCGGGCGGACGGTGTCGGCCGCGGTCAACATCGCGGTCGCCTTCCCCGGGTTGCTGCTGGCGCTGTTCTTCGCCGTCGTGTTCGGCGCGGGCGCGACCGGCGCGGTGCTGGCCATCGGGCTCGCGGGTGCCCCGGCGTTCGCGCGGCTGACCCAGACGCTCGTGGCCGGGATCGCGGCCAGGGACTACATCGCCGCCGCCCGGACGGCGGGGATCGGGCGGCTCCGCATCCTCGTCCGGCACGTGCTGCCGAACATCGCCGAACCCCTGATCGTCAACGCCACCATCGGCGCCGGCAGCGCGCTGCTCTCCTTCGCGGGGCTGTCGTTCATCGGTCTCGGCGTCCAGTCGCCCTCCTACGACTGGGGCCGGCTGCTCTACGACGGCATCGGCGCGATCTACGTGAACGCGTCCGCGGCGTTCGCGCCGGGCGCCGCGGTGCTGGTGGCGGGCTTGGCTTTCAACCTCTTCGGCGAGTCGGTCGCCAAGGGGCTCGGCGTCCCCGTCGGGATCGGCCTGCGCACGGTCGCGACGACGCGCACGGCACGGGCGAGCAAGCCGGAACCCGCCGTCCACGGCGAGGCCGGCCCGGCCCGGGAGTCCGACGTGGTGCTCGACGTCCGCGACCTCGAAGTCACCTTTCCCGGGCCGGTGCGACCGGTGCGCGGGGTGTCCTTCGAGGTGCGCAGGGGCGAAGCGGTCGGCATCGTCGGGGAGTCGGGTTCGGGCAAGTCGATGACCGCATTGGCGATCACACGCCTGGTCGCCGAGCACGGCCGCGTCGACGCCACGCGGCTCGAGCTGCTGGGCAACGACCTCCTGGCGGCGGACACGGCGGTGCGGCGCCGGATGCTGGGCACGTCGCTGGCGATGGTCTTCCAGGACCCGATGACCGCGTTCAACCCCACCCGCCGGATCGGGAGCCAGCTGGCCGAGGTGGCCACCCACCACCAGGGCATGAACCGCCGCGAGGCGATGGCCCGCGCCGTGGACCGGCTGGCCGCCGTCCGCATTCCCGGCGCGGACACGCGCGTCCGGCAGTACCCGCACGAGTTCTCCGGCGGGATGCGCCAGCGGGCGATGATCGGCATGGGGCTGATGGGGTCGCCGGCGCTGATCGTCGCCGACGAGCCGACCACCGCGCTCGACGTCACGGTGCAGCAGCAGGTGCTGGACCTGCTCGCCGCGATCCGGGCCGCGGACGACGTCGCGCTGATCCTGATCAGCCACGACGTCACGGTGGTCGGCGAGGTCTGCGACCGGGTCATGGTGATGTACGCGGGCCGGATCGTCGAGGACCTGCCGGCCGCCGAGCTGACCACCGCCGCCCGGCACCCGTACACCCGCGCGCTCGTCGACGCGGTGCCCGACATGGCCACGGACCCGGCGGAGCCGCTCGCGACGATCCCGGGCCGCCCGGTCGCCCCGGCCGACGTGCCGCCCGGCTGTGCTTACGCCGACCGGTGTCCTCTGGCCGACGCCCGGTGCCGGGCCGAAGACCCACCGCTGGCGGCCGACGCGAGGCACCACCGGGTGGCGTGCTGGCACGCCGGCGAGCCGCTGCCCGCCGACCGCAGTCCCGACGAGCTGGTGGAGTCACCGTGAGCGAGCTGCGCTTCGAGAACGTCACGATCCGCTACGGCCGGACGACCGCCGTGGACGGGGTCAGCCTGACCGTGCCGGAGGGGACGGTGGTCGGGCTGGTCGGCGAGTCCGGCTCGGGGAAGTCCACGCTGGCCAGGGCCGCGGTCGGCCTCGCCCCGCTGTCGGACGGCCGCATCACCCTCGACGGCGCACCGGTCCCGACCCGCGGTCGGCCGCGCCCCCTTCAGATGGTCTTCCAGGACCCGTATTCCTCCCTCGACCCGCGGATGACGGTGGGGGAGAGCGTGGCCGAGTCGATGCCCCCGGGCGGTTCGCGAGCCGGGAGACGGGCCGAGGTCGCCCGCCTCCTCGACCTGGTCCACCTCGACCCGGAGTGCGCCGGCGCGGTCCCGTCCAGGCTGTCGGGCGGCCAGCGCCAGCGAGTCGCACTGGCCCGCGCGCTCGGGGCGCGCCCGAGGGTGGTGATCGCCGACGAGATCACGTCCGCACTGGACGTCTCGGTGCAGGGGGCGGTGCTCAACCTCGTCCGCGAGCTGCAGCGCGAACTCGGTTTGTCGATGTTGTTCATCTCCCACAACCTGGCTGTGGTCCGGTACGTGGCTTCGCACGTGGCGGTCATGAGGGGTGGCCAGATCGTCGAGCAGGGGCCGACGGCCCAGGTGCTCACGGAGCCGGGCCACGACTACACCCGCGAACTGCTGGCCGCCGTACCCGGGCGGTCCAAACCATGACGGTCCGGCTGTCGATCACGAGCCCGGCGGCGCTGCTGACCGTCCTAGGTGGTCGCTCTGATCCCCGCGAGCACGACGTCGGCGATGCGCTCGGCTTCCGCCCGCCCGAACGGAACATCGACCCCACTGCGGCTGAGGTGCACCGGCCCGGAAACGAGCTGAGCGAAGAAAAGCGGGTCGACGGGCGGTAGCTCCCCGCGTTCGGCAGCCCGTTCAAGCCGCACGCGCACCAGCTCGAGACGGCGTTCGAAGACACCGCGCACGGTCTGAGCCACGGCTTCGTGCTCACGGCTCTGCGCCGCACTCGTCAGGGCGCGTCCGAGCGGCGTGTCCAGCTCGGCCGCCAGGGTCAGCAGAAACTGCGCGAGGTCGGCACGAAGGTCGCCGGTGTCGTCGAACGGAACCTCCCGGTCGGCAAGCCGACTCAGAGCTTCGATGGCCAGCTCGTGGCGCTGCGGCCAGTTGCGATAGACGCTGGCTTTGTTCACCCCGGCCCGCTCGGCCACCTCCTCGTACCGGAACCCCATGACGCCGTCCCGCGCGATCAGCTCGACGGTCGCCTGAAGGATCTGCGCGCGCACGCGAGCGGTGCGCCCGCCTGGCCTCCTGGTGTCGGTCACGGTCACCTCCTCGTGCGGTGATTCTTCCAGGTGCGCTACGCTACCATTAAAGCGACAGATCGTTGCCTTAAGCGGAGGGATCACGATGAACATCCTCATCTCCGGCGCGGGTGTCGCCGGACTCTCGGCCGCGGTCGAACTAGGAGCCCGGGGACACCGCGTGACGCTCGTCGAGCGTGCGTCGCACTTCCGGGTCAACGGCTCCCCGATCGACATCCGAGGCGACGCGATAGCGGTCACGGAAAAGATGGGCCTACTGGGGAAGATCGGCGACAGGCGGCTGCGAATGACCGAGAACACGGTCTTCATCGACGCGGAGGGCACGGTCCGCGCGGCACTGCCCCTAGCGGAAACAAGCGACTCCGACGACGACATCGAGATCGCCCGCGAAGACCTGGCGACGGTGCTGACGGAGGCCCTGCCCGCCGACGCGACGGTCCGTTTCCGCGACTCGGTGGAGCAGCTCACGGACGACGGCACCGGCATCGACGTGCGCTTCGCTTCAGGCGGAACCGAGCGGTTCGACATGGTGATCGGCGCAGACGGCCTCCACAGCACAGTGAGGCGCCTGACGTTCGGCCCCGAGTCCGACTTCGCCAAGCACCTCGGGGTGTACGCGGCGATCGCGGACCTGCCTGCAGAGGCCGGCCAGGAAGGTCCGAACCCGACGTACAACTTCCCGGGCCACATGGCAAGCATCATGCGCTACGGCAACCGCGCGCTGGCGGTGTTCCTGTTCCGCTCAGACCCGATCGACTACGACTACCGAGATCTGAAGGCCCAGAAGAAGATCCTCGCGGAGGCATTCGCGGGCCACGACGAGTGGCGAATCCCCGAGCTGATCGAGGCAGCCAAGGCGGACCCAGAGCTGTACTTCGACGCGGCAAGCCAGATCCACCTGCCAACCTGGCACGAAGGCCGAGTGGTCCTGATAGGCGACGCCGCCCACGCGGCATCAGGCTTGTCGGGCCGGGGAACGTCCCTTGCGTTGCTGGGTAAGAGTTTCCTGGCGGAGGAACTGGACGAGTCTGACCTCACGGCAGGTTTCAAGCGCTACGAGAGCCGCCAGCGCCCGTACGTAGCGACCGCCCAAGCCTTCGTCAACGGCGGCGCGGACTTGGTGGTGCCGGCAACATGGGAAGCGATCACAACCCGCAACGCGCGCCTCCAGACGGCCGCCAGGTCCTGACCGCCGACGCCGAACCTTGCGCTCGCAGGTGACCACTGTGGACAGTGCACAAATGGACGAAGAGGTTCCAGCTACCACAAACCCCAGGCCGATGAGGATCGACCTGGGGTGGTGGGGTGTGCGCCATCAGGGACTCGAACCCCGAACCCCGCTGGTTAAGAGTCCTCACCCGTCTGTGCCGGATGGCGTCGAGTGATGCCGGAAAAGGTCGTTTCCTCGTCCGCCGAGCGGTAGTGGTGTCGGGGTATGTCGTCGCGTCGATGCGCTCCCGGGCTCCCCCTCGGGCTCGCAACTGCCGAGTCATGTCGCCCGGTCCAATCCCGTCGTCAGCGCTCCTTGATTGGTCCGGCTGGAGCGTTCGGAAAGCTGCCGAACCGGAGAGCAAGGCCGAGCGGACATGAGGCGGCTCGGTAGCTGGCTTGCTCAAGACCTTGCCCTGTCCGTTCGGTGTGTCTGTACCGGATTGGTCGCTCTCGGCGCGGCACACACCTCGCGACGGTTGAACTGCGGAAGACTCATCGCAGCGTCGCCGATCCGGTCGGTGGGTGGTCTGGCTGGGGTTCGTGTTCGGCATCCGCCTGTAGCCGGTGGCGAACATCAGCTCGGCAGGCTGGAGTGTCCTCGGAGTGGACCGTGGCCGGGATGTCCCGTCCGGTGATGTGCACTGGGCCGACATCGAGATCGAGACCAAAACACCACACTCCGGTGATGACTGTGCAGGCTACGACAACGACGGCGGCGAGGGCGCGGACGGTGTTGGGAGTGCTGGTGAGGATGTCTTTGACCAGCTTCAGAAGCGCGTTCATCGTGTTGTCGTGAACGACGGGTCCAAGGCCAGTGGTCATCGTCCGAGACAAGGTCGCGATGACGCGGCCCAGCGTCGCGCGCGACATCGGTCGCCCGGAACGGCGGTTGCCGGATGCGTTATACGACGCCACCATCGCGATCAAGAGGCCCTGGCGGCTCAGGTCCCAGCGGAAAGCCGGCATGCGCAGTCCCTCGCCGAATTCGTTGATCGATTGCGGGGGAGCCGTCGCATAATCGGGTATCTCATCCAACCCTCGCGCTGCAAGTGCTGCAGTCAGCCATCGTTGGTGGGCTTCGAGGCGGGGCACCCAGTTCGATCGCCAGTGCGTCGACCAGTTCGGTGCCGCGGAGCAGGCCGCTCTCGATCTCAGTGGGATACGCCGTCCGGTCTTGGTAAAGCAAGCGGGCGTAGTAGAAGGCGCCGGGTGTGGCCGCTTCCCGCTCCTGCGCCCTGAATCGCTTGCCCTATTGAGACCAACCGCGGTTCAAGGCCCGGTGCTGCCGGAAAATGTTCGGCCCGAACTCGCCGCCGGACAGGTGAGGGATGACGTGCCCACGATCGACCAGCGTCCCATCTTCGCTGGGCGAAAGGGGAAATCCGCGCTGGTAGGAGACGTCGCGTCGGGCTACCGCGGCCGGCGTAATCGCCCATGCGGCCACGGTGCGCTCTTCCCGCGGTGGGCCGGCCAGATCGAAGAGGTAGGTCGCCCCGGCCTGGTCGAGCTCGACCAGAGCGCAGTCGGGCCAGTGCGTCGCGTAGTGTTCCGAAACGGCATCGAGGAGCACTCGGCCGAGGTCCGCGGAACTTAACGGCACGTCCAAGCGCCGGATCAAGTCACTGTAGTTCAGCGACAGCTCGGTCACCGCACCGTTGTACCGTACGGCGCATCGAAGCCGTCCATCAATGATGTCGGCCTAGGCGAGGTCACTTCGCCGGTGCCCCCGATCGGACCTCCGGCTGGACCTCGGCCGGATCTACCAGGCGGACACCGGTCGCCACAGCACACGGGATGTCGTCGCGCTTTGTCTGCGGCGTGATCTGCGCTACGCCGATACCGTGCAGGACCACGTTGCCGAGCACGCAGGTGACTGTGATCGTCAGGACGATGTCTTCGTCGCTGGTTGCCAGTCCGGTTGATCGCGAGCAGCCTGAAGACGATCGACGTCGTCCCGCGCGGGCGAGCGCTCCGATGAGGAAGCAATCCCGTGGATGGCGAGCACGCTGATGGTGCCGACCACGAACTACACGGTCATGGTCAGCAGTCGGTGACCTTTCCTGTGGCAGAGAGTGCCCGCCGGTGCTGCTGAGACGTCGCGTAACCGGTACCTCGTCGTACCGGTACGTAGCGCCGCAAAAGGTAAAGACAAACCAATGTACGTGAATCACGGGTTTTGAATCCGTGGAGAAAACTTCACCCCAACGGCTGATGGGTGCAGTCCTGAGGAGCGTTAGATTTCTTCTGCGGCCCCGGGTTCCCCGGCAAGCTGACTTGAGTGCCTCTTTGCAGGCTGCCTGGGGGAAGGTTTGCTATGCCCGGTTTGTCCTTTGGCGCGCGCAAAAGATCCGTCACTCGGCTTTCGCTCCGATTTGCCCGGGTTCTCACTCTTTTCTTGAGCGTGGTCGCATTGACGGCCGGCGTGGTTTCGCCCGTGCAGGCGATGCCGATGGCCGCCGCGAGGCCCGACCCCGCCGTGTCGGCGAAGGCGGCCGACTTCGGCCCGAACGCGGCGAAGTCCGCGGACATCGCTGTCGACGGCTGGGGTGACGCGCAGGGCTACCACCTCGAAGTCGGCCGGGAGAGCCGCGGCTTTGCCTGGCAGGAGGCCGCGCTGATCCACCCGGCCGGGTTCGACGACTCCTCCTGGACCGGCTACCAGTGCCTGTCCGGGGACGGCCGGTTCGCCGCGCTGGCGATCCTGCCCGCCTCGGCGGTGAACACCCAGGACGCCCGCGACCACGGCGCCTTCGCCTACTCCGTCGACCTCGCCTCGGGTGCGGTGCACGCGCTTGCCGGCGGCGTCGGCCTGAAGTACTACTCGCCCGGCTGCGGGGCCGGGGACGACGCCGTGTTCACCGTCGCGACCGGCCAGAAGACCAAGCTGCTGACCGCGGACCTCGCCGCGGGGAAGATCACTGGCTCGATCACCGCGCCGGGACAGATCACCTCGGCCGTGCCGACCCGGACCGGCATCGTCGGTGTCGCGGGCGGCCGCCTGGTTTCCGTGCCCGCCATGGGAAACCCGGCCATCATCGCGTCCCTGCCCGGATCCGTCTACGACGTGCGCCCGTCGGCTGACGGCGGGGTGAGCTTCCTGCACACCGCCCCCGGCACCAAGGTCACGACCGCGGCCCACGAACACGGCGGCGTCGTCACGACGCTGGGCACCGGCGACCTCGCCCGCGTGCAGCTGTCCCAGGGCCGCGGCGGGCACGCTGTCCTGTCCGGCGCCACCGCGGCCGACGCGGGAGTGCTGGCCGCGGCCGACGTCACGGCTGTCGCGGACACCAAGCTCGCCCGTGGGGCTTCGACGGCGTCGCTTGATGGTGACGCACTACTGGGGCCGGACTCCGACGGGCAGAAATCCGCACCCGCTGTCCTCGCGACGAAGACGGGCCAGGTCTTCTCACCCGCGGTCCCGCCGAGTGCCGCTCGGGTCTTCACCGTGGTGCCCACCTATGCGGCAGCTTCCGGAAGCGCGGTTCAGCCACCGCGCGTGAACCGGCTGAGCCCGAAGGCGGATGCTGCCCCGGCTGCGAACGCTGCTCCGAACACCACTCAGGCGCAGTCGCCGAAGTGCGCGGTGCCGCCGCTGAACTCGAACCGGCAGGTGATGCAGCCGAATCCGGCACAGGTCAACTGGGCGGTGCAACTGGCCGAGCAGGGCCTGCTGACCGGCAGCGCGTACACGCGTCCGGCCGGGTTCGGGAACATGGGTCTCGTCGCGTACGCGCCGAACAGCGACTTCCCGTTGATCCCGCTGTCGCACCCGTCCGGGGGCACGAACACCGTGCCGCGGTCGATCTTCGAGGGCATCATGGCCCAGGAGTCGAACTGGTCCCAGGCCTCCTGGCACGCCCCCGCCGGCACCGCGGGCGACCCGCTGATCGCCAGCTACTACGGCGCCGGCGGCGACATCGTCTCCATCAACTACGCCGCGTCGGACTGCGGGTACGGGATCAGCCAGGTCACCGACGGCATGCACATCGGCGACCACTCGCTGTCCGAGCACGGCCAGTGGAAGGTCGCGGTCGACTACCAGGAGAACATCGCCGCCGGCCTGCAGATCCTCGAAACCACCTGGAACCAGCTCTACACCGCGGGCATCACCGCGAACAACGCCGACCCGCGCTACCTGGAGAACTGGTACTTCGCGGCCTGGGCCTACAACTCCGGCATCCAGCCGAACGCGGCCAACGGCAACACCACCGGCTGCACGCCCGGCCCGTCCTGCACCGGCCCGCACGGCACCTGGGGCCTGGGCTGGACCAACAACCCGGCCAACCTGGACTACCCGCCCAACCGCGACCCGTACCTGCAGGACACCTACGCCGACGCCGCGCACCCCGCGAGCTGGCCCTACCAGGAACGCGTGCTCGGCTGGACCGCGAGCCCGCTGATCCGCTACGGCAGCGCGGCGTACGCCAAGCCGACTTACAACGGCGGGCAGCACTGGGTGCAGCCCGCGCCCTTCACCGCGATGTGCTCCCTCGCGGCCAACCAGTGCGACCCCAACGCCACCAACACGTCCAACCCGGGCGCGAGCCACTGCATGTTGGACGACTTCCAATGCTGGTGGCACAACCCGGTGACGTGGATCCCCGGTTGCGCCACGACGTGCGCGACCAGTCCCTACGCCGTATCGGGCGGAACTGAACCCGCGAACCCGACGCAGAACCCGCCCACCTGCAGCCAGGACACCTCGAAGGTGCCGAGCGGCGCGATCATCGTCGATGACGAGCCAAGCCGGTTGAACCTGCAGGGCTGTGGCAGCGCGAACTGGTCGGACAACGGCACGTTCACCTACACCTACGGCACCAACTCCGCAGGCGACCCGATCGGCGCGATCGACACCCACCAGCTCGGCACCGGCCTCGGCGGACGGGTCCTGTTCACCCACACCGAGGACGGCTCGAATCCGGCCCTGATCAACACCGGGGTGTGGACGCCGAACCTGCCGTCACTGCAGTACTACAAGGTCAAGCTGCACCTGCCCGGCCTCGGCGCCCAGGCGACCAACGTGGTCTACAACATCAACCCCGGCGGGGGCGTCTCACCGTGGAAGATCCGGGTCAACCAGGCGTGGAACTCCGAGCAGTGGGTGACCATCGGGACGTTCGCCATGCAGAATGGCGGCAACGTCACCCTGAACAACAACGGCAGCTCGGCCGACCAGGGCGGATTCGGCTACTCGGACTTCGACGTCGCTTTCGACGCGATCGCGTTCGTCCCCCAGGGCGGTACTCCCGGCCAGCCGATCGGCGGCCCACCGGGCATCCAGGACGCGCCCAAGGGCTCCAACCCGGCCTACATCGCCTGCGGCTGCGCTCGTCGCACCGCGGGCGACCCGGTCGACACCTCGACAGGCTACTTCGGCGACAGCTTCACCGACCTTGCCACACCAGGGCGCGGCGTGGCGCTGAACTTCAACCGCACCTACGCGGAGAGCATCGCCGACCCCAACGGCCCCAACAAGGCGCTTTCGGCCGACGGTCCGTTCGGGTGGGGCTGGACCTTCTCCTACAACCTTTCGGCAGCAACGGACGGCTCGACCGGGAACGTCACCGTGAAACAGGAGGACGGGTCGGCCGTTACGTTCGTCGGCAGCGGCGGCAGCTACTCGCCCACGGCACCCCGTTTCGACGCGACACTGGTGAAGTCCGGTTCTTCGTACGTCTATACCCGGCGTGGCAGCCAGATCTTCACTTTCGACGCCGCGAGCGGACACCTGACGGCGGAGACCGACTTGGCCGGGAGCAAGGCCTCGCCGTCCTACCAGACGACCCTGGGCTACGACGGCTCGAGCCACCTCGCCACTATCACCGATCCCGGTAACCGTAAGTACACCCTCACCTGGACCGGCAACCACATCACCGGTCTCGCCGACACCGCCGGGCGTCAGGTCACCTACGGGTACGACGCCGGCGGCAACCTCACGGACGTCTACGGGATCGGCACCACGCGCACACCGGTTCTCAAGGACGACGACCACACGAAGTACGGCTACGACGGCAACCACCTGATGACGTCGATGCGCTCGCCGGCCAACTTTGCGGGACCGGCGTCGGCGGCGACGTCGATGGTCTACGACAGCGCCGAACGCGTGCACACCCAGACCGACGCGAACGGGCACACCACGACGTTCACCTACGGCCCGGACGGCGCTCTCGCGGCCGGGCAGACCCTGGTGACCGACCCGGCCGGGCACCGGAAGCTGGACACCTACCAGAACGGCTTGCTGGTTTCGGAAACCAAGGGCTACGGCACGCCCGACGCGGGAACGACGTCGTACACCTACGACCCGGTCACCCTCGGGGTCAGTACCCTGACCGATCCGGACGGCAACCTGCAGACGTTCACCTACGACGACCACGGCAACCGAACCTCGGAGTCGAACGCTCTCGGATTCACCACCGACTACGTCTACGACGACGCCGGCAACCTCGTCGAGACCATCGACCCCGACGGCGTCGCGACGATCAGTCAGTTCGACCAGGCCGACCACATCCCCGCCGGGGCCACCGGGGCACGGGCGCCGACGTCGACGACGGTCACTCGTGCCAACAACGTGGTCGAATCGACCACCGGCAATTTCGGCCCAGCACCGGTCCGGACCACGAACTATTACTACGACGACGCCGCCCACCCCGGCGACCGCACTCGCACGACCGATCCGAACGGCAAGACGACCACCACCGAATACGACGGCTACGGGAACAAGGTCTCGGTGACCGACGGTGCCGGAGACAAGACCCGGTTCGGCTACGACGCCCAGACCGGCCTGCACACGTCCACTGTGGATGGAAACGGCGTCGCCGCCGGCGTCGCCCCGGGCTGCACCCCGCCCGCGAAGGGGTGCATGACCTACGGGCACGACGCTCACGGCCACGTCACCCTGACCACCGATCCGCTCGGCCATCAGACGTCTGCGGGCTTCGACGCCGACGGCAACCAGACCTCGGTAACCGACGCCAACCACCACACCACGACCTCGGCCTACGACCCGGTCGGCCAACTGGGCAAGGTGACGCAGGCGGACAACACCACCCAGACCACCGACCACAACCCGGACGGGACTGTCGCCGACACCATCGACGGCCTCAACGCCAAGACGACGTACGGCTACGACGGCCAGGGACGCAAGAACTCGCGCACCGATGCCGACAACCGCACGACCAGTTCGCACCTCGATCCGGCCGGCCGGGCACTGTCGACCACCGACCCGGCCGGCCGGGTCGTCACCATCGGCTACGACGCGGCCGGTCAGCCGAAGACAGTGTCCTATTCGGACGGAGTGACCTCGGGCGTCACCTACGGGTACGACCCCGCAGGCCACCGGGTATCGATGACCGACGGCACCGGCACCTCGACCTGGACCTACAACACGTTCGGCGAGATCACCTCACAGAAGCAAGGCTCCGGCACCGTGGTCGGCTACGGCTACGACGACAACGGGAACCTGACCTCGATCACCTACCCCGGCCAGACCACGCCGGTCGTGCGCACCTTCGACGACGCCGAGCGGCTGAAGACCGTGACCGACTGGAACACCAACAAGACAACGTTCGGCTACGACAACGACAACGCCGTCAAGACCACCTCCTACCCGGATGGAATCACGGTCACCAACGGGTATGACGACACCGATGCGCTCACCGGCACCACGGCCGCGGCAGGGACCGCCACGGCGGTATCGATGACGTTCGGCCGCGACCCCATGGGCCAGCTGTCAGCCCGGACGACCGGCTCGACGTCCCAGAACTTCGGTTATTCCGTCCGTGAACAGCTCGGTTCGGACGGCGGCAGCACCTACGCGAACGACGCGGCGAACAACCCGGTGACAGTCGGCACCGTCACTCAGGCGTTCGATCCGGCCGGCCAGCTGTGCTGGTCGCAGCCGAGTGGCACGGTGAGCAATCCCAGCTGTGGAACGGTTCCTGCAGGCGCTACCGGGTACACCTTCGACAACCTCGGCGAGCGCAAGACGGCCGGCTCCGCAACCTACGGCTACGACCAGGTCGGCAGGCTGACGAGCCTGGCCGGGCCCACCTCGGCGACCTACACCTACGACGGAGACGACCTGCGCGTCTCAAAGACGGCCGCCGGGGCCACCACCCCGTTCATCTGGGACGCCGAAGCGACGCCGAACCTCCTGAACGACGGGACGAACAGCTACATCTACGGCCCCGGCGGGACCCCCATCGAACAAGTCGGCGCGAGCGGCTCCTTCTGGTACGTGCACGACCAGGTGGGTTCGACCGTCGCGCTGCTGAACAACGCCGGAGCCGTCGCCGGCAGCTACGCCTACACCCCGTACGGCCGGGCGACCGCCGCGGGCACCGCCCGGACTCCACTGCAGTACAGCGGGCAGTACACCGACGCGGAGTCGGGGCTGGTCTACCTCCGCGCCCGGTACTACGACCCCGGGACGGCGCAGTTCCTGACCGTCGACCCCCTCGTCGACCAGACCCGCACGCCATACGCCTACACCGGCGGCAACCCACTTATCTACACCGATCCGACAGGCCGCAGTTTCTGGAGCTCGTTCACCGCCGGCCTGATGGTCGCCGGTGCGGCGCTGGCCATCGGCGCGTGTGCCATCCTCGAACCGTGTGGCGCGATCGCCGTCGGGGTCGGTGGCGCGATCGCGATCGACGTGGGCGCCGTCGCGGTGATCGGCGCGGCCGGCGCAGCCGCCGGTGGCATGACAGCCGCAATGGCCGGCGGCCTCGGCCGCTTCGAAGACATGGAGTGGGATCCGGGCGACGATGACGACGACGACGGCTGGCGCACGTCGAAGAGCCGGGACGTCCAGCAGGAACAAGCCGACAGCGCGTGGCGGGAGATCCAGCGGCGTGCCTCCCAGCTCGGTAAGCGCCTCACCGAGGCGGACCGGCGGACCTGGCACGACGCGATCAGCCACCGCGGACTCGACTACAATGGAATTCTCCGTGAAGGCCTGCACCTGTTCTGTGGAGGATGAGTCCGCTGTCGACGGTCGATGAGTTGAAGGCCGCCCTGGCCGAACTGGTGTCGGCCAGGGTGATCGGCTTCAGCAGAACGGTGAACATCGCCGAAGTCGGATTCACCCGTGGTGAGGTCGAAACCTGGTTGCACGCGCAATGTCCGTTCCGAGTGTGCCGTGGCGAGTCAACCTGGTTCGGCACGGTGGACATGGCCTACCCCGGAAAGTCCGACGCCGACCCGCAAGAGGCCTACCGCAAGAACGAGACGATGTTCGACAAAAGGGCTCGTCAGGTCAGCGAGCGTTTCAAGTCCGTCGAGTACATCGTCGATACGGCGACCTTGGGCCGGGCAGGAACGATAACGCTGGAGCTGACAGGTGGCGTCGTGATCGAGGTCTTTCCGGCCTCCGGCGGCCCGATCGAGCAGTGGCGCCTGTTCGACCGGGGTTCGGACGTCCATTACGTGTTCCCGGATACCGCTTCGCATCTTGCTGGTTAGGCACGGCGATCTGGCGTGTCGGATGGTGTCGAGTGAAGCCCGGCGCCTTCGTCGGAGTGACAGCGACCGTGAAGAATGGGCGTTCAGCGTCTCGCACCGCCAATTCACAGCCACCCTCGCCGAGGTGGTGACCCGGATCGAGCAACTGCGCCGGCAACGGAAGTACTCCGCCCGCCGAACCGTCACCGAACTCGCTGCCGAGGCATCACCATCTCGGTGCGAACCGTCGGCCGCCATCTGCTGCGGCTGGGCCTGAACCGGCGTCGGTTCCTCGACCCGACCGGCGCCACCCACCGGGCACCACAGCGGATCATCGCCCGCTGGCCCGGGCATATGGTCCCCTTCGATGTTAAGAAGGCCGGCCAGATCGCCGACGGCGGTGGCTGGCGCGTTCACGGCAAAGACAGCGAACACGCACGACACGTCGCTCGCGGCAAAACCCAAGGTCGGCGGGCCCACTACACCTACCTGCACTCCGTCGTCGACGGCTACTCCCGCCTGGCCTACACCGAAGCCCTGCCTGGTGAGAAGCCCGCACCGCGATCGGGTTCTTGCGCCGCGCCAGGGCGTTCTTCGCCCGCCACGGCATCACCCACACCCACCGAGACTTTGCGCAAGATCGGGGACTTGCTCGCGGGGCTGATCTCGCAGAAGCAGCCGCTGCCTGAATTCGACGCGGTACGTCGTCTCGTTCGCGCCGGGGCGCAAGTGCTGGAGCACCCTTTGATGGATGAGGTGTTCGATGCCTTCCTGACGTTGAAGAAGCGCACGGTGAGCCGGAATATGTACCGCCGTGGACCAGGGCTTGCTGACCCACAACGTCGCGAAGCTGGTCGAGCTACCGCCGGCGGTCCGGCAGAAGCCGAAGCTGTGGACCCCGGAGCGAGTGGCGAAGTGGCGCCGGACTGGCGAAGTGCCCTATCCGGTGATGGTGTGGACGGCGGAGCAGACCAGGCAGTTCCTGGACTTCATCGTCAACCACCCGCTCTACGCCCTCTATCACCTCATCGCCTACACCGGTCTGCGCCGCGGAGAGGGCTGTGGTCAGCGTCGCTCCGACACCTATCTGGACGTCGCCTGCATCGAGGTGGCCAATCAGATCGTGCAGTACGGGTGGGAGACCGGGCAGAGCAAGCCAAAGCCCCCCTCGTCGGAGGGGATCGTCGCGCTCGACTCGGACACCGTCTTGGTCCTCCTCGCACAACGCCCGTCAGGACGAGGCCAAGCCACCTCGGCGACGATGGGGTCGACCACGATCTCCTATGCACCGAGCCCGACGGCAGCCCTCTGCACCCCGCTGATGTCGTTGACGAGTTCACCTGGTTGATCAAGCTGGCCGGCTTGCCCCGATCACCCTGCACGGCCTTCGCCACGGCGCGGCGACCTTGGCGTTGAGCGCCGGGGTGGACATGAAGGTGATCCAGCACATGCTCCGGCACTCGTCGATCAAGGTGACGATGGATCTCTACAAGAACGTCGGTGAAGAAGTGGCTGCCGACGCTACGCGGAAGCCGGCTGGGGCAATCCCGCGGAAGGCTGTGCACCCGGCCTGCGCTCTCGGGCTCCCGAACGACCACAGTGGACAGTGCCCAAGCGGACGAAGAGGTTCCAGATACCACAAAACCCCAGGCCGATGCGGATCGACCTGGGGTGGTGGGGTGTGCGCCATCAGGGACTCGAACCCCGAACCCGCTGGTTAAGAGCCAGCTGCTCTGCCAATTGAGCTAATGGCGCCGGTGTCTGCCGGAGGTTTCCCTCGGCGACGTGGAAAAGATTAGCACCCGGTTCCGAGCCCCTTTCAGGGGGGTCCCGTCTACGAGTTCGGGCGTTGCCGTCCCGGTGTCGCGGCTGGTCGGGCACACTGTAGTCGGACATCGACGGCGAAACAGGCGGGTGGGCATGACGAGTGCTGGGGTGCGGCTGCTGGTGGCCGCGGGGGTGATCGGCCTCACGGTGGCCGGCTGCAGCAGTAGCCCTTCGGGTGAACCTCCGAAGGAGACGGCGTCCTCGAGTGCGCCCAAGCCCGCGCCGAAGGCCGCTGTGCTCACCTTGAGCCTTGCCAAGGATGCCAAGGACGTCGCGCCCGGGGAGCCCGTCAGCGTTGCCGTTGCCGATGGGAAGGTCGGCGAGGTCAAGCTGACCGGGGCCGATGGCAAGGTCGTCGCCGGGAAGGCGCGGGCCGACGGCTCGGGGTGGGACTCCGCCGAGCCGCTCGGCTACAACAAGGCCTACCGGCTCACCGCCGCCGCGACCGGCTCCGACGGGAAGCCGGTCAGCGCCGAAACGAGCTTCACCACCGTCAAGCCCGCGCGGCAGCTCGGTGTCTCGGTGAACCTCGACGACGGCGAGACCGTTGGCGTCGGGATGCCGCTGATCTTCACCTTCAGCGGGAACGTCGCCGACAAGGCCGCCGCCGAGAAGGCGCTCAAGGTCACCGCCGAGCCGGCCACCGAGGGTGCTTTCCGCTGGTCCGGTGACAAGCAGGTGACCTGGCGGCCGAAGGCCTACTGGAAGAGCGGCACCAAGATCACCGTCGACGCCGCCGTCTACGGCAAGGCGCTCGGCAAGGGCAGCTACGGCCGCGAGGACAAGAAGCTCACCGGCACCATCGGCGACAAGCTCGTCGCGGTCGCCGACGGCCAGACGCACCAGATGACCGTCTCGATCAACGACAAGGAGGTCAAGACCATGCCGACCTCCATGGGCAAGCCCGGCCACAACACCCCGGCCGGCACCTACACCGTCATGAGCGAGCACACCGGCTACACCATGAACTCCGCCACCTACGGCGTCCCCGAGGACGCTCCCGGCGGCTACAGCACCTACGTCCAGTACGCGATCCGCCTGTCCTACAGCGGCATCTTCTACCACTCCGCGCCGTGGTCGGTGCGGCAGCAGGGGCACAGCAACGTCAGCCACGGCTGCCTCAACCTGTCCACCGAGAACACGAAGTGGCTGATGGACGCGTCGAGGAAGGGCGACATCGTCACCGTCCAGAACAGTGGCGGCCCGAAGCTCGAGCCCACCGACGGCTGGAGCGTCTGGCAGCTGTCCTGGGACGAGTGGACGACGGCCGCGAACTAGCGGTCGTCGTACTCCGCGCGGGCCTTCGCGATGAGCGGCATGTGCGTGATGCTCCACTCGAGCAGCGGCGCGGTGGCTTCGCGCAACGTCCGGCCCATCGCCGTCAGCTCGTAGCTGACGTGCGGCGGCATGACGGCGACGACCGTGCGGGTCAGGATCCCGTCGCGCTCGAGGTCGCGCAGGGTCACCGTGAGCATGCGCTGGCTGATCCCGTCGATCGACCGCTTGAGCTCGGTGAAGCGCCGCGGCCCGTCCTTGAGCATCCGCACGACCAGCAGCGCCCACTTGTCCCCGACGATCCCGAGGACTTCGCGGGCCCGGCACGGGTCCTCCATGGTTACCTCCTGAGAACCGGGGCACCAATTAGTGCCGTATTGCCTGGCGCGCCGCGAGTGAACAAGATCGTTCCATGTCCACATTCTTGCTGGTACACGGCGCTTGGCACGACGGACGCTGCTGGGACCGCGTGGTCCCGCTGCTGGAGTCGGCCGGGCACCGCGTGATCGTGCCCTCCCTGACCGGCTACGGCGACCGCGCCCACCTGCTGAGCCCGGAAGTCGGGCTCGGCACCCACATCGACGATATCGCCGGCCTCCTCGAGAGCGAGCGCGACGTCGTGCTCGTCGGCCACAGCTACGCCGGGATGGTCATCTCGGGAGCTGCCGACCGGCTCCCGGAGCGGATCGCGCGCCTGGTTTTCCTCGACGCCATGGTCCCCGAAGACGGCGAGACCGCGGCCGACGTCATCCCCATCACGAAACAGCTGATCGACGGCGCCGTCGACGGCTGGCGGGTGCCCCCGATGCCGGCCGGGCCCGCCGGCTTGTTCGGCGTCACCGATCCCGGCGACGTCGCCTGGCTGCGCTCGATGCTGTCCGACCAGCCGGTGAAGTGCCTCACCGAACCGGTCCGGCTGGACAACCCGGCGGCGAAGGCGATCCCGCGCACGCACATCCACTGCGTCGGCGGCCAGCCGTCCGGGATCACCCGGCGGCCCGTGCCGGCCGGCGAGCCGGTGCGGGAGCTGCCGACCGGGCACGACTGCATGATCACCATGCCCGCCGCGCTGGCCGAACTGCTGATCGACGCGGCTTAGTCCTTCGCGGAGTCGCGGACGAGCTCCCGCGCCTCCGCTTCGGTCGCCACCGCGGGCCCCGAGCCCCAGAGCGGCTTGTTCGCCGTCTCGCGACTGAAGTAGACCGCGACGGCGCCGATCGCCCCGGCGGCCATCATGTACCAGGCGGGCCAGAAGTCGTGGCCGGTCGACGAGATCAGTGCCTGCATGACCAGCGGGGTCGTGCCGCCGAAGAGCGACACGGAGATGTTGAACGCGATGGACAGCGCGCCGTAGCGGATCGCGGTCGGGAACAGCGCCGGCAGCGCCGCGGGCATCGAGACCTCGAAGCAGAGCAGGAGCAGGCCGAGGCCCATCAGGCCGAGGAAGGTCAGTACCAGGCCGCCGTCGTGGACCAGCAGCATCAGCGGCCACGACAGCACGAGGAAGCCGACGCAGCCGGCCATCATCACGGGCTTGCGGCCGACCTTGTCGGTGATCCGGCCGCCGACCAGGATGATCAGCATCATCACGACCATGACGACGATGATCAGCAGCAGGCCGTGCGTCGCGTCGAGGTGCAGTTGCTCGGACAGGTACGTCGGCATGTACGACAACAGCATGTAGTCGGTGACGTTGAACACGAGCACCAGCCCGACGCAGATGAGCAGCGCGGGCCAGTAGTCGGTGAACATCTTCCAGAACGGCTCGCCGGAGCGGCCGCGCTTCTCGGCCTCTTCGGCGTGCTTCTGGAATGCCGGCGTCTCCTCGAGCTTGAGCCGCATGTAGAGGCCGATGATGCCGAGCGGGCCGGCGACCAGGAACGGGACGCGCCAGCCCCAGTCGAGCAGCGTCTCGTGGGGGACCCAGGCTTTCATGCCGGTGACGACGGACGCGCCGAGCACGTAGCCGGACAGCGTGCCGAACTCGAGCCACGAGCCCATGAAGCCGCGGCGTTTGTCGGGGGAGTACTCGGCGATGAAGGTCGTCGCGCCGCCGTACTCGCCGCCGGTGGAGAACCCCTGCACCATCCGGGCGACGACGAGCAGGATCGGCGACCAGACCCCGATGGAGGAGTACGACGGGATCAGCCCGATGCTCAGGGTGCCGATGGCCATCATGATCATGGTGACGGCGAGGACCTTCTGCCGCCCGATCCGGTCGCCGAGGGGCCCGAAGACGAGCCCGCCGAGGGGTCGCATCAGGAAGGCGGCGGTAAACGCCCCGAAGGTGCCGATCAGCCGGACGCCGGGGGCGACGGTGGGCGGGAAGAAGACCTCGGCGATGGTGTCGGCGATGTAGGCGTAGACGCCGAAGTCGAACCACTCCATGGCGTTGCCGAGGGCCGCGGCTCCCACCGCTCGCTTGAGCAGCGATCGGTCGATGACGGTGATGTCCTCGTACCGCAGCTTCTTCTTCCGCCTGGTCTTCGGTGCTGAACGTGCCACCAGAACACGGTGCACCGGCAACCGGCGGACCGCACGCTGAGCCATCCGGTCGTGAGGGTTGCCACCAACGGCACAACGCGACCACGCACGACGGGGGTCCGGGGCGAGCCCCCGGCGGGGTGCGGGGCTCGGCCCCGCAAAAAGGCGAAACCCCGACCATGGGGAGGGCCCGTAAGGGCCCGACCACGTCGGGGTGTTGGGGTGAGCGACGGGTTTCGAACCCGCGACCTCCTGGACCACAACCAGGTGCTCTACCAGCTGAGCTACGCCCACCATTACCGAGGGGATCCGCTTGCGATCACCTCGCTGGCAGTAATCGTAGCGGGTGTCTTCAAGCGGATTGCAGGGGGTTACCTCTGCAACTGTTCCTGCACTTCAGCGGCCGCGGCCTTGGCTTCGTCGCTGGTCGGCCCGGGCTGCGGGACGAACGCGACGCGCCGGTAGTAGTCGAGCTCGCCGATGGATTCCTTGATGTCGGCCAGCGCCCGGTGCGCGAGACCCTTCTCCGGCTTGGCGTAGTAGATCCGCGGGTACCAGCGGCGGACGAGTTCCTTGACGGAGGAGACGTCGACCAGGCGGTAGTGCAGGTAGGCGTCGAGCGCCGGCATGTCGCGCGCGATGAAGCCGCGGTCGGTGGCGATCGAGTTGCCGGCGAGCGGCGCGGTGCCGGACTCGGGCACGTGCTCCCGGATGTACTCGAGGACGCGGCGTTCGGCCTCTTCGAGGGTGACGCTCGAGGCGCGGACCTCTTCGGTGAGGCCGGAGTGGGCGTGCATCTCGCGGACGACGTCGGGCATCCCGGCGAGTTTTTCCTCGTCGGCGTGGATGACGATGTCGACTCCGTCGCCGAGCACGTTCAGCTCCGCGTCGGTGACGAGGGCGGCGATTTCGATCAACGCTTCCTTGCCGAGGTCGAGCCCCGTCATTTCGCAGTCGATCCAGACTAGGCGGTCGGTCACCTGGTGACCCTAACCCGACACGGGGATAAGAGGGGCGTTACCTGCGCGTACGGCGCGTTACGCTCGCGGTGTGGTGCAGGACACACGATCGGGGAGCTGCGAGTGACGGATCAGGGGTCGCCGGCGAGCGAGATCGCCGCCGGTTATGCGAGTGAGGGTGCCGCGCTGGAGCTGGGTGCGGTGGTGATCGACGGCAAGACGGACGCCGCGGCCGCGGTGCGCCTGCCGCTGGCGACGCTGAACCGGCACGGCCTGGTCGCGGGGGCGACCGGGACGGGCAAGACGAAGACGTTGCAGCTGATCGCGGAGCAGCTGTCGGCGGCCGGGGTGCCGGTGGTGCTCGCGGACGTGAAGGGCGACCTGTCCGGGCTGGCCGCGGCCGGCGAGGCGAACGACAAGATCGGCAAGCGCTCTCAGGAGCTGGGCGACGACTGGGCGGGCACGGCCTACCCGGTGCAGTTCCTGTCGCTGGGCACCGGCGGGAAGGGCTCGCCGATCCGGGCGACGATCACGAGCTTCGGGCCGGTCCTGCTGTCGAAGGTGCTCGGGCTGAACGAGACGCAGGAGTCGACGCTCGGGCTGATCTTCCACTGGGCCGACCAGCGCGGTCTCGCGTTGTTGGACACGAAGGACCTCCGGTCGGTGATCACGCACCTGACCAGCGACGAGGGCAAGGCGGACCTCAAGGGCATCGGCGGCGTGTCGGCGGCCACGGCCGGCGTGATCCTGCGTTCGCTGTCCAACCTCGAGGCCCAGGGGGGCGAGGACTTCTTCGGCGAGCCCGAGCTGGACGTGCACGACCTGCTGCGCGCGCCCGAGGGCAAGGGCGTCGTCACGCTGCTGGAGCTGGACAACCTGCAGGCGAAGCCGGCGTTGTTCTCGACGTTCCTGATGTGGCTGCTGGCCGAGCTGTTCGAGGAGCTGCCCGAGGAGGGCGATCTCGACAAGCCGAAGCTGGTCTTCTTCTTCGACGAGGCGCACCTGCTCTTCAACGACGCGTCGAAGGCGTTCCTCGAGCGCATCGAGCAGACCGTGAAGCTGATCCGGTCGAAGGGCGTCGGCGTGTTCTTCTGCACGCAGCTGCCCACGGACATCCCGAACAACGTGCTCTCGCAGCTCGGCGCGCGGATCCAGCACGCGCTGCGGGCGTTCACGCCGGACGACCAGGCGGCGCTGGCCAAGACGGTCAAGACCTACCCGAAGACGAAGTTCTACGAGCTCGACACGGCGTTGACGTCGCTGGGCATCGGCGAGGCGATCGTCACGGTGCTCTCGGAGCGGGGCGCGCCGACGCCGGTGGCGTGGACGCGGCTGCGGGCGCCGCGGTCGAAGATGGGCTCGATCGGTCCCGAAGCCGTGGCCGCCGCCGTCGCTTCGTCGGACCTGCATGCGAAGTACGCCGAGACGATCGATCGCGAGTCCGCGTACGAGAAGCTGGCCGCGAAGATCCCCCAGGCTCCCGAGGCCGCGCCGGACGCTCCGCCTGCTCAGGCGCCCGCCGAGGCTCTGGCTGAGAAGGCGAAGGACGATCCGGGGTTCATCGAGTCGGCGATGAAGAACCCGGCGGTGAAGTCGTTCATGCGCTCCGCGGCGAGCGCGCTGGGCCGGGAGATCACGCGCGGCCTGTTCGGCAACCGGAAACGCTGACGAATACCTGACGCTTCCTGTCAGGTATCACTGCGAAGCTGGTGCCACCTTCGAGACAGGGGAATCCGCCATGACCAGCACTGCCACCGCGTCGTTCGTGCTCGACAAGTGGGAGCCGCAAGCGACCGACGAGGCCGCGGGCACCGAGTTCGCCCGGGTGGCGATCGGCAAGACGTTCACCGGAGCGGTCGAGGGGACGAGCACCGTCGAGATGCTGACGGCGTCCAACGCGACTTCGCGCGCGTACGTCGCCTTCGAGCGTCTCGCCGTCTCGGTCGACGGCCGCAAAGGTGCCTTCGTCCTGCACCACTCGGCCGACGAGTCCGGCCTGACGCTCAAGATCCTCACCGGCTCGGGCTCGGGCGAGCTGGCCGGGATCTCCGGCACCGCGAACATCGAGATGGACGCGGAGCAGAACCACACGCTGGTCCTCAGCTACGAACTCTGAACAGCGCGAAGGCCGTTTCGAGAGCCCCCGATTGACTCTCGAAACGGCCTTCGCCGTCCCCGCTCCCCGAAGCGGGTGAGGACGGACCGCCCCGACCACGGCCCGTCCGCGTCCTAGTTGTTCACGATCTGGTCGACGATCTTCTTGGCGTCGTTGATCGGGATGGCGAAGCCGATCCCGACGCTGCCGGCCGAGCCGTTGGCCGAGGCCGCCGGGCTGTAGAGGGCCGAGTTGATGCCGATGACGTTGCCCTGGGCGTCGACCAGCGCGCCGCCGGAGTTGCCCTGGTTGATCGAGGCGTCCGTCTGGATCGCGGTGTAGCTGGGCGAGCTTTCGGTCTGGTTGGAGGTCCGGTTGAACGGCGACTGCTGCTGTTGCTGGCCCTGCCCGATGTCGGACAGGTTCCGGTTGAGCGCGCTGACGATGCCGGTGGTGACGGTGTTCTGCAGCCCGCCCGGCGAGCCGATCGCGACGACCTCCTGGCCGACGACGAGCTTGCTGGAGTCACCCAGTGACGCCGCCGTCAGGCCGCTCGCGTTCTGGGCCTGGACCACCGCGATGTCCGCCTTGGTGTCCGCGCCGACCACGCCGGCCTGGTACTTCTTGCCGTCGGACGTGGTGATCACGACGCTCTGGGCGCCGTCGACGACGTGCGCGTTGGTCAGGATCCGGCCGTCCGCGGTGAGGATGACGCCGGAGCCGATGGCCTCGCCCTGGTCGGTGGTGACGTTGATCTGGACCACGCTCGGCGTCACCTTCGCCGCGACGCCGCTGACGTCGCCGGAGGTCGAGTTCGCGACCGTCTGCCCGCTCGCGGCCGGCGTGCTCACCGACGTCGTCGCGCCGTCCGCCGAGTTCGTGGTGAGCCCGACGATCGCGGCGCCGCCGACGCCACCGACCAGCGCGGCGCCGAGGGCGGTCGCGCTGACGATCATCGCGACGCGGCCGCCCTTGCGCGGCTTGGTCTTCAGCGCCGTGGGCGCCTGCCCCGGCTGCTGGAGCGGCGGCGGTTGCGGCGTGAACAGAGGGTTCGGCGCGGCCTGCTGCTGGTAGCCGTACTGCGGCTGCTGCTGCGCGTACGGCCCGTACTGCTGGGTGCTGTGGTGCGGCTGGTGCCCACCGGGTGAGGCGGGGCCGGGCCGACTCTCGTTCTCGGTCATGTCACTAGGTTCGCGCCCGTGCTTGTGAGCAACCTGTGGAAATACCTCAGGCTTTGCTGAGAAGAATCAGCTGAGAAAACTCAGCCGATCCTCAGGTGTCAGGCGAAGAACGACGGCACGTCCAGTGCTCCTCCCGCCGCCTCGAACTCGTCGTGGACGGCCTGCCGCAGCTCGGCGTCGCCCAGGTAGTCGGCGGCCGTCAGGGCCAGGCCCAGCGCACCGTCCCGGACTCCCGCGTCGCCGGTCTCCGAACCGGCCGCGGCCGCGAACTCCTTGGTGTGCAACGCGACCGTCGGGCCCGAGACGGCGAGCATCGGATGCAGCGCCGGCATCCGGTAGGACAGGTTGCCCAGGTCCGTCGATCCCGTGAGCGACTCCGGGACGATGCCCGGCGGCAGTGGCTTGCGGCCGGTGCCGGCCTGGTTGGCCGTCCACCGCCCGGCGAGCGTGGTGTTGAACCGGATCGGCAGGTAGGCCGCCTGGGCGTCCCACTTCAGCTCGACGCCGCAGCCGGTCATCGCCGCCGCGCCCTCCGCGATCGACGTCATGCGCGCGGCGAGGTCGCGCAGGGTCTCGGGGTTCTGGGAGCGCAGGTAGAACAGCAGCGCGGCCCGGGCCGGGATGACGTTCGGCCGGGCGCCGCCGTCGGTGAAGACGCCGTGGACCCGGTCGCTCTGCGGGAGTTGCTGGCGCAGCGCCGAGACGCCTTGGTAGGCCGCGACGGCGGCGTCGAGCGCGTTGCGGCCCATGAACGGCTGGGCGCTCGCGTGCGCGCCGACACCGTGGAAGACCATCTCCAGCTGACGGCGGCCGAGGAACGGGTGCAGCGCGATGTCGTGGCTGAACGGGTGCAGCATGATCACCGCGTCGACGTCGTCGAACACCCCGGCGCGGGCGAGGATCTCCTTGCCACCACCGCCTTCTTCGGCCGGCGTGCCGATCAGGCTGACGCGGCCGCCGAGCCGTTCGGCGACGGTCGCGGCACCGAGGAAGCCGCCCGCGGCGGTCGTGCAGATGACGTTGTGGCCGCACGCGTGGCCGAGGCCGGGGAGCGCGTCGTACTCGGCGAGGACGGCGATGTGCGGGCCATCCTGTTCGGGCGTGCTGACGCGCAGCGCGGTGTCGAGCCCGCCGACGCCGACGGTCGCTTCGTGGCCGTGGCGCTTCAGGAGGTCCGCCAGGGCTCGCACCGAACGGTGCTCGGCGAACCCCTCCTCGGGGTGGGCGTGCAGATCTTGGCTCAACGCCACCAGATCGGGTGAATCGCGCTCGACCGCGGCGGTCACCTCGGCGCGCGTCGCCTCGTCCGCGCCGGTGTGCGGCGAGGACAGCGGTTCGGCGGCCGCGACGGCGTCGGCGGTGGCCTCGACCAGGGAACGCAGGTAGCTGTCGTCGGGCGGGACGGGCTCGTGGTGGGTCATGGGGCGATGCTAACCGCAGGCTCCGACAATCCGCGGTGCTCAGCTCAGCCGGCCGGCCACGATCTGCGTGACGCCGGCGTACCGCTCGGTGAGGTCCGTGAAGCCCCGCGCGCGCAGGCTCGCGGCGATCTCGCCGCGGTCGAACATCCGCTGCCCGCTCAGGATCCCGCCGACGGACTCCGCGACCCGCGCGGGTTGCCAGCCGCGCCGGGCGCTCGTGAGCAGCACGATCCGGCCGCCGGGCTTCAGCACGCGCGCGAAGGAGTCCAACGCGGTTTCAGGCTCGGCGAACATGTGGAGGGCGGCGAAGCAGCAGACGCCGTCCACAGTGGACTCTCGCAGCGGGAGGCGCACGGCGTCCGCGCGCAGGTAGGCGACCGATGCCGGCCCGTTCTCGGCGACGGCTTTGGTGAGCATCGTGCGCGCGCCGTCGAGGCCGATGGCGAGCCCGCCCGGGCCGACGGCCGCGCCGAACGCGCGCGTGAACCGGCCGGTGCCGCAGGCGACGTCGAGCGCCGTGTCGCCGGGTTCCAGGTCGAGGAGCTTCGTCGCGAGCCTCACTTCGCCGGCCATGCTCGGGCCGAGCGGGCCCTTGAGCGCGCGGCCGAGGGCGGGGCGCCAGTACCGCTCGTAGACCTGCGGGAGGAGGGCGGTGCGCATCAGGCGCTGGGTGAGGCCGGTCGGCGGGCCGGCCTGGCTGGCGGTGCCCAGCAGGTCGAGGTAGCCGTCGTCGGTCTTCGCGGGCGTCTCGAGCAGGTCTTCGAGGCGTTCGGTCGCGGTCTTGGTCGGCATTGCTCTCCTCTCGGATACCGGCAGTATGTCAAATCTGCGCCACTCGAACGAGTGAAGAATCCGCGGGCTCAGGCGTTCGAGGCCCGGAATTGTCGGTGGTCCTGCCTAGCGTCGCAGACAAGGTTCCGATCCGAGGAGGACAGATGACGATTTCCCTGCTGGGCAGCGAAATCACGGTACGAGGAGAGTTCGACCTGGCCGCGGCGGCCCGGTTCCTGACCGGCTTCGCGCCCGCCGGTCAGCCGGAAGCAGAGCCCGGCGCGCTCCGGGTGGCGTTCCCGCTCGACGGCGAGTGGACGCCGGTGGGAGCGGTGCTGCGGCAGAGATCGCCCGGCGAGATCGCGGTGGAGGTCCACGGCCCGCCGTCGCTGACGGAGGCGGTCGGGGCGCAGCTGCGGCGGATGTGTTCGCTGGACGTCGACGGCACCGGGTTCGCGGAGGTCGGCGCCCGCGATCCGGTGGTGTCCCTGGTCCAGGGCATGCATCCGGGCTTGCGGCCGGTCCTGTTCGCCTCCCCGTACGAGGCGGCGTGCTGGGCGGTGCTGAGCCACCGGATCTGGATGACGCAGGCGGTCCGGCTGCGCCGTCGCCTGGCCGAGCGTCACGGCACGGAGGTCGACGTCGGCGGCAGCGTGCTGACGTCGTTCCCGGCACCCGCGGTGCTGGCGAGGCTGGAGTACCTGCCGGGCCTGTCGGGCCCCAAGATGCAACGCCTCCGAGGAATCGCCGAGGCGGCGGCCGACGGCCTGCTCGACGCGGCGACGTTGCGGGCGATGCCGGCGGACGAGGCACTGAAACAGTTGCAGGCCCTGCCGGGGATCGGCCGCTTCAGCGCGGAGCTGGTCCTGATTCGTGGCGCCGGCCATCCGGACGTGTTCCCGCGGGCGGAGACCCGCCTCCACGAGATCATGCGCGACGCGTACCACCTCCCGGACGCGGGAGTGGACGAGCTGGCGGCGATCGCCGAGGCGTGGGCGCCGTTCCGGAGCTGGGTGTCGTTCCTGTTCCGCGTGGAAGGCGAGGCCCGGATGCGGGAGTCCCGATGACCTGATCACCGGCACCACGAGGAAGGAGACCGTATCGACCCAATACCGGAGCGGCCGGAACCCGCAGCGGTGGGGACTCACAGTAGCCAGATATCGCCTGTGGTGAGGTGTCCGGGTGAGCTCGCCCGTTCAACTCGCGTTCGGCGGTGCCCGCGCGGCCGCCACCACTCCGTCGCTGCTCGAGCAGGCCCAGACCCCGGCCGTGATCACGCTGGTCGCCGGTGGGGTGGCGCTGCTGGTCGTGCTGGTCGGCGGCAGCCCGTGGCGGCTGGCGCGCAACGGCATCACCATCGTGCACGAGGCCGGGCACGCCCTGGCCGCCGTGCTGGTCGGGCGGCGGCTGCAGGGCATCAAGCTGCACTCGGACACGTCGGGCGTCACCGTCTCGCGCGGCAAGCCCGAGGGGCCGGGCATGGCCTTCACCGCGATGGCCGGTTACCTGGCGCCGTCGGTCCTCGGGCTGCTGTTCGCCAGCCTGCTGGGCGCCGACCTGGCCGGCACGGTCCTCGTGCTGATCGCGCTGCTGCTGCTCGGCGTGCTGGTGATGGTCCGCAACGCCTACGGGGTGTTCTCGGTCGTCGCGAGCGCTGTCGTGCTGGCGCTGGTCGCGTTCGTCGCGCCGGTCGAGGTGCAGGCTCCATTCAGCTACCTCGTGACGTGGTTCCTGCTGTTCGGCGGCGTGCGGCCGGTGGTCGAGCTGCAGGTCAAGCGGCGGCGGGGCCACGCCCGGGACTCGGACGCCGACCAGCTGGGCCGGCTCACCGCGGTGCCGCCGGTGCTGTGGGTGCTGGTCTTCGTCGTGGCGACGGTCAGCTGCCTCATCGCCGGCGGGCTGTGGCTGCTGGAGCCCCTGGCCGCCTAGCCGCGCCCATGCGGCAAACTGGTCTCTCGCTGGTCCGCGCGGAGGGAGACGAACGATGGACGAGGTCGCCAAGGCCGTGGAGGAGTGCGCACGGGCGGCGAAGCTGGCCGCGCCGTCGCTCGCCGCCGCTTCCGCCGAAGCCGTCGACGCCGCGCTGAGCGGGATGGCCGAAAGGCTGCTCGCGCACCGCGACGAGATCCTGGAGGCGAACCAGGCCGACGTCGAGCGTGCGAAGGCCGAGGGGATGAGCGCCGGTCTGCTCGACCGGCTCACCATCACCCCGGAGCGGCTGACCGGCATGGCCGAGCAGCTGCGGCTGCTCGCCGGCGCCCCGCACCAGGAGCGCTCGGTCGACGTGTCCACCCTGGACGGCGGCCTGAAGCTGGTCGAACGGCGACGGCCGGTCGGCGTGATCGGCGCGAACTACGAGGCACGGCCGAACGTGACCGTCGACGTGGCGTCGCAGCTGGTCAAGTCGCGCAACGGCGGCGTGCTGCGCACCGGCTCGGCCGCGCTCGGCTCGGCCCAGCGGCTGCGCGAGGTGGTCATCGCCCCGGCGCTGACCGAGGCCGGCATCGACGCGGACTGCGTCCAGCTCGTGCCGCGGGTGGAGCGCGAGGCGGCGTCCGCGCTGGTGCGGCTGCCGAACCTGGTGCCGCTCGTGATCCTGCGCGGCAGCGGCGACAGCACCCGGGCGCTGGCCACCGAGGCGGCCGTCCACGGCGTGCGCACGCTGGCCCACGCCGACGGCGGGGGCGTCCTGTACGTCGACCGCGGGGCGGACGTCACCAAGGCGCGTGACCTCGTCTACGCGAGCCTCGACCGGCTGGGCGTCTGCAACCGGCTGAACCTGCTGCTCATCCACGAGGGCATCCACGACGACGTCTGGCCGGGCATCGCCGACGCGCTGGCCGAGCGGGGGGTCACGCCTTCGCTGGCGCCGCACGAGCACGCCATCGGCTACGAGTGGGCGCTGGACTCCGACCGCGAGGCGACCGTCACGGTCGCCAAGGTCGGCGCGCTCGCGGACGCCGTCGAGATCGCCAACGAGCAGACGTCGGGCCTGGCGGCGGGCATCGCCACCGACGACCCCGCGGCCGCCGACGCCTTCTTCGACGGCTACACCGGCACGGGGGTCTTCTGGAACGCCCCGACCCGCCTCCTCGACGGCTTCAAGCTGCTCGCGGTCCCGGAAACCGGCATCAACCTGGACAAGGTCCCCGGCCCCCGCGGCCCGGTGACGTACACGGACCTCTACGTCCGCCAGTACGCGGTCCTGCCCGCCTGAGCCCGGTCAGATCCGCGGCGGCACGCTCGCGAGCCGCCGCAGCACCTTCACGGTCTGCTCGGTGTTGTCCAGCAGTTCGGTCCGGTTCTCGGTCTCGTTGGCGTAGCGGAAGATCGCGGTCGGGCCGTCGCTGATCGCGATCGCCGCCACCAGCCGGCCTTCCGGGTCGCGGGTGAGCCCGGTCGACACCTGTACCTCCCGGCCGACGGTGTCGACCGTGGTGAGGGTCCGTTCGTGGTACCAGCCGCGCGTGCCCATGCCGGATAGACGCCGCGATCGCCGGGCGTGTTACGGCATACTGGGCGGGGTGATCACCCGGCCGCACGTCCTGCTGTCCGCCGCGCAGTCGCTCGACGGCTTCCTCGACGACACCTCGCCCGAGCGGCTCGTACTGTCCACTGAGGACGATTTCGCGGTCGTGGACCGGTTGCGGGCGGAGGCCGACGCCATCTTCGTCGGGGCCGGGACCGTCCGGGCGGACAACCCGCGGCTGCTCGTGCGCTCGCCCGAGCTGCGGCGAAAGCGGCTGGAGCAGGGGAAGCCCGAACAACCCGTCAAGGTCACCGTCACCACCCGCGGGCTCGACCCGGACGCGCAGTTCTTCACCGTCGGGGACACCGAAAAGATCGTCTACGCGCCGCCGGGAGCCGCCGACGCGCTGAAGCACGTCGCCACCGTCGTCGACGCCGGGGATCCGTCCGACTTCTCGCGCGTCCTAGACGACCTCGGGGCGCGCGGCATCGGGAACCTGCTGGTCGAGGGCGGCGGTGGGATCCACACCCGGTTCCTCTCCGAAGGCCTCGCCGACGAGCTGCGGCTGGCGATCGCGCCGTTCTTCGTCGGGCAGCCGGACGCGCCGCGGTTCGTCGGGCCCGGGCTCTACCCGCGTCCGCTGACGCTCGTCGGCGTCGAAGACCTTCAGGGGATGGCGATCCTCCGCTACCGGGCCGCGGCCGAGCCGACCGGCCGGGACGTCCGGCGCCTGCGGGAAGCCATCGCGCTCGCGGCCGAGTGCCCGCCGAGTCACACCTTCCGGGTCGGGGCCGTCGTCACCGACGCCGAAGGCGAGGTCATCGCGACCGGGCACTCCGGCGAGGGCGATCCGCTGAACCACGCCGAGGAAGCGGCCCTGGCCAAGTGCGAAGGCGATCCCCGGCTGGCCGGGGCGACGATGTACAGCTCGCTCGAGCCGTGCAGCCACCGCAGCTCGCACCCGCGCAGCTGCAGCCGGCTGATCCTCGACGCCGGGATCCCGCGGGTCGTCTTCGCGTGGCGGGAGCCGCCCGTCTTCGTCGACGCGCAGGGCACCGAACTGCTGCGGCAGGCCGGGCGGCACGTCGTCGAGGTGCCCGCGCTGACCCCGGAGGTCCAGCGCGAGAACACCCACCTCACCTTCTGAACCGAAAAGCCAGGCCGACCACCGCGAGGTGGCCGGCCCGGCTCGGTCAAGACGATCTAGCAGGCGCCGTTGTCGACCCAGACGCCCCATTCGCCGGTCGTGCCCGGCTCTTCGCCCTGGGTCCACCACTTCGCGGTGAACTTGTGGCTGTTGTGCTTGACCACGTCGTCCTTCACGTAGACCTTGGTGCGATCCCATTCCGCCGCGGTGCAGGAGCCATTGCCCGGCGTGGTCGGCGTGGTGGTCGGCTGGGTCGGCGTCGTCTGCGGCGGGGTCGCGCCGGCGAACCGGACGCTGAACTTGGTGAAGTCCCAGTCGTTCTGCGGGACGTTGCTGCAGACGCCGTTGTCGGTCGTGCCGACGCACGCGCGGTCGCGGTTGACCGACCAGAACGTGAAGCGGCCGAGGCCGTGGCTGGTCGCGTAGTCGTAGACGGTCTGGAAGTCAGCCGTGTAGAACATCTCGGAGGCGTCCGACTTGCCGTTCATGCCGGAGAAGCCTTCGTGCGAGTACGCGGTCGCGCTGTCCCAGCCCATGTGCGACATCAGCAGGCCGTGCAGGCCTTCGAGCGCGGACACCTGCGACGAGCCGCCGTTGAAGCCGCCGTCGAACGGCATGATCGAGAAGTTGTTGGGCGTGAAGCCGATCGACTTGGCCTGGTCCAGCAGCTGCGTGCCGAACCAGCCGGTGCCGGCCGCGGTGCCCGGCATGGTCACCGACACGAAGAGGCCGGGGTTGTTGGCCTGCAACGTCTTCGCGGCGCCGAGCTCGTTCGCGATGGCCGCGGTGTTTTCGTACTCGGGCTCTTCGAGGTCGAAGTCGATCGCCTTGAGCGAGTACTTGGTGATGACCTGCTGGTACGCGGCCGCCGTCGCGGCGACGTTCCCGCAGGTCTGGCCGAGCTTCGTGCCGCCGTAGCCGCCGACGGACACCGAGACGTCGCCGCCCGCGCCGCGGATCCGCGAAATGACGTTCGCGACGGTGGTGTCGGACGAGACGGCCGAGGTGCCGTCCCAGGTCGGGCTGCAGCCGCCGCCGTTGGGCGCCAGGATGAACGCGAGCTGGAAGGCCTTGAGCCCGGTCGCGTTCATCACGGTGATCGGATCGGGCGGATTGTTGCTCACGGGCATCAGATACGGCGCGGCGGCGTACCAGTTGTTGCTCAGCGCCGCTGTCGCGGAGGGCGCGCCGATCACGAGACTCACAGCTGTACCGATGAAGGTGGCGGCGGCGAGCCCGATGGCGGCCAGTCTGCTTCTGCGCATGATCTGTCCTCCCGGTGGGGTTCGAGGGTGGACAAACTATTGGACTAGACCATTGATGAAGTCAAGACGCGAAGGCAGGATAAGGGGAATCGAGGGGCGAAAAGCGCCGTAATATCCGATATTCGTCGGGGATTGACGGTCCGCGGGTGAGTTGAAGAGGCCCAACGCAGTGGAGTCAGCCGGAGAGTAAGGCGCCGCCCGGATTCCTGCGCGCCGAGACGAGGTTCATCGGCACGGACGGGCAAACGGCGGCGGAGAAACGGGCAGGCGCCGTGAGGGGACCAACGCCGGCGAGTAGCGGTCGAACCGTCCTGCACGCCACAGCGATGCGGCCCAGCCAACCCTCAAGCCGACGGCAGCGTCACGACCACCACCAGACCACCCTCCGGCCGAGCCGTCGCCGCCACCTCCCCACCGTGCGCGTGGGCCACCGAGCGGACGATCGACAACCCCAGCCCCGCCCCTTCCGCAGCCACTCGGGCGCGGCGGTGGAACGGGTCGAACAGGGCCGGCACCTCCTCCGGGGGGATCACCGGGCCGCTGTTGGCCACCTCCAGCTCCACCCGCCCCGGCGACGACCGGGTCGTCACCCGCACCCAGCCGCCCGGCACGTTGTGGCGGACTCCGTTCTCCAGCAGGTTGTGCGCCAGCCGCTCCAGCATCAGCGCGTCGCCCAGGGCCGTTGCCTCGCCCAGGTCCTCCGTCACGTCCGGGGGAACCACGTGCGCCACCACCGCCGCCAGGTCCACCGGGCAACGCTCCGTCAGCGCGCTCTCGGACCGGGCCAGCAGCAGCAACCCGCTGATCAGCTTCTCGTGCCTCGCGTTGATCCGCAGCAGCTTGCCGCCGAGCTGCCGGACGTCGTCGGAGGCCGTGCGGCGGTGCATGGCCACCTCGACCAGCGAACGGTTCAGCGTCAGCGGCGTGCGCAGCTCGTGCGACGCGTTCGCGACGAACCGGCGTTGCGCGTCGAACGACCGGTCCAGCCGCTCGACCATCACGTCGAACGCGTCGGCGAGGCTCTTCACCTCGTCGTCCGGGCCGCGCAACGCGATCCGCGAGTGCCCGCCCGGATCCGCCGTCGCCGCGATGCGGCGCGCCGTGTCCGTGACCTGGCGCAACGGGGCCAGTGCGCGGCCCGCGACCAGCCAGCCCAGTCCCGCCGCCAGCACCGCCACCGCGCCGAGCGCGATCGCACCCTGGGTCAGCAGTGACGTCGCCGCCGCTTCGCGCACCTGGCGCGCCTGCTCGTCGAGGAACTCCGGGGACGGCAATGGCGGCAGGCCGGACGGCACGGTGCCCGCGATGAACGTGACCCGCCGCCCGACCTGCTGCGTGAACAACAGGTACGTGACGCCGAGCAGTGCCCCGCCCGCCAGCAGGAACAGGCCGCCGTAGAGCACGGTCAGCCGCAGCCGGAGGCTCATCGGAGCCGGTAGCCGACCCCGGTGACCGTCTCCACCAGCGGCGGGTCACCGAGCTTGCGGCGCAGCTTGAGGATCGTGAGCCGGACCGCGCCGGTGAACGGGTCCGCGTGCTCGTCCCACGCCTTCTCCAGCAGGTGTTCCGCGGACACGGCGGCGCCGTCCGCGCGCAGCAGCTCGGCGAGCACGGCGAACTCCTTTTTGGACAGTGGGAGGTAGCGCCCGTCGCGGAACACCTCGTGCCGCGCCGGATCCAGCGTGACGCCCGAACGCCGCAGGATCGGCGGTGCCGCCGGCCGGCAGCGCCGCCCCAGCGACAGGATGCGTGCCGCCAGCTCGGGGAAGGCGAACGGCTTCGTCAGGTAGTCGTCGGCGCCGAGGGACAACCCGTCGACGCGGTCGGTGACCTCGACCGCCGCGGTGAGCATGAGCACTCGCGTCGCCGCGTCGGAGGCGACCACCTGACGGCACACGTCGTCGCCGTGCACGACCGGCAGGTCCCGGTCGAGCACGACGACGTCGTAGTCGTGCACGGCGATCCGCTCGAGCGCGGCGCCGCCGTCGGGGGCGATGTCGACGGCGTGCGACTCGTCGCGCAGCCACTCCGCGATCGCGTCCGCGAGCATCGGCTCGTCCTCCACCACCAGGACCCGCATGCCGCCATGATCGCCGCGGCGGTGTTTCCTCGCCGTTAGCGGCACCGGTAGAGCGTGTCCGGGCCGCCGCCGACGACGCGTCGCGGACCGGCGCCGTACGCGGCGGGGTCGACGACCGTGCAGTGCCGGTCGATCCAGCGCCGGCGTTCGTCCTGGACCGGACTCCGCCGCGGCCCGGGCGGGGTTCCCGCGCCACTCAGCACGAACCGCAGCTTGCCCTCGGCCAGCCAGCGGTCGAGCTGCGCGACGGACGGCGCGTCGTCACCGCCGCCGAAGCCGCCCATGCCGATCACCGTCGCGTCCGAGTCGATGAGGAACGGCGCGACCGCCCCCGCTTCGGCGTTCACCGCCAGGGTGATCTCGGTGCCGTCCCGGCGGGCGTAGTCGAGGATGCGGCGCTGCTCGTCCGACAGCTTGGTCGTGCCGTTTCCGCCGGCGAGCACGAGCTGCGGCTGCGGTCCGCCGGGTGACGCCGGTGGCGGCGGCGCGGCGGGACCGGTGGCCGGCCCCGCGGCGGGCAGCGTCCCGGACGACGTGCTCTGCGCGGCGGCGAACGACCAGACGGCGGGCGTGAGCAGCAGCGGCACGAGACCGGCGACGAGCGCGCGTCGACCGGGGGCCACCGCCAGCCAGGTGATCGCGAGCAGCGCCGTCCCGAGCACGGCCCAGCGCGTCCAGCCGTGGAACGACGTGTCTCGCGACGTCACGACGAACGCCCAGGCCGCGCTGAGCGCGATGGCCAGGGGGAGCAGGGTCCGCCGGTGGTGCCGCCACAGCAGCGCGAGCCCGGCGGCCGAGACCGCGGCGACGGCGGGGGCCATCGCCGTCGTGTAGTACGGGTGCCAGATGCCGCCGGCGAAGCTGAAGACAGCAGTCGTGACGAGCAGCCAGCCGCCCCACAGCAGCCAGCCGGCGTCGCGCCACCGGCGTCCGATGACGACCAGGACGAGCAGCGCGAGCGGCAGCAGCCACGAGATCTGCCCGCCCACGAGGTCGTTGAACATCCGGCCCGGCCCGGGGTCGCCGCCGAACGACGTCGTGGTCTGCTGCCCGTCGCGCATGATCATCACGCCGCCGCCCTCGCCGTCGCCGGAGAGGCGGCCGAAGCCGTTGTAGCCGAAGACGAGGTCCCAGGCGGAGCCGTCCGTGCTGCCGCCCATGTACGGCTTGGCGCCGGGCCACCAGTCGTGGAGGGCGATCCACCAGAACGACGAGACGGCCAGCACCGCGCCGGCGCCGAGGACGTCCAGCAGCCGGCGTTTGAGCGGCCCGGACGTCCCGGCGAGGTAGGCGAGAACCAGGGCGGGCACGATGATCCACGCCTGCAGCATCTTGGTCAGGAAGCCGCAGCCGACGAAGAAAGCGCACCACCACAGCCATTTCCGGCCGTCTTCGAAGGAGCGGGTGAGCGCGTACGCGGCGGTGACGAGGAAGAGGACGAGCAGCGTGTCGGGGTTGTTGCCGCGGTCGATGATGACGGTGACGGGCGTCAGCGCGAAGATCGCCGCGGCCAGGAGGGCGACGTTCTCGCCGGCCCACCGCCGGACGGTGCGGTGCAGCAGGAAGACCGCGGCGACGCCTTCGAGGACCTGCGGCAACAGCAAGGCCCAGCCGTGGAAACCGAAGACGAGGACGGAGATCGCCTGCGGCCACAGGGCCATCGGCGGTTTGTCGACCGTGACGACGCCGTAGGGGTCGAAGGAGCCGAAGAGGAAGTCGGTGAAACCGCTCGTCATCGACTTGACGGCGGCCGAGTAGTAGGTGTTGCCGAGCTGGCCGTCGCCGATCTTCCAGGCATAGAGCACGGCGGCGCCGAGGCAGATGAGCGGAAGCGCCCAGGAGCGGGTCTTCGGAGGAGCGGCGGTGATCATGCCGCCACCCAACTCCGGCCCGCGTTTCCCGGGCGTTTCCGAGCTACTGCGCCTCGAGGTCGCCCTCCAGGGACAGGTACACCTCGCGCATCTTCGCGAGCAGCTCCGGGTCCGGTTCCTCCCACAACCCACGGTCCGCGGCCTCGTTCAACCGCTCCACGATCCCCCGCAGCGCCCACGGGTTGGCCTGGCGCAGGAACTCCTGGTTCACCTCGTCCAGCACGTACGACTCGGTCAGCTTCTCGTACATCCAGTCGCCGACCACGCCCGCTGTCGCGTCGAAGCCGAACAGGTAGTCCACCGTGGCCGCCAGCTCGAACGCGCCCTTGTACCCGTGACGCCGCATCGCTGCCAGCCAGCGCGGGTTCACCACCCGCGCCCGGAATACCCGCGCCGTCTCCTCGCCCAATGTCCGGGTTCGGACCGCGTCCGGTGACGTGCTGTCGCCCACATAGGACGCCGGGGCCGTGCCGGTCAGCGCCCGGACCGTGGCGATCATCCCGCCGTGGTACTGGAAGTAGTCGTCCGAATCCGCGATGTCGTGCTCGCGCGTGTCCGTGTTCTTCGCCGCCACCACGATGCGCTTGTACGAGTTCTCCATGTCTTCGCGCGCCGGACGGCCGTCGAGGTCGCGGCCGTACGCGAAGCCGCCCCAGACCGCGTACACCTCCGCCAGGTCCTTATCGTCGCGCCAGTTTCCGCTGTCCATCAGCGGCAACAGGCCCGCGCCGTACGCTCCCGGCTTCGAGCCGAAGATCCGGGTCGTCGCGCGCCGGTCGTCGCCGTGGGCGGCCAAGTCGGAAGAAACGTGCGCCCGGACGAAGTTCTCCGACAAAGGCTCGTCCAGAGCCGCCACCAGCCGGACCGCGTCGTCCATCATGGCGATCACGTGCGGGAACGCGTCGCGGAAGAAGCCGCTGATGCGGATCGTCACGTCGATGCGCGGCCGGCCCAGCTCCGACAGCGGGATCGCCTCGATGCCCGTCACGCGCCGGGATGCCTCGTCCCACACCGGCTGGACTCCCAGCAGCGCCAGGACTTCCGCCGCGTCGTCGCCGGACGTCCGCATCGCCGACGTCCCCCACACCGACAGCCCGACCGACTTCGGCCAGTCGCCGTTGTCCTCGCGATACCGGCGCAGCAGCGAATCCGCCAGCGCCTGCCCCGTCTCCCAGGCCAGCCGGCTCGGGATCGCCTTCGGGTCGACCGTGTAGAAGTTGCGTCCGGTCGGCAGCACGTTCACCAGCCCGCGCAACGGCGATCCGCTCGGCCCGGCCGGGATGTACCCGCCGTCCAGCGCGTGCAGCACCGCGTCGAGCTCGGCGGAGGTCCCCGCGAGCCGCGGGACGATCTCGGTGGCCGCGAACGCGAGCACCCGCGCGACCTCGGGATCCGGCGCCACCGACTCGACCGCCGTGGCGTCCCAGCCGCGCATCTCCATCGTCTGGACGAGCTCGCGCGCCGTCTTCTCGACAGCGTCCACTTCGGACGTCGACGCGTCTTCCTTCAGGCCCAGCGCCGACCGCAGTCCCGGTACCGCACCTTCGCGACCGCCCCAGATCTGCGACGCGCGCAGCATCGCCAGCACGAGGTTGACGCGCGCCTCGCCGACCGGCGCCGCGCCGAGGATGTGCAGCCCGTCGCGGATCTGGGCGTCCTTGACCTCGCACAGCCAGCCGTCGATGTGCAGCAGGAAGTCGTCGAACTCCGCGTCGTGCGGACGCTCGCCGACGCCGAGGTCGTGGTCCAGCTTCGCCGCCTGGATGAGCGTCCAGATCTGGGCGCGGATCGCCGGCAGCTTCGCCGGGTCCATCGCCGCGATGTTCGCGTGCTCGTCGAGCAGCTGCTCCAGCCGCGCCATGTCGCCGTAGGACTCCGCGCGCGCCATCGGCGGGATCAGGTGGTCGACGATCGTCGCGTGCGCCCGCCGCTTGGCCTGCGCGCCCTCGCCCGGGTCGTTGATCAGGAACGGGTACACCAGCGGCAGGTTGCCGAGCACCGCGTCCGGCGCGCACGACGCCGAGAGCCCGGCCGTCTTGCCCGGCAGCCATTCGAGGGACCCGTGCTTGCCCAGGTGGACGACGGCGTGCGCCCCGAACTCCTCCTCCAGCCACCGGTACGCGGCCAGATAGTGGTGACTCGGCGGCAGGTCCGGGTTGTGGTAGATCGCGACGGGATTCTCGCCGAACCCGCGTGGCGGCTGGATCATGATGATCACGTTGCCGCTCTGCAGCGACGCCAGAACGATGTCGCCGTTGTCGACGTACAGCTCGCCCGGCGCCGGCCCCCAGTGTTCCTCGACGCCCGAACGCAGTTCCGCGGGCAGCGCGTCGAACCAATCCTGGTAGCGGTCAGCGGGCACCCGGATCGGGTTGCCGGACAGCTGTTCCTCGGTCAGCCACTCCGGGTCCTGGCCGCCCGCGGCGATCAGCGCGTGGATCAACGCGTCGCCGTCGGGCTGGTCGGTGCCGGTCGGGTCGACGCCCGGGAACGCGTCCGGTCCGAGGTCGTAACCCGAAGCGCGCATCCGCCGCAGCAGCTCGATCGCCGACGCGGGCGTGTCCAGCCCGACCGCGTTGCCGACGCGAGAGTGCTTCGTCGGGTACGCGGACAGCATCAGCGCGATCCGCCGCTCGCTGGGAGGCGTGTGCCGCAGGCGAGCGTGCGCCAGCGCGATGCGAGCGACGCGGGACGCGCGCTCGGCGTCCGGGACGTACCGGGGGAGACCGTCTTCGTCCAGCTCCTTGAACGAGAACGGCACCGTGATGAGCCGTCCGTCGAACTCCGGGACGGCCATCTGGTTCCCCGCGTCGAGCGGCGAAAGGCCCTCGTCGCTGGCTTCCCACGTCTCGCGGTCGCTGGTCAGGCACATCGCCTGCAGGATCGGGACGTCGAGCGCGGCCATCTCGGCGACGTCCCACGCCTCGTCGTCGCCCCCGGCGCCCACCTCGGACGGCTTCGTGCCGCCCGCCGCGAGCACGGTGACCAGCAGGGCGTCCACGGAAGCCAGTTCGGCCATCATCTCGGGCTCGCGCGTACGCAGCGAAGCGGTGTAGATCGGCAGCGCGCGGCCGCCCGCGGCCTCGATCTGGTCGGCGAGGACGTGGACGAAGTTCGTGTTCCCGGACAGGTGATGCGCGCGGTAGTACAGGATCCCGATGACCGGGCCCTCGGCTTGGGAAGGCCGCTCCAGGATCCCCCACGTGGGTTGGGCCGCCGGTGGCTCGAAGCCGTCGCCGGTGAGCAGCAGCGTGTCGGAGAGGAACCGGTGCAGCTGGGTGAGGTTCGCCGGGCCGCCCTGCGCGAGGTAGGCGTGGGCCTCGGCGGCCATGCCCGCCGGGACGGTCGAGAGCTTCATCAGCTCGGCGTCCGGCGTCTGCTCCCCACCGAGGACGACAACGTGCGCGCCCGACGCCCGCAGCGTGTCGAGGCCTTCCTGCCAGCTCCGCGGGGTGCCGAGGATCCGCGCGACGACGATCTTGACGCCGTCCAGCAGCGCGGGCAGCTCGGCGACGTCGAGCCGGGCCGGGTTGCCGAGCCGGTAGTCGGCGTCGGCCGAACGGGCGCTGAGCAGATCGGTGTCCGAAGTGGACAGAAGCAGGATCACGAGGTTCCTCCTCGGGGTCCGCGCCCCGGGTCGACGGGCGCGCCGGCCGGAGTTCCTGGCTCCCGGAGAGCCCCGACGTACTCCCTCCCGCGGAGGGGACATCGAGCACAGCGCTCTCCGATGACAGTGGCGGGACCGCCCCGGACTCTCACCGGGTTCCTCCACCTGCCGACGCGTGGGTATCGGCTCCACTCTCCGGTGCCGGTCGAGGTGCGTCAAGGTGACGTTGACCGGCGCTCGGTAACCTGGCGGCTTGGAAGCCTTCCTCCGCGACTTCACCGCCGCCCAGTCGAGCCGCGGGCCGTACCGCACCGCGACCGCGGCCGAGCTGCAAACCGCCGAGACGGGGTTCGCCGCTCTGCTCGACGGCACCCCGCACCGCCTCGCTGAGCTGGGCTTTTCCGTTGCCGACGACAGTCTGGTCCGCCAGGAGCCGGACTCCGAACGGGCTTGGGGCCTGTACGTCATCGACCGGTCCGCGCCGCCGTCGCTGGTGGTCGAGGCGCCGCACGCGTCGTCCGACCTGCGGACCGAGCTGATCGGCCTGGAGCTCTTCCGGCGGACCCCGGGCGCGATCCTCGCGGTCGGCGGCGCCCACCGGCGCCGCGAAGACCCGGCGCACGACACCGGGACCGTCTTCCACGTCGTCACCACACTGCTCGCCCGGCGCGGCCTGCCGCAGGTCCAGCTGCACGGTTTCAAGGACCGGACCCTGCCCGCGGCCGACGTCGTGCTCTCCGCCGGGGCCGCCGAAGCCGGGGATGCCGCCCGCCGCGCCGCCGGCCGGCTCGCCGAGGCCGGGTTCCGGGTCCGCCGGGCCTGGGCCGAGCCGTGCCGGGGCCTGGCCGGGACGACGAACGTCCAGAGCCAGGCCGCCGGCGGCACGCCGTTCCTGCACGTCGAGCTGAGCCGGACGGTCCGGGAGACCCGGCGCGACGACGTCGTCCGCGCGCTCGTCGAAGCCGACCTTCGCAAGCCGTAGGCGATGTCCGGCAAGTCAAGCTCGCGGTCTTCGCGCCCAGGCGGCCCCTGACGGCACGGGCGGATCACCCGAGTACGACCCGGTACGAGGGCGCCCCGCCCGCACCGCCAGGAACCACCTGGATCACGAAGCCCATCGAGCAGACTTACCGGACACCGCCTAAGCGGTCTGCTCTCCCAGCCGCGGGAAGGGCTTCGTCGAGAACAGGACCTCCAGCGGGACCTCGAAGAACTCCGCGATCCGCAGCGCCACGAACAAGCTCGGGCTGTACTCGCCGCGCTCCAGGTAGCCGATCGTCTGGTAGTGCACGCCGAGGGCTTCCGCCAGCTGGCGTCGCGAGATCGACCGTTCCGCGCGCAGCATCGCGATCCGGTTGTAGACGACCTCGCTCATGACTCACCCCACACGCTGCATGGCCTTCTCCCGGCGCTCGGACAGCGACGAACCGGACTCGCGCCGCGCCATGCGGCGCAGCAGGACCGGGGCCAGGGCCAATCCGATCACGGCCCACGCGAGCAGCACCGCGAGGGTCGGCAGCGGCCGCCACGCCTGCCCGATCTCGACGACCACCGCGCTGTCGGGCAGCAGCGCCGACCGCATCCCGAGGCCCAGCCAGTACATCGGGAACGCCTGCGCGATGCCCTGCACCCAGCTCGGCAGCGCCGTGATCGGGTAGAAGATCCCCGAGATCGCGCCCAGGCCCATGATCGGCAGCGTGATCAGCGCGATCGAGCGCGGGCTGTTGGTGAGCGACCCCAGCGCGGCCCCGAGCGGCAGGGTCGCGACCAGTCCGAGCGCCAGCACCCACAGCAGGTGCACGTACGACCAGACGCCGTCCGGAGCCAGGGAGTCGAACAGGAACAGGCACGGGACCAGCACCAGCAGGATCCCGGTGACCTGCGCCATCGCCACCGCCGTCGTCTTCCCGACCAGGTAGCCGAGCATGCCGTTCGGCGTCGCTTTCGCGCGCAGCAGCGTGCCGTCCTCGCGGTCGATGGCGAGGTAGCCCGCCGTGCTGTTCAAGCCGTTGAACACGATCCCGGCGCCGAGCACGCCGGGCACGGTCGCCGCGCCGAGCGAGAAGCCGGTGCCGGGCAGGGTCGCGTTCCGCATGAAGAACAGCGTGCCGAGGAAGAGCGCGACGAAGACGAACTGGCCGATGACGTCGTCGCGGTTGGTCCACGTCTGCTTGAACTCGATCCAGCCGCGGTCCACCCCGGCCCGCAGCGCGGCGGTCCTGGCGTTCATCGCACACCCGCTTCCTGGAGGCCGAGCTCGGTTTCGCCGTCGGCTTCCGCCCGGTGGACCAGCGTCATGTAGGTGTCCTCCAGCGAAGCCCGCCGCACTTCGAGGTCCGAGACGGCTTCGCCGTGCTGCTTGAACAGGTCGTACACGTACTTCGTCGCTTCCGTCGTCGAGTGGACGAAGCGCTGGCCGTCGAGGGTCCAGCGGACCTCGGCCTCACCGGCGATCTGCCGGGACAGCGCGTCGGCCGAGCCGTCGGCGATGATGCGCCCGCCGTTGAGGATGAGGATCCGGTCGGCCAGCTTCTCGGCCTCGTCGAGGTCGTGCGTGGTGAGCAGGATCGTGGTGTCGAGCTCGTCGGAGAGCCGGTGCACCAGGTCGTGGAACTCGCGGCGGGCCTCCGGGTCGAAGCCCGCGGTCGGCTCGTCGAGGAACAGCAGCTCGGGCCGCCCGACGATGCCGATCGCGACGTCGAGGCGCCGGCGCTGGCCGCCGGAGAGGTTCTTGATCTTCTTCTGCGCGTGCTCGGCGAGCCCGACGGCCGTGATCAGCTCGTCGGCGTCCCATGGCCGGGAGTGCGACGCCGTTGAGTACGGCGCGTAGTAGCGGCCGAGGTGCGCGAGCAGCTCCCGGACGCGCCACTTCCCGTGGTCGCGCCAGGACTGGAGCACGACCCCCAGGCGCGCCCGCCAGTCCTCGCCGCCGTGCGCCGGGTCGACGCCCAGCACGTCGACCTCGCCGGCCGACCGCATCCGGAAGCCTTCGAGGATCTCGATCGTCGTCGTCTTGCCCGCGCCGTTCGGCCCGAGCAGGCACACGACCTCGCCCCGGTGGGCCTCGAACTCGACGCCGTGGAGCACGTCGTTCGCGCCGTAGCGCATCCGCAGCCCGCGCACGCGGATCACGGGGACAGCAGGATCTCTCATCGTCAAACCCCCATCGGACCGATGTGATGAAATGTAGCACACCTACTACATTCGATCAGACTTCTGCTGCGCCGGGAACTTGACCCGCGGTCATCCGGTTCGCCGGGCATGGGTACTTGGCTGGGGCTGGCTCTGCCGGGCGGCGTCGTGATCCTGCTGGTCATGGCCGCGATCGAGCTGCGGCCGCGCAAGAACGGCTCGCGCTTCAAGGCCCGGCTGTCCGCGACCTACATCGAGGAGACGACCGCGTTCCTCTACGGCACCAAGCGGCGTGAGCTGGAACACCGGGAAACGATGTCGATGCTCGTCGAGCAGGACGCCGAAGGCGCGCCACCCTGGCGTGACGTGGACCTGGACCGCGGAATCGCGAAAATCCGGCCCCGATCGGACCCGCCGGAGCCGGAAAACCGCCAGCTACAGTGACCCCATGCCGACCCCAGCACGTGCGCGAGCCGACGCGTGCCCGGGTGTTTTCGCACCCCACGACGCCGCCGACGGCCCGTTGGCCCGCGTGCGCCTGCCGGGCGGCACGATTTCCGCAGCGCAGCTGCGCGCGTTGGCGGACGCCGCCGAAGAGTGCGGCGACGGCGACCTCCACCTCACCTCGCGCGGCAGCGTCCAGCTGCGCGGCGTCACCCGGCCCGGCCTCGCGGCGCGGCTGACCGACGCGGGGCTCCTGCCCTCGCCGTCCCACGAGCGGGTCCGGAACGTGCTGGCCTCGCCGTTGAGCGGGCTTCACGGTGGCCTCGCCGACGTCCGGGGGCTGGCCGCGTCGCTCGATGCCGTGCTGTGTTCGACGCCGGAGCTGGCCTCGCTGCCCGGTCGGTTCCTCTTCGCCTTCGACGACGGCCGCGGTGACGTCGCCGGGGAAGGCGCCGACGTCTGCTGGCGCGCGCTCGACGCGGACGAAGGAACCCTGCTGCTCGCCGGGGGCGATACCGGACGTCGGGTGCGTCTCGCCGACGCCGTTTCCGCGCTGATCGAGGTCGCGCTGGAGTTCGGCCGGGTGCGCGGATCCGCCTGGCGCGTCGCCGAACTCGACGACCCCGCCTGGCGGGGGACGCCGGTGCCGCGGGGTGACGTCTCGGTGCCCGTCGGGATGATCGCCGGGGTCGCGGCGGGGGTCGTGCCGCGTTTCGGGCAGCTGACCGCCGAGCAGGCCCGCGCCCTGGCGGAGTTCGGCCCCGCGCTGGTCACGCCGTGGAAGTCCGTGGTCCTGCCGGACGTGCCCGCCGACGTCTTCGAGCGGCTGGGCTTCGGCGGCGTGCCGCTCGGCACGAGCGCGTGCGTCGGGCGTCCCGGCTGCGCGAAGTCGCGCGCCGACGTGCGGGCCGACGCCGTCTTCCGGCCGGGCCTGCGCGCGCACTTCTCGGGCTGTGAACGGCGGTGCGGGAAGCCGTCGCAGTCCCATGTGGACGTCGTCGCCGAAGCGGGCGGCTATCGCATCGACGGCCGCTGGGTGCCGCTCGAAGAGCTGAAAGGGAAGCTGTGATCGACTACCTGCGGGACGGTGCCGAGATCTACCGGCACTCGTTCGCCACGATCCGCGAGGAGGCGGACCTGGCGATCCTGCCCGACGACGTGGCGGGCCTGGCGGTCCGGATGATCCACGCCTGCGGCATGGTCGATCTGGTCGACGACCTGCGTTACACCCTCGACGTCGTCGAGTCCGGCCGAGCGGCGCTCGAAGCGGGCGCGCCGATCCTGTGCGACGCGCAGATGATCGCGAGCGGCGTCACGCGGCGTCGTCTGCCCGCGGGCAACGAAGTCGTCTGCACGCTGTCCGACCCTTCGGTGCCGGGGCTCGCCGAGCGGATGGGCACCACGCGGTCGGCGGCGGCCCTGGAACTGTGGCGCGACAGGCTGCCCGGCTCGGTCGTCGCGATCGGCAACGCGCCGACCGCGCTGTTCCGGCTGCTGGAGATCCTCGACGAAGGCGTCGGCGCGCCCGCGGCGATCATCGGCGTGCCGGTCGGGTTCGTCGGGGCGGTCGAGTCCAAAGTGGAGCTCGCCAAGCGGGCGCCGGCACCTTATCTCGTGGTGCACGGCCGTCGTGGCGGCAGCGCGATGGCCGTCGCGGCCATCAACGCCCTCGCGAGCGCCGAAGAATGACCGGGACGCTCTACGGCGTCGGGCTCGGCCCCGGCGACCCGGAACTGATGACGGTCAAGGCGGCGCGGCTGATCTCCGAAGCGTCGGTGATCGCCTACCACTGCGCGCGGCACGGGCGCAGCATCGCGCGGTCGGTCGCCGAGCCGTACCTGCGCGAGGGCCAGGTCGAGGAGAAGCTCGTCTACCCGGTCACGACCGAGACGACCGACCACCCCGGCGGCTACGAGGGCGCGATCGCGGACTTCTACGAGCTGAGCGCGAAGCGGCTCGCCGAGCACCTCGACGCGGGGCGCGACGTCGTCCTCCTCTGCGAAGGCGACCCGTTCTTCTACGGCTCGTACATGTACATGCACGAACGGCTTTCCGGGCGGTTCGACGCGGTCGTCGTGCCCGGCGTGACGTCGGTGAGCGCGGCGTCGTCGGTGCTCGGCCGGCCACTGGTGCAGCGCGACGAGGTCCTGACGGTGCTGCCGGGCACGCTCCCGGCGCCCGAACTGGCCCGGCGGCTCGCGGACACCGACGCGGCGGCGGTGCTGAAGCTGGGCCGCACGTTCGGTTCGGTGCGCGAGGCGTTCGAAGAGGCCGGAAAGCTGGACGACGCCGTCTTCATCGAGCGCGCGACCTGGGGGCAGCAGCGGATCGAGCCCCTCGCTTCGGTCGATCCTGCGACGGTGCCGTACTTCTCCTTGGCGCTGCTGCCTTCGCCGGCTTATTCGTCGCGCGTTTCGCCTGCGCCCGCTCCGGCCCCGGTTGCCGAGGGCTCGGGCGAGGTCGTCGTGGTCGGGCTCGGCCCGGCCGGTCCGGAGTGGCTGACGCCCGAGGCCGCGGCGGAGCTTTCGGCCGCCGAGCACGTCGTCGGGTACGGGCCGTATGTCGCGCGCGTGCCGCAGAAGGCGGGCCAGCAGCGGCACGCGTCGGGCAACCGCGTCGAGGCGGACCGGGCTCGGGAGGCCTTGTCGCTGGCCGTTTCGGGCGCGCGGGTCGCGGTCGTTTCCTCGGGTGACCCGGGGGTGTTCGCGATGGCGTCGGCGGTGCTGGAGCAGGTGTCGTCGGGGCACGGCGCGGGCGTCCGGGTGCGGATCGTCCCGGGCGTGACGGCGGCGCAGGCAGCGGCGTCCCGCGTCGGCGCGCCGCTCGGGCACGACTACTGCGTGCTGTCGCTGTCCGATCGGTTGAAGCCGTGGGAGATCATCGAGAAGCGCCTGGACGCGGCGGGTGCTGCGGATCTGGTGCTGGCGCTGTACAACCCGGCGTCGCGCTCCCGGACGACTCAGCTGGCTTCCGCCCGGGACGTGCTGCTCCGCCACCGCGCGCCGTCGACGCCGGTGGTCGTCGCCCGGGACGTCGGCGGCCCGGAGGAGGACATCCGCGTCACGACGCTGGGTGACCTCGATCCGTCCACAGTGGACATGCGTTGCCTGCTGATCGTGGGTTCGTCGAAGACCCGCGCCGAGAACGGCGTGGTGTGGACTCCGCGCAGCTATTGACGGCCGAGCGCGCGTTGCACCGCCGGGCGTCGGCGGCGGGCGAGGCGGCGTCGGCGGCGGGAGTGCCGGGCCGGTTCCGCGCGTGGGAGCACGCGGGGTTGCTGGCGGTGCTGGCGACCGACCCCACGCTCGCGTACCTGTCGACGGTGACCGGGGTGACGCCGGAGACGCTGCCCGAGGTGGCCGGGTTGCTGGGGTCGCCCGGCTGGGACGAGGTCGCCCCGACCGTCGTGGCCCCGGCCGGGCTGCCGGTGCCGGGCCTGGTGCCGGCGGGGGAGCGATTCCTGGCCGTCCGCCGGCTGGCGCCCGCGCCGGCTTCGCCTGCGGACGTCGCGGACGCGCAGGTGTTCCAGCGCGTCCTGCTGGCCGGGTTCGAGGTGAGCGGGCCGGTGGCGGAGTACATGGCCGCGGAGCACCGGCTCCCGACCATGCGGCGCTTCCTGCTGCGGGAAGGGGAGACGCCGATCGCGGCCGCGGGCATGACGATCGACGCGGGTGTCGCGATCCTGGGGGCGGCGTCGACGTTGCCCGAGTTCCGCGGCCGGGGAGCGCAGCCGGAGTTGCTGCGCCGCCGCCTCGAAGCGGCGGCGGCCGAGGGCTGCACGCTGGCGGTGGCGACGGCCCGCCCCGGCTCACCGAGCGTGGCGAACCTGGAGCGGGCCGGCTTCCGCCTCCACCGCCGGACGGCGTGGACCAAGCCCTAGCGGGTCGGGTCCTTCCTAGTAACGCTCACGGCCAGAAGATCGATTTTGCGGTCACGCAGCCGCTTTCGAATCGCCTTCGGAGGGATCGATGGCCGACGCCAGTCAGAATCTGCCCGGGCCTCCCGACGACAAGGGAGCGGCCGATGCGCTCGCCAGGGAAAACTCCGCCGAGGAAGACAAGATCGCTTTCTGGACCGTCGGCAAGGCTGCTCTCGGCCTCCTCCCAGGGGGCGGCGCTGTCGTCGAAATCATCAACGGGACCCAGGCCATCCGCCAAAGCAGGCAGTTGAGGCTGCTGCAAACGGTGGTCGAGCACCAGGGAGTGAGTCTGCAAGAGCTGAAGGCCGCCCTTGACAGTGACGAAGACTTGGCCGATCTCGTCATGCGCGGGATGGACGCCGCGGCAAAAGCGAGGTTCGAGGAAAAGATCGCCGTCTTGGCCGCCATCGTTGCTAGGTCTGTCAACGCACCGAGGAACGAACGGGTCAAAGACCGCATGTTGACCCAGGTCCTGGAGTCGATCGAGAAGGAGCACATCGAGGTCATGGTCAAGATCGAAGAGTGGCCGACCGTGCAGCTCGATAGTGGAGCGACTCAGGAGGAGAACGAACGGAACGTCTGCAGTCGCAACAACCTGATCGCCGGCTTACCCGACCTCGCTCCAGTGGTCCGCATGCTGTTGAACTCTCTGGAGTCCCAGCAACTGATCGTCAACTCCACCGAGAACACTTACTTTTCCGTAGCTGGAGGCGCTCACTACGCGTTGACGGACCTCGGTAAAGAACTCATCGACCGCCTGAGAAACGAGCATTTCCGCTTGAGGTCTTGAGGTCGGTTCTCGCGCGCCTCCCAACCGCGGGCGACCTAGCGGGTCGGGTCCTTGCCGTTGGGCTGGCTCGGCCCCGGGCCCGGGGACCACCAGCCCGGTACGGTCTTCTCCCCGTGCACCACCGTCGGCGCGATGCCCTCCGTGAACGGCTCGATCTGCAGCAGCTGGCCCCACGACTGGCTCGGCTGCCCGATCAGGTAGCTCGGGACCTCGGGCTCCTCGGCCAGCTCCTCCAGCCACCCGATCGGCCCGCCGTTGGTCGACGACGCCCACTCCGCCTCGTCCGCCAGGCCGCCCGCCGTGATGCGGTACTCCGGGACCTGCGAGATGCCGTCGTGGGACGTCACCGGCTGGACGCACGGGTACACGAACGACGCCGGCCAGTCGACGTACACCGGCTTCGAACCGATCTTGTCCGTCAGCGTCGTGAACGTCGGGACGCGCGGGGCCGACGCCGCGATCCAGCCGTCCTCCGTCAGGTCGTTGTCGACGATGTTGATGCGGACCGCGTTCGTCTCCGGGGGGAGGTCGCGCAGGTTGATGCGGGTGTCGTTCCAGCCGCCCGTGCCTGAGCCCGGCGGGAGCATGAACTGGCTGCGCAGCACCTTCACGCCCTCCGGGGTGTTGACGCCGTAGTCGAGGCTCACCGACGTCGGGCGGCGGGCCTCGCCGGCCGTCGCCACCACGATCTGGCCGTCCGCCGGCTTCTCCGTCAGCGCGTACCAGTCGCTGCGCAGGCGGCCCGCGCGCGTCTCCTGGTCGAGGTAGCTCGACCACATCGGCACGGTCTCCGGGGTGAACCCGTGCGGCGGCTCGGCCAGCGGGTCCTTGTCGTCGACCGCGCGGGTGTGGAAGCCGGTCTGGACGCGGCCGTTGTCCTGGTCGGGGTTCGGCAGCGGGGAGTTGGGCTCCTTGGGCTTCTCCGCGACCGTCCGCTGCTCGGTCTGCGGGTGCAGGATGCTCGTCGCCGCGTCGCGCTCCACCATCACGTGGTCGGACAGGTTGCAGCTCTTGCCGAACAGGTGCCCGACGTTCGCCGCGCCGAGGCTGTAGCTGCCGGCCTGGTTGTGGATCGCCCACGCCATCGTGGCGAACTCGCCCGCCGCCACCAGGCCGCAGACCACCACCAGCGACAGCGACCCGAGCCGCAGCGCGCGCAGCCTGCCCTCCTGCGGCTGGGCCGGCAGCCCCGGCCGGTGCGCGCGGACGTTCTCGACGAACGCGTAGATCCCGGCGACGGCCGCGGCCACCAGCAGGATCGTGGACAGGCCGATGCCGCCGATCGACGGCGCCACGTTCGTCCACTGGACGCCGAGGCGCGAGACGAACCAGTACGTGTTCGGGCCGGTCGCGGCCAGCGCGCCGACGACCAGCAGCCCGGCCAGGAAGGCGGCGCGGTTGCGTTTCGACCGCAGCACGGTCGAACTCGTCGCGAGCGCCGTCAACGCCGCCATCGACGCCCCGACCGCGGCGAACGCGCCGAAGTGGTGCGTCCACTTCGTCGGCGTCAGGGCCAGCAGCAGGAAGAACAGTGCCGTCGTGCCGATCAGGCGGCGCGCGGGGCCGAGCGACGCGCCCTGGATGCGGCCGCGACGCAGCAGCATCACCAGGCAGGTGGCGGTGCACAGCACGACCAGGAGCACCGGGAACCGGCGTGGCGCGGAGCCGTCCGGCAGGTCGGCGAACAACAGCTGGTACCGCGCGAGCTCCTGGAACCACGACAGGTTCGGGCCCACCTGGGTCCGGATCCGGGTGGCCTCCTGGACCGTCGCGAACGTCTGGTCGGCGAACACGACGACGAGCACCAGCAGCCCCGCCGCGGCGATCGGCGCGAGCACCGGAAGCCAGCCGGACTCGGTGGCGCGCTGGCGGATCAGCTTGAACAGCGGCCGCGCGGCGACCAGGAACGGTGCCACCGCGATCAGCCCGGTCGGCGTCGCGGCGAGAGTGAACCCGGCCGCGGTCAGGCCGAGGCACAGCGGCAGCAGCCGCCGCGTCACCAGGGTGCGCTCGACGGCGCAGATCGCCAGCAGCGACCCGAGCGCGGCGACCGGTTCGGGCCGGACGCCGTTGTTGTAGGGCATCCACCAGACCAGGAACACCGTCGCCGCGGCCCAGCTGGCCGGGCGGCTGGTGCGGACCTGGGCGCCCAGGCGCGGCATGACCTCACGGCTGATCAGCAGCCAGCTCAGGACGCCGAGCAGGAACGACGGCAGCCGGATCCACGGCGGCACCACGCTGACGTGCGCCATCAGCTCGAAGACGTGGTAGAACCAGCCGAACGGCGCCTCGGCGACGCCGAACCAGCGGTGGTAGTTCGTGAGGAAGCCGGTCTGCTCGGTGACCCGGGCCATCGTCAAGATGTAACCGTCGTCCGAGGTCACCGGCCCGATGAAGACCCACGCGCCGAGCGCGACGATCACCGTGGCGTCCCGCAGCGTCAGCCGCCACCAGCCGACCGGCGCCCAGCGCGGCGCGCGTCTCGCGGAGCCGGAGTCGCGGCGCCAGACCGCGATCATGCAGCCGATCAGCGACAGCACGGCGAGCACGCCGACGATGATCTTCAGCGCGGTCGGCGACGTCTGGTAGCGCGTGTCCGGCACGACCGAGACGTGCAGGCCGGCGATCGGGTCCTTGCTCGAGTTGAGGGAGGAGTAGATGCCGACCACGCGGGGCCGGACGTCGCCGTTCGCGTGGAACACCGGCGTCCCGGCCACGGCGAGGGTCATCTGCGTCGCGTCGACGTCCAGCTCGACGTCGCACTTCTCGGCGGGCAGCGGCTGCTGGGCGATCTGCTGGCCCTGGCTGGAGGCGAGCAGCACGCCGTTGTCGACGCGCAGCTGCAGCCCGACGCCCTTGCCGGACTTCGGGTCGGTGCGGCCGTCCGGCACGGTGGCGAAGAGCAGGCCCGGGCCGCTGGTGCGGGCGTCGATCGAGCGGATGGCCGCGCACGGCAGCTCGGCGCGCAGGTCCTGGGCCCAGTACCCGGTCAAGGGCGCGTTGACGGAGCGGGTGTCGCTGCCGGTCGGCCAGACGACCTCCGCCGTGTCCTGCACCACCGGCAGGAAGGGGAAAGCCAGCGCGCACAAGGCCGAGAGCAGCCCCAGCGCTACGGCAATCAGACGCATCGGCGCAACGCTAACGGGTCAGACGTCGGCGGCTGACGCAACCCCCGGATCACGCGGGGTGAAGCGCCCGTGGTGCAGGGCCTCGGTCAGGGGACGGCGGCTGCGCCAGCCGTGGCGTTCCAGGTCGGGCACGGTTTCCAGCTTGCTCACCGGCCCGACGCAGAGCCACGCGACCGGCCGGACGCCGTCCGGAACGCCCAGCAGTTCGCCCAGGAACGGCTCCCGGTAGAAGCTGACCCAGCCGACGCCGAGGCCTTCGGCGGTGGCGGCGAGCCAGAGGTTCTGGATCGCGAGGCACACCGAGTAGAGGCCGGCGTCGGCGATGGCGTGCCGGCCGAGGACGTCGGGCGCGCCACGCGCCGGGTCGTAGGTGACGACGATGCCGAGGCTCGACTCGAGGATGCCCTCGATCTTGATGTTCGCGAAGGTGCTCGCGCGGTCTTCGGTGAGCTGCTCCGCGAAGACCTCTCGCTCCTCGTGGACGTGCTTCGCGAACGTCTCGCGCGTCGCGTGGTCGTCGACCAGCACGAAGTCCCAGGGCTGGGTGAGCCCGACGCTCGGCGCGGCGTGCGCGGCCTCGAGGATCCTGAGCAGGGTGTCGTCGGGGATCGGCTCGCCGGTGAACTCGCCGCGGACGTCCCGGCGCTTGCGCAGGACTTCGTAGAACTCTTCGATCATCGGTTCAGGACCCATTCGACGGCGTCGGCCACGGTTGCGGCGGTCTCCGTCTCCGGTCGCGGCGGTCGCCGGACCAGGAGGACGGGTTTGCCCAGTTCGCGCGCCGCCGTCAGCTTCGCGCTGGTCTGCGTGCCGCCGGAGTCCTTGGTGACCAGGACGTCGGTGCGGTGGAGCAGTGCGCGTTCGGCGGCGACTTCGTACGGCCCGCGCGCGAGGATCAGCTCGTGCCGGCGGGGCAGCGGCGGCTCGGGCGGGTCGACGCAGCGGATCAGGAACCACAGGTCGTCGAGGTGCGCGAAGGCCGGGAGGCCCTGGCGGCCGCTGGTGAGGAAGACGCGGTTTCCCAGTCCGGGGAGCTTCTTCGCGGCGTCTTCGAGGTCGTCCGCCCAGTGCCAGACGTCGTTTTCGCCCGGAGTCCAGCCCGGCCGGGCCAGCCGCAGCAGGGGAGTCCGTGTGGTTTCCGCCGCTTTCGCCGCGTTCGCGCCGATGCGCTCGGCGAAGGGGTGCGTCGCGTCCACGACGGCCTTCACGTCGTTCTCGCGCAGCCAGGCCGCGAGACCTTCCGGGCCGCCGAAGCCGCCTACGCGTACTTCGCCGACCGGGAGCCTCGGCCTCGCGACGCGTCCCGCGAGCGAAGACACAACGCGCACTTCGCTTCTTACGAGCTCTTCGGCGAGCTTTCGCGCTTCGCCCGTTCCCCCGAGGATGAGGATCACGACTTGCCGTACCCGACGGCTTCGCGCCACCGGTCCAGGGTGCGCATGTTGGCCAGCGTCTCGGCCCAGGTCAGCTCGGGTGCCTGCCGGTCGCCGACGTGCGCGGCGACGTGGTCCGCTTCGCGCGCGAAGACGCCCTGGGTCGCTTCGACCTCGATGACCTCCGGCTCGCCGTCGGCCGGTGTCAGGACGATCCGGGAGACGCCCGGCTTGCGCAGCGGGTGGATCCACGCGGGCTCCGGCACGTACAGCTGCCCGCGCGTGCCGAACACGCGGATGCCGTCCTCGCGGGTGAGGCGGATGCCGCAGGAGATCGTCGCGAGGATGTCGCCGGGCAGCCGGAGCAGGCCGGTCGCGTACTCGTCGACGCCTTGCGGGGAGAGTTTCGCCATCCCGCTGACCTCGGTCGGCTCGACGACGTCCTGCCCGGTCGCGGCCTGGGCGACCAGCCGCGCCAGCGACGTGCAGTAGCAGCCGACGTCGAGGATCCCGCCGCCGCCGAGCGCCGGGTCGGACAGGCGGGCGGTCTCCTCCGGGTTGCTGTCGAAGGAGAACGTCGTGTCGACCGCGCGGACCTCGCCGATCGCGCCGCTCGCGATCAGCTCGACCAGCCGCCGCGTCTGCGGGTGCAGGCGGTACATGAACGCCTCCATGAGGAAGACGTCGTTGGTGCGAGCCGCGTCGATGACCTCCTCGGCGTCGGCGGCGGTGAGCGTCAGCGGCTTTTCGCACAGCACGTGCTTGCCGGCTTCGGCCGCGGCGATGGCCCATTCCTTGTGCAGGGCGTGCGGCGTCGCGACGTACACGGCGTCGATGTCCGGATCGGCGAGGAGGTCTTCGTAGCTGCCGTAGGCCTTGGGGATCTCGAAGCGGGTGGCGAAGTCGCGGGCGCGGTCGCCGTTGCGTGCGGCGACCGCGGCGAGCGTGCCGTGCTTGCTTTCGTCGACGCCCGCGGCGAAGTGGGCGGCGATGGTCCCGGCGGCCAGCAGGCCCCAACGCAGTTCTGTCACAACGACTCCGGTTGGTCGGCCCGGTCGCGGGCACTGGAATAGAGGAAGCTGTCCGGGAAGCCCTCGGCGGCGAGCACCCGGCCGACGAAGATGGTGGCAGCGCGGGTCATCCCCGCTTCGCGGACCCTCTGGGGGAGCTCGCCGAGCACCCCGCGCACGATGGTCTCCCCGGGCTGGGTCGCCAGCGCGACGACGGCGATGGGGCAGTCGGCGCCGTAGTGGGGAGTGAGCTCCTCGGTGACGCGCTCGACGTGGTTGATCGCCAGGTGCAGCGCGAGCGTCGCCTCGGTGGCGGCGAAGGCGGCGAGGGTTTCCTTGGGCGGCATCTTGGTGGAGCGCGCCTGGACGCGGGTGATCACCAGGCTCTGCCCGACTTCGGGCACGGTGAGTTCGCGTTTCAGCGCGGCGGCCGAAGCGGCGAAGGCGGGTACGCCGGGTACGACGTCGTAAGGGACGTTCTTCGCGTCGAGCCGCCGGGCCTGCTCGGCGACGGCGCTGTAGAGCGACGGGTCGCCGGAGCACAGCCGGACGACCTCGTGCCCGTTTTCGTGCGCTTCGACGAGCTTTCCGACGATTTCTTCGAGGCTGAGGTTCGCGGTGTCGATCAGCGTGGCCTCGGGCGGGCAGTACGCGAGCAGGTCGGGCGGGGTCATGCTGCCGGGGTAAAGGCAGACGTCGCAGCGGGCGAGCAGGTCCCGCCCCCGCACGGTGATGAGGTCCGCGGCCCCCGGCCCGGCCCCGACGAAGTGCACGGTCATCGACGGCCACCACCGGTCGCGCGGTCACGGACACTGGGCGAACGTGCGGTCATCGGCTGCTCCACTGCGTCACGGTGCGGGCGGGGGTCCACCCGGTGAAGCCCCCGAGCGGCGCCGCGCGTTCGACGGCGATCCGCAGCAGTTCACCACCTCGCTCGGCGTACACGTCGCCGAGGATCCGCTCGGCCTCCAGCGTCACCCCGTGCGCCACCAGCCGCGCGCCCGTGGACAGGCACGTGTCCAGCAGGCCCGGGGTCGTCAGGCCGCCGCCGATGAAGATCGCGTCCGGGGCCGGGAGCGCGCTCAACGACTCCGGGGCCGGGCCGGTCACCACCTCCAGCTCCGGCACGCCCAGGTCGAGCGCGTTCCGGCCGATCCGCTCGGCGCGGTCCGGGTCCTGCTCGATCGCGATGGCGCGGTTCAGCTCGTGCAGCCGCGACCACTCGATCCCGACGCTGCCCGCGCCCGCGCCGACGTCCCACAACAGCTCGCCGGGGCACGGCGCGAGCCGCGCCAGCGCCGACACCCGCAGGTCGCGCTTCGTCAGCTGACCGTCGTGCGAATACACGTCGTCCGGGATGCCGATCAGCGGCAGCGCCGGGCCCTCGCACGTCAGCGCGAACACCGTCAGCGGACCGGGGTCGCCGGCCCAGCCGTCGGTGATGCGCTCCTCCGGCCCGCCGAGGTTCTCCAGCGCGAACAGCTCGCTCTCGCCGTACCCGCGCACGGTCAGCAGGGAGCGCAACGCCGCCGCGTCGGCACCCAGCACGAGCACCCGCCGCCCCGGCGCCAGCACCCGGGCGACACGGGCCGGCGACCGGCCGACGAGCGACACCACTTCGGTCTCCTCGGCGGACCAGCCCAGCCGCGCCCGGGCCAGCGTCACCGACGAGACCGCGGGCAGCGCCGCGACCTCGTACCCATGGGCCACCAAGGTGGTGCCGATCCCCGACAAAAACGGATCACCGCTGGCCAGGACGCAGATGCGCTCGCCTTCGTGCTCGGCGATGAGCGCGTCGAGCCCCGGCAGCAGCGGCGACGGCCACGGCTCGCCCGGGACGTCGCCGGGCAGGTAGGCCAGCTGCCGCGGCGCGCCCAGCACGACGTCGGCGCCGAGCACCAGGGCCCGGGCCTGCTCGGACAGGCCCGGCCACCCGTCGGCCCCGATCCCGACCACCGTCAGCCGTGCCCGGCGTTCCCGGGGCTCCCACCCCTCGGGAACGCCGTCGCCCTGGCGGGCGGCCGCGGGTCCAGTCGCAGGTCGGAGTGATTCTTCGCGCACGATTTCCCACCCTAAGCGAGCCGGGCGCTGTGCGATGATCGGCCGGTCGCCGAGCTGGAGGAGTGCTGTTGAAGCCGTACCCGTTCACCGCCGTCGTCGGGATGCCGGACCTGCGCCTCGCGCTCGTCCTCTCCTCGATTTCGCCCGCCGTCGGCGGGGTGCTGGTGCGCGGTGAGAAGGGCACGGCGAAGTCGACCATGGTCCGCGCGCTCGCCGGCCTGCTGCCGAGCGTGGACGTCGTCGACGGCTGCCGGTTCTCCTGCGATCCCGCGGCGCCCGACCCGGTCTGCCCGGACGGCCCGCACGACGCGGCCACGAGCCACCGGCGGCCGGCGAAGCTGGTCGAGCTGCCGGTCGGCGCGGCCGAGGACCGCGTCGTCGGCTCGCTGAACCTGGAACGCGCGCTGGGCGAAGGCGTCACGGACTACCAGCCGGGCCTGCTGGCCGCCGCGCACCGCGGGCTGCTCTACGTCGACGAGGTCAACCTGCTCCACGACCACCTCGTCGACACCCTGCTCGACGCCGCCGCGATGGGTCGCGCGACCGTCGAGCGCGAGGGCGTCTCGGTGTCGCACGCCGCGCGGTTCGTGCTGATCGGTACCATGAACCCCGAGGAAGGCGAGCTGCGGCCGCAGCTGCTGGACCGGTTCGGGCTGACCGTCGAGGTCGCCTCCAGCCGCGACCCGGAGCAGCGCGTCGAGGTCGTCCGGCGCCGGCTTGCCTACGAAGCCGATCCGGACGGTTTCGCCCAGCGGTACGCCGCCGATGACGCCCACCTGGCCGAAGAGATCGAGTCGGCGCAGAAGCTTTTGCCGGCCGTGAAACTCCCCGACGACGCGCTGCGCCAGATCGCCGAGATCTGCGCGTCCTTCGAGGTCGACGGCATGCGCGCGGACATCGTCACCGCGCGCACCGCCGTCGCGCACGCGGCCTGGGCCGGCCGCGACGAGGTGACCACCGACGACGTCCGCGTCGCCGCGCGGCTCGCGCTGCCGCACCGCCGCCGCCGCAACCCGTTCGACGCCCCCGGCATCTCGGAAGAGCAGCTGGAGCAGGCACTTCAGGACGCCGAGTCGTCACAGCAGCCGGGCCCGGAGGACGACGGTCCCGGCTCGGGCTCGACGCCGGACGAAGCACCCCAGGATGTTCCGCAGGGGGACGCGCCGCGGGGCGAGCCGCAGCAGAAGCAGAACGGCGGGCAGCAGAAGACCGTCGGCGCCGGCGAGACGTTCAAGGCCCGCGTGTTCCGCGTCAAGGGCACCGGCGAAGGCGAGCGAGGACGTCGTTCGCGCGCGATCACCGACAGCGGCCGCACCATCGGCGTCCAGCCGCCGAGCGTCCGGGACGGGCGGCCGCACCTGGTCGCGACCGTGAAAGCCGCGGCGCCGCACCAGAAAGCCCGTGGCCGCGACGGTGCCGGGCTGAAGCTGCGCAGGCAGGACCTCCGCTTCGCGCTGCGCGAAGGCCGCGAAGGCAACCTCGTGCTGTTCTGCGTCGACGCGTCCGGCTCGATGGGCGCGAAGGCGCGGATGCGCGAGGTCAAGTCCGCGGTCCTGTCCCTGCTGCTCGACGCCTACCAGCGCCGCGACAAGGTCGGGCTCGTCACCTTCCGCGGCAGCGAAGCCGAGCTCGCGCTGCCGCCGACCATCAGCGTCGACGCGGCCGCGTCCCGCCTCGAAGGCCTGCCGACCGGCGGCCGGACGCCCCTCGCCGAAGGCCTCCTGGAAGCCGCGCGGGTGCTGCGCGTCGAGGAGATCCGCGACCCGCGGCGCCGCCCGCTGCTGGTCGTCGTCACCGACGGCCGCGCCACCAGCGGCCCCGACGCCGTCGCGCGCGCCCAGGCCGCGGCCGGGCTGCTCACCGGCGTCACCACCATCGTCATGGACTGCGAGAGCGGCAAGATGCGGCTCGGCCTGGCCGCCGACCTGGCCGTCCACCTCGGTGCGGAGCACGTGCCCCTGGCCGACGTCGCCGCCGAGTCGCTGGCCGACGCCGTCCGCGCCCGGACCGGGAAGGCCGCCTGATGCCGCAGGGAAAGCCGGACGTCGTCCCGGCCGACGGGCTGACCACGCGCCAGCGTCGCAACCGGCCGCTGCTCGCCGTGCACACCGGCGAGATGAAGGGCAAGTCGACCGCCGCGTTCGGGATGGCGCTGCGCGCCTGGAACCAGGGCTGGTCGATCGGGGTGTTCCAGTTCGTCAAGTCGGCGAAGTGGCGCGTCGGCGAGGAAGCCGCGTTCCGCGCGCTGGGCAAGCTGCACGACGACACCGGCGAGGGCGGGCCGGTCGAGTGGCACAAGATGGGCGAGGGCTGGAGCTGGGCGCGCAAGGCCGGCACCGACGAGGACCACGCCGCGAACGCCCGGGAAGGCTGGGCGGAGATCAAGCGCCGGCTCGCCGCCGAAACGCACGACTTCTACGTCCTCGACGAGTTCTCCTACCTGCTCAAGTGGGGCTGGCTCGAAGTCGACGACGTCGTGTCCACTTTGGTCTCGCGGCCCGGGCACCAGCACGTCGTCATCACCGGCCGGTACGCGCCGCCCGAGCTGGTCGAGGCCGCCGACCTCGTCGCCGAGATGACCAAGGTCAAGCACCCGATGGACGCCGGCCAGAAGGGCCAGCGGGGGATCGAGTGGTAGCGCGCGTGGTCGTCGCCGCGCCCGGTTCGGGGCACGGCAAGACCACCATCGCCGCCGGGCTGATGGCGGCGCTGCGCGAAGCGGGGCACCGCGTCTCCGGGCACAAGGTCGGCCCCGACTTCATCGACCCGAGCTACCACGCGCTGGCGACCGGACGCCCCGCGCGCAACCTGGACCCGTTCCTGCAGGGCGAAGACCAGCTGGTTCCCTTGCTGCGCCACGGTTCTCGCGACGCCGACATCGCCGTCATCGAGGGCGTGATGGGCCTGTTCGACGGCGCGCTGGGCACCGAGGGCTACGCCTCGACCGCGCACGTCGCCCGGCTCCTGGACGCGCCGGTGGTGCTGGTGGTGGACGCGTCGGCGGCGTCGCGCAGTGTCGCGGCGACCGTGCTCGGGTTCGCTTCCTACGACACGCGGGTGCGGCTGGCCGGGGTCATCCTCAACAAGCTCGGCTCGCAGCGGCACCGCGACGAGATCGCGTCCGCGCTGGAGGCCACCGGCGTCCCGCTGCTGGGAGCGTTGTACCGCAACGAAGAGATCCACGCGCCGAGCCGGCACCTCGGGCTCGTCCCGGCGGCCGAACGGGCCGTCGACGCGCAGCGCGTGCTGCCGTCGCTGGCCGCGTGGGTGCGGGAGGGCGTCGACCTCGAAGCGATCGTCCGGATCGCGTCCGGGGCTTCGCGGCTTTCTGCTCCGGCGTGGTCACCGTCCGGTGTGGACGGTCCGCGCGTGACGGTCGCCGCCGCCGGCGGACCGGCGTTCACCTTCCGCTACACCGAGAACGTCGAGCTGCTGGCCGCCTGCGGTGTCGACGTGGTCGACGTCGATCCGTTGCGTGACCAGGCCTTGCCCGATGGGTGTGCCGGGTTGTACTTCGGCGGCGGGTTCCCCGAGGTGCACGCGGCGGAACTGTCGGCGAACACGGCGTTGCGGCTCGAAGTGGCTTCGGCGATTTCCCGCGGCATGCCGGTGAGCGCGGAATGCGCCGGCCTGCTGTACCTGTGCCAGTCGCTGGACGGCGTGCCGATGGTCGGCGCGCTGCCCGCGGACGCGAAGATGACCGCGCGCGGCAAGCTCGGCTACCGGCGTGCGGTCGCCGTCGAGGACAACGTCCTGGCCACGGCGGGGCAGCGCGTCACCGGGCACGAGTTCCACCGCACCGAGGTCACGCCGTCGCACGGCGCATCGGCGGCCTGGGGCTGGGACCGGCAGCTGGACGGCTTCGCGTCGCCGACGCTGCACGCGTCCTACCTGCACGTCCACTGGGCCGGATATCCCGAGCTGGCCCGGCGGTTCGCGGCGCGGGTCCGGGCCTATGCCTGACTACGACCTGCACCACCACGGCGACCGCGAGGTCGGGCCGGGGCTGGTCGACCTCGCCGTGAACGTTCGGCTGCCCCGGCCGCCCGCGTGGCTGCGGCAGGAGCTGGCGTCCGCTTTGGACTCCCTGGCGGCTTATCCGTCCACTGTGGAGGCTTCGCGGGCGGTCGCTTCGCGGCACGGCCGTGCTGTGGAAGAAGTCCTGGTCACAGCGGGTGCGGCGGAGGCGTTCACGCTGCTGGCGTCGGCACTGCGGCCTCGCCATGCGGTGGTCGTGCACCCGCAGTTCACCGAGCCGGAAGCCGCTTTGCGAGCGGCGGGTCACGCCGTCTCACGGGTCGTATTGTCCGAAGAGGACGGTTTCGTGCTGGACCCGGCGCTGGTCCCGTCCGACGCCGACCTGGTGTTCGTGGGCAATCCGACGAACCCGACGTCGGTGTTGCACCCCGCTTCCGCCTTGCTGGCGTTGACGCGGCCCGGGCGGCTGCTGGTGGTCGACGAGGCGTTCCTGGACGCGGTCCCCGGCGAAAGCGAAAGTTTGGCGGCCGGTGTCCCGGGCGTCGTCGTGCTGCGCAGCCTGACGAAGACGTGGGGCCTGGCCGGGCTGCGGGCGGGGTACGTGCTCGCTCCGGCGGACGTCATCGAACGGCTGCGCGCGGTGCAGGTGCCGTGGTCGGTGTCCACTTTGGCCGGAGTGGCGACGGTGGCGTGCTGCCGTCCGTCCGCGGTGGAGGAAGCGGAGAAGCTGGCGATCGCGGCGGAGTCGGACCGCGAGTACCTGGTGTCCGGCCTGGCGGAGGCGGGCGTCCCCGTACTGGGCGACCCGCGCGGCCCGTTCGTGCTGGTCCGAGTCTCCGATGGCGCGTCCCTGCGGGCGCGGCTGCGGGAGGCGGGCTACGCGGTCCGGCGAGGAGACACGTTCCCGGGTCTCGGCCCGGACCACCTGCGCCTGGCGGTCCGCGATCGTGCGGTGACCGACGCGTTCCTGGAAAAGCTGCGCGAAGTTTCGTAAACACCGACAGGGGGCTGTCGCCACCACCGCCGAGAGTGGGTATCGCCGCCGGGAGATGCCCGGCGCGGCAGTGGAAGGAACGACATGCCCCGATTCAACGACGTCGCCTGGTTCGAGATCGGTGCGGCCGACCCGGCGGCCGCCGAACGGTTCTACGGCGAGGTCTTCGGCTGGGCCGTCGCGCAGGACGACTCGGCCAGCACCGACGCCGCCTACCGGGTCATCGACACCGGTGGTTCGCGCGGCGGGCTCTTCGCGACCAAGGGGGAAATGCCCGATTACGCGGTGTTCACCGTGCTCGTCGAGGACGTGGCGGCCGCGTGCCGCCGGGTCGAAGAAGCCGGCGGGAAGGTGCAGCGGCCGCCGGCGGTGAACCCCGTCGGGGTGACGTTCGCGCACCTGCTCGACCCGGCCGGCAACCACTTCTCGGTGTTCACTCCGCCAAACTGAGCTGCGCGACGACGCCGTACGGGATGTCGAGGTCCTCGCGCCGCAGCGGGCGGGGCGGGGGTACCTCGGCGGTGACCGAGACCGAGGTGATCCGGTCGACGCGGAAGGCGCGGATCTCTTCGCGCAGCCGGCACCACGCCACCAGGTACCAGTGCTCCGGCTTCCCGACGTAACCCAGCGGCTCGATGTCCCGCCGCGTCTCGGCGCCCGCGCGGTCGCCGTAGCCGATGCGCAGGACGCGGCGGGTGACGAGCGCGTCGGCCAGCACGCGGGGGATCGGGGGCAGGTCGGCGTCGTCGGTGAGGAAGTGGACGCGGGTGGCCAGTGCTTCGGCCGCGGCGACGTCGTCCTCCTGCATCGCGGCGACGAGCTTGCGCAGCGCCGAGCCCGCTTCGGTGCGGAACGGCGTGCCCGCCAGCCGTTTGAGCGCCATGGCCATGGCGACGGCCTCGCCGGGCGTCAGGTTGACCGGCGGCAGGGTGCGCGCCTTGTCGAGGCAGTACCCGCCGGTGCGGCCGGGTTCGGCGTAGATGGGTGTGCCGGACTGCTGCAGCGCGCTGATGTCGCGCTCGACGGTGCGGGTGCTGACCTCGAACCGGTTCGCGAGCCAGCGCGCGCTGCGGGGCCGCGGCGCGACGGCCCGGAGTTCTTCGACGAGGGCGTAGAGACGATCGGTCCGGTTCACGGCCTGGACCTTAGGCGTGGGGTACGACGTTTTCAGGCGAGGGCGAGCAGCGACGCGGCGACGGCGACCTCGACCCCGGCGCCGAGGACGTCACCGGTGACACCCCCGAGGCGCCGGGTGCACCTGACGAGCAGGGCCGCGGCGACGACGTAGGCGACGACCACGGCGAGCGGGCCCCGCCACCAGCCCAGCCCGGGGATCAGGGCACTCGCCCCGGCGGCGGCCGCGGCGATCGCGGCGGCGACGGTCCTCGGGACGGACCCGGCGACGGTGGCACCGAGCCCTTCGGGCCGCGCGGACGGCACACCGCGCGCGCAGGACATGGAGAGCGTGCAGCGCCCGATGAGCACCCCCGCGACGACGGCGGCGACGGGATGGTGGGCTTGGCTGAGCGCACCGACCTGGACGAGCAGGACGAAGACGAGCGTCGCGACACCGGTGGGGCCCGAGTCGCCGCGGCGCATGACGTCGAGGGCCTTGGCACGGTCGTAGGAGGCACCGAGGCCATCGGCGGTGTCGGCGAGCCCGTCGAGGTGCAGGCCCCGGCTCCCGAGCGCTACGACCCCGAGGGCAACCGCCGCGACGGCGATCCTCGGCAGGCCGAGAGCATCCCCACCGGCGACGACGAGCCCGGCGGCCGCGGCGAGGGGGAGGGCGGCGAGCGGAGCGAGCATCATGGCCCCGCCGGCAACCCGCCGATCGATGACGCGGGGCGCCGGGACGGGCACGGTGGTGAGCGTCCCGACGGCCATCCGCACGGAGTCGGCCCAGCGGCTCACGCGGGGTTGTCCACAGGCGGCGCGGTGCCGGCGGAGTTGTCCACAGATCGCTGAGCGGCGAGTTTTTCCTGGTGGGGGCCGATAGACTGGACCAAGGAGGCCCCCCAGGGAGTGGCGGGGGCTGCCCTCATGCCAGGTCCGCCAGCAGGCCCATGTCGGCGATGATCGCCCGCGCCGCCCGGAGCGTCGGGACTGCCTGCACCGCGCCGCTCCCCTCACCGAGCCGCAGCCCGAAGTCCAAGATCGGCTCCAACCCCAGCGCCTTCAGCGCGAACGCCTGCGACGGCTCCGTCGACCGATGCCCGGCCAGCCACCACTGCTCCGCCCCCGGCGCGATGTCCCGCGCGACCAGGGCCGCCGCGCCCGAGAACACCCCGTCCAGCAACACCGGGATCCGCAGCAAGGCCGCCTCGACCAGGAACCCCGCCGTCGCCGCGACGCACGCGCTGCCCAGCGCCGTCAACCGGGAGAACGGCTCCTCCACCCGGCCCGATGTCCGCGTCAACGCCGCCGCGACCGCCTCCGTCTTGCGGTCCAGGCCCGCGGCGTCGACGCCCGTTCCCGTGCCGACTACCTCGGCCGCCGGGAGGCCCAGCGACGCCGCCACCAGCGCCGCGCACATCGCCGTGTTGCCGATCCCCATGTCGCCCGGGATCAGCACGTCCGCGTCGCCTTCTTCGCGTGCGATCGCCCGGCCCGCTTCGAACGCCGCTCGCGCCTCGCCCGGCTCCAGTGCGTCCTCGACGTCGATCGAGCCCGAGCCGCGGCGGATCTTGTGCGCCGTGACGTCTGCCGGGACGTCCGCGCCGTCCCAGTCGACGCCCAGGTCGGCCACCCGGACCTTCGCTCCGACCTGCGCCGCCAGGACGTTCACGCCGCTCTTGCCGGCCAGGAACACCCGCACCATCGCCGCGGTCACCTCGCGCGGGTACGCCGACAGCGCCGACACGCCGTGGTCGCCCGCGAAGACCACCACCCGGACGTCGTCCAGCGGGCGCGGCGGCACGCTCCCGTGCGCCGCGGCCAGCCACGCGGCGATCTCCTCCAGCCTGCCGAGCGCGCCGAGCGGCTTGACCAGGCCGTCGAGCCGCTCGAGCGCGGCGGTGCGAGCGGCGGGGTCGGGGACGGGAACGTCGAACACGGGCGCCTCCTGGCTACAGGTCGAGCGCCCGGCCCGCGACGACCAGCACGACCCGGTCGGCGTCGGCGGACACCCGGTTGTTCAGTGCGCCCAGCACATCACGGAACAGCCGTCCGGACGACGTTGCGGGCACCACACCGCTGCCGACCTCGTTGCTGACCGCGACCACCGGCACCCGCGCCGCGGCCCACGCGGCGAGGAAGTCCTCGAGCCGGTCGTCCAGCCGGTGCTCCCAGCCCGGCTTCTCCCGCCACGCGCCGACGTCGTCCAGCACGCGCGACAGCCAGGTGCCGAGGCAGTCGATCAGCAGCGGCTCGGTCGCCTTGCGGAGGGTGCCCGCCAGGTCCGTGGTCTCGACGGTCTTCCAGTGCGACGGCCGCCGTGCCTGGTGCGCGGCCACCCGCGCGGCCCACTCGGGGTCGTCGTCGCTCGCGGGAAGGCCGGGCGCGACGTAGACGAGGTGCGGGTGGCGGGCGACGAGGCGCTCGGCGTGCCGCGACTTCCCCGAGCGGACGCCACCGAGGACCAGGACCTTGCCGTCGTCGCGTCCGTACCGGCGGAGCGCCTTCGCGAGGTTCTCGAGATAGCCGGCGAGCCGGTGGGTCAGCTTGGTCATACCCGGCATTGTGGTGCACGCGCTACCGTGCGCCACGTGCCACTCCGTCTAGGGACAACCGCTGCCGGACTCGTTACCGGATATGCCGCCGACACCCTGTTCGGCGACCCCCGACGGGGGCACCCGGTGGCGATCTTCGGTTCGGCGGCCGCGCGCCTCGAACGCGTCCTGTGGGCGGACTCGAAGCCACGCGGAGCCGTGTACGCGGGGTTGTGCTCCTTCGGTGCTCTCGGCCTCGGCGTCGCGCTTCAGACGGCGACGCGGCGACGTCCCTTCGCGCGCTTCGCGCTCACTGCCGCGTGTACGTGGGCAGTACTCGGCGGACGCGGCCTCGCCGCCGAAGGCGCCGAAATGGCCCGCCTGCTCGAAGCGGGCGAAGTGCCTTCGGCGCGTCAGCGGCTCTCACACCTCTGCGCGCGCGACGCGACGACGCTCGACTCCGCCGAGCTGACCCGCGCGGCGACCGAGTCGATCGCCGAGAACACCTCGGACGCCGTGGTCGCGCCGCTGTTCTGGGGCGCGGTCGCCGGGATGCCGGGGCTGCTGGGCTACCGCGCGCTCAACACGCTCGACGCGATGGTCGGGTACCGGTCACCGCGGTACCGGAACTTCGGCTGGGCCGCGGCGCGCGCCGACGACGTGGTCAACCTGGCGCCGTCGCGGGTCGGAGCAGCGCTCACGGCGTTGTGCGCGTCGCTCGCGGGAGGGCGTGCGGGGGGTGCGTGGCGGGTCTGGCGCCGCGACGGCGGACAGCACCCGAGCCCGAACGCGGGCCAGGTCGAGGCGGCGTTCGCGGGGGCGCTGGGCATCCGGCTCGGCGGGACCAACAGCTACGGCGGCGAGGTGGAGAGCCGCGCCCGCCTCGGCGAGGGACGCGATCCGGAGCCGGTCGACCTGCGCCGGGCGGTGCGGTTGTCGCGGCTGGTGGGTCTGGCCGCGGTCGCGGTCGCCGCCGGGGTGGCCCGGTGAGCGGCCTCCTCATCGCCGGGACGACGTCCGACGCCGGCAAGAGCCTCGTCACCGCCGGGGTCTGTCGCTGGCTCGCGCGCCAGGGCGTCCGCGTCGCCCCCTTCAAAGCCCAGAACATGTCCAACAACTCCATGGTCTGCGCCGACGGTGCCGAGATCGGGCGTGCGCAGTGGCTGCAGGCGCGCGCGGCCCGGGTCGAGCCCGAGGCCGCCATGAACCCCGTTCTGCTCAAGCCCGGCAGCGATCGGCGCAGTCACGTCGTCGCGCTCGGGAAGCCCTTCGGGACCCTCGAAGCCGGTGAGTACGCCACCGGGCGCGCCGGGCTCGCCGAGATCGCCTTCGCGGCCTACGAGGACCTCAGCTCCCGCTACGACGTCGTCGTCTGCGAAGGCGCCGGCAGTCCCGCCGAGATCAACCTGCGCGGCGGCGACTACGTCAACCTGGGGCTCGCGCGGCGGTTCGGGCTGCCCGTGCTCGTCGTCGGCGACATCGACCGCGGCGGCGTCCTGGCCGCCATGTTCGGCACTCTCGCCCTGCTCTCCGCCGAGGACCAGGCGCTCGTCGCGGGCTGGGTCGTCAACAAGTTCCGCGGCGACGTCGGCCTGCTGCGCCCGGGCCTGGACAGCCTCGAGAAGGTCACCGGCCGGCCGGTGCTGGGCGTGCTCCCGTGGCTCGACCGCGTCTGGATCGACTCCGAGGACGCCCTCGCCGCCGCGGGCTGGCGCCGCGAGGCGCACGGGCGCGGGCTGCGGGTGGCCGTCGTGCGCTTCCCGCGCGCGTCCAACGCCACCGACGTCGACGCCCTCGCCGCCGAACCCGGCGTCACCGTGACGCTCACGGCCGACCCCGACACCGTCGCGGCGGCGGACGTCGTCGTGCTGCCCGGGTCGCGCGCCACCGTGGACGACCTGGCCTGGCTGCGCGGCCGCGGCCTCGACACGGCCCTGGCGGCTCGGGCGACCTCCGGAAAGCCGATCCTCGGCATCTGCGGCGGCTACCAGATGCTGGCCGAGTCCATTGTGGACGACGTCGAGTCCGGTGCCGGCGAGGTGCCGGGACTCGGCCTGCTGCCGGCGCGGGTCCTGTTCGCCGGGGAGAAGGTGCTCGCCCGCCCGTCGGGGAGCTGGCGGGGACACCCCGTCGACGCGTACGAGATCCACCACGGCTCGGTGACGCTGTCCGCGTCTCAGGAGTCCTTTTTGGACGGCACGCGCGCGGGCGCGGTCTGGGGCACGATGTGGCACGGCGCCTTCGAGAGCGACGCCTTCCGCCGCGCGTGGCTCACGGAAGCGGCGGCCCAGGCCGGGGTCGAATGGACCCCGGCGGCGGACGCTCCCGGCTTCGCCGGCCTGCGCGAAGAGATGCTCGAGAAGCTGGCCGACGCCGTCGACGAGCACCTGGACACCGCGGCGCTGCGCACCCTGCTGGACCTGGGCGCGCCGAAGGGCCTGCCGTTCGTCCCGCCCGGCGCGCCCTAGCGGGGCACGGACGCGGTGAGCTTCCCGCTGACCTGCCGCAAGGTGCAGACCGCCTCCCGGGCCCCGGTGCTCCAGGACGACTCGGTCGGGACGTGCGCGGCGAACTCGATGCTGGGCGGCGGGGTGCCTTCGGTGAAGAACGCGGCCGCCGCGATCCGGCACAAGGCCAGCGCCGGCTCCTGCAGCTTGGTGAGCCCCGGGTAAGTCTCGTACCCGTTGCCGACGTCGACCCGCGCGGCGATCTGCTCGTCGTGCGGCACGTCGCAGGCGAACCGGACCACCTGCGCGGCGTTCGCTTCGGAGTCCAGGCAGTCGCCGATCGTCATGGCGTCGATGTAGTCCGGGGCGGCCGTCGGGTGCTGCGGCGTGATCGCCACCAGGCCGACGCCGATCCAGAGCACGCTGAGCACCAGCCCGGCGACCGCCAGGCCGGTGCCGTCCCGGCCGTTGCGGCTGAGCCGGATCAAGGCGCGGGTCCCGAAGCCGAGGGCGAGCGGGACCAGCCCGAGCAGCCCCATGACGAACGCCGTGATCGCGAACCCGTCGGTCCCGGGGGACTCGACGGGTCCGCGGACCGTCGTCTGGGTGTGGCTGGACAGCGTCGAGCGCGTCTCGTCGAACAAGGTTCCCCCTCCGGAATCCCCCGACCCGGCGGGGAAATCCTAAGGGACCGGGATCACGCTCCGGCGACGGCCACGGCTTTCTTGGTGAGCGCCTTCTCCGCGAAGGCGCCGAAGGCCAGGCCCAGCGCCAGCCACAGCACCACCTGGGTGCCGACCGAAGCCGTGCGGAAGTCCCAGAGGGTCGAGGCCGGGAAGTCCGCCGGGACCTCGTCGACCGCCGGCATCAGCCAGGCCACCACGCCGATCACGACGAGGTAGCCCGCCGCGGCAAGGAGGAAGCCGTTCCAAGCGCCGAAGCGGTCCGCGAGCTTGCGGCCGAACACCGTCGCGAGGATGCCGACCAGCAGCGACACCGCGACGAACCCGAAGTACAGCTCGGTGCGCGAGCCGATCGTGCCCGCCTGACCCACCGCCGGCGGGTTGGCCGGGTACTTCAGGAACGGGACCAGGAACACGACGGCGAAGGCGCCGCCGGTGAGCAGCAACGCCGTCACGCGGGGGCGGAGGGTGCCGAGGCGGCCCTGGGCGAACGCGAAGGCGAGCGAGAGCAGGCCGCCGATCGCGACACCGTAGACGACGACGCCGGTGAGCAGCCCGACCGTGCTCTGGATGTCCCGCGGGACGAGCTCTTCCTCGTGTTCTTCGGCGGGCCCGGCGCCCGCATCGTGGGAATGGGCGTGGCCGCCGGACTCCTCGAGCCCGATGGCGGTGTTCACCGACGGCTCACCGAAGGCGTAGGCGAACCCGAACGCGAGCACGCCGGCGATCAGGCCCGCGAGCATGCCGCGGACCAGCAGGGTCTTCATCATGGGAGGTCGTGCCGCCGATCAGTGGCAGGGGAAGGCCAGCAGGTGCCGGCCGTCGTGCACGAACTCGTGGACGTACATGTTCGCGAAGATCGAGGTGGCGCCCTGCTCGGCGCTGACGAAGTACACCGCGATCAGGGCGAGGAGCACCACGAACACCGCCCACGGCACGATCTCACGGATCGGGATGCGGATCGGGAGCGGTACGGCGGGAGCTGCCGTGTGGGACATGAGCGTGGCCTCCTCGGGCTTTCGCGGCCTCATCGGGGACTGCACGAAGGGATCCGGGTCTGGCTTCCCCCTGGCGGGGGTCACAGTGGCGCGACCGCGCGGACTTGCACCGCGTTCCGGAATCTCCTCGTCTGGCCGGTTGAGCGTAGGTCCGCCGTTTGGGCCGCGTCAATGTGACAATGCCGCGGTGACTCGAATGGTGGCGGCCCTCGATGTGGGCGGGACGACGATCAAGGCGGCGCTGCTGGACGAGCAGCTCGAGCCCAGGGCGACGCTGCGCGCGGAGACGGCGCGCAGCGCGGACGGGACGGCGCTGGCCGCCCAGGTGGTGGACATCGTGGCCGCGTTGTCCTCGCAGGCCGGTACCGGGACGCCGGACGCGGTCGGCGTCGTCGTGCCCGGGATCGTGGACGAGGAGACCCGCGTCTGCCACTTCTCGGCCAACCTCGACTGGCGCGAGGTTCCCTTCGGCGAGCTGCTGGAAGGACGGCTGGGGCTGCCGGTGGCGTTCGGGCACGACGTCACCGCGGGCGGCGTGGCCGAGTTCCGGGTGGGCGCGGGACAGGGCGCGACGAACGCGGCGTTCATCCCGGTCGGCACCGGGATCGCGGCCGCGCTGCTGCTCGACGGCCGCATCCACCGCGCCCACGGGCAGGCGGGCGAGGTCGGCCACATCGACGTCGGCCACCCCGGCAAGTGCGGCTGCGGCGCGATCGGCTGCCTGGAGGCGATCTCGTCGGCGGCGGCGATCGCCCGCCGCTACACCGAGCGCACGGGCCGCGCGGCCGACGGCGCTCGCGAGGTCGTCGAGCTGGCTCGGCACGGCGACGAGGTCGCGGTCGCGGTGGTCCAGGACGCTCTGGACGGGCTCGGGCACGGGATCCGGACGTTGCTGACGCTGCTGGGGCCGGAGGTGATCATCCTCGGAGGCGGGTTGTTCACGGCGGCGGACTACGTGCTGGAGCCGGTGCGGGAGTGGCTGGCTTCGCACCTGACGTTCCAGCGGATGCCGGAGCTGCGGATCGCGAAGCTGGGCGACGAGGCCGGGCGGCTGGGAGCGGGGTTGCTGGCCTTGGATCTGCTCGGCCCCGCCTGACCTCGCCGCGCCTGGGTCAGAGCGCCCGCAGGAAGGCCAGTGACGGCATGAAGAAGTACTCACCGCCCCGCAAGGTCACCGACTGCGGCACCGGGTCGGCCGTGCGTTGCGCCGACCCGCCCCACTCGACCGTGTAGTCCGACGTGCCGCGCTCGCCCTGCCCGATCACCGGGTCCAGCCCCGGTGTGACGCCGTCGACGATCGGGAAGCCCGGGTTGTCCGCCCAGACCGCCTGCGTGAACTCGAACTGGTTGCCCAGTACCGCGTTGAACGCCATGAACAGCAGCCCCACCCCGCCGCTCGGCCGCGCCGACGGCGGGACGTCGGCGTTCGGGTCGTCCGGCCGTTCGCCGTAGGTGACGCCCCGGCGCGCCATCAGGTGCAGGCGCTCGCCGGCCGGTTCCTCGGCGCCGCCGGATCCGCGCGGGTTCGTCTTGCGGATGTGCGCCTGGAACGGGCACTTCAGCGCCGCGCGGTCGCTGTCGTAGGTGAAGTTGTTCGACACCGGGCTTTCCGCGCCGTCTTCGCGCTGCGTGGTGAGCGGTGTGCCGTCCTCGAACCGGCCGATGATCATCGCGCCCGCGCGCTCCCGATCGTCGCCGGACAGGCCGAGCGTGTCGGCCAGGTCCGCCTCCGCCTGCTTGAACCGCCGCACGTTCTGTTCGAGCTTGCGGAAGACGAAGTAGCTGCCGAAGTGCACGGCCGGATCGGGGGCCGCGGTGTCCGGCACCAGCACCTGGGACAGCGGCGCCGCCGGGTTCCACACGTTGATGCCGTCGGTGTTGTTCTTCTCCGCGTCGACGTCTTCGGTGAGGAACAGCGGCTGGCTCCGGCCGTCGACGTACCCGAAGTGCTCGATGCCCTCGCCCCGCGCGTTGACGCGGCCGAGGCCGGTCTCCTCCGCGAGCACGGCGACGGAGTCCGGAAGCAGGTCCAGGATTTCGTTGCGCCGCGCGGTCATCGCCTTGTCCGTGGCGTCGCCGACGAGCACGACGGCGTGGATTTCCCCGTGGTAGCCCGGATCGAACGTCGAGCGCGGCGGGTCGTTCAGCTTCCGCCGCGTCGCCGGTGCCGCCATCCCGCGCAGGAATGCCTCGTCCTGCGGGAAGTTCTCGACGCCGAGAGCGTTGTAGCCGGCCGCCGTGAGCCCCACTCCGACGTACGGCGTGCCGGCCGCTTCACCGCCCTTGAAGGCGCCGACTTCGTCGAGGTGTGCCTTGGCGGACTTCATCTTCCCGGTGACCGAGACCAGGAACGCCCGCGCCTCCGCGGCGTCGCCGAAAGTCAGCAATAGTACGGAAAGGTGGTCGCGGACGTGGGCCTTGAGGATGTTCGGCTGCAGTTCGCCGAGCATCACCTCGGCGTCCCCGGTCGCGGTGGTCCAGGACAGCGTGGTGGACAGGTCGACACTCATTGCGGGCTCCCCTCCCGTGTGGATGACGCAGGGGTGCACGACCGGCCGAAGCTCCCCCGTCGGCCGTGCCCCCTGAAACCCAGGTTGCCGACACCGTGACGTCGCGTGCCACCGAAACCGCGGCATTCACACGAAAGATTAAGTTGAGCGTCGAAGCGGATCGGGGGACACCGGGGCGGTGAATCACTTTTTGCACGCCCTCCGTGTCCACCGCTACCGGTCATTTCCGCGACAGTTCGCGGGAGCCGGTAGCGGAATTCCCGCGGCCGCCGACATCCGCCCCGAGAACGCTGGAGGCGGAGATGAACCAGGGAAGAATTCGGGTGGCCGTGCTGGTCGGCGCCGTCGCCATCGGGGTGCTCGGGCTCGCGGGGTGTGCCACCGGACCGGTCGACCGGCGGGCGTTGTGCACCGGTTTCGACGAGCTGGGAAACGACCTGATGTCGGCGAACGGCTTTTTCGACAACGCCGTTTTCTCCAGTGCCGGCGATCTGGCCGACCTGGCCGATCGGTACCAGGGCGGCGGGCTGAGCGCCGACGCGTCCGCGCTGGAGCGGATCTCCGATTCCGACTCGACGAACGGCTTCGAGCTGGACCGGGCCACGGCCGGGACGGCGAGGGTCTGCGGACACGAGCTCGGCATGGGCACGACGAGCTACGCGGACTCCGGCGGCACCGGGACGAGCGGCGGCGGGTACGGGAGCTACGGCGCCTACCCGTACGCGGCACCGACGACGTCCGCGCCCTACACCGAGCCGCCGGTGACCACCACGGCCTCGGCGCCCGACCCGGTGTCCGACGAGACGTCCGCCCGCTCCACGCTCCAGCGGCAGGTGGACACGGACCGGGCGCGGGTGGAATCCGTGGCGGACCAGTGGGTTCCGCAGCTGTCGTCGAAGAGCTACGGCCTGGTCGCGGACGGGACGACGTACGACTACCGAGCGATCTGGGCCGACTTCACGTCGACCCGGCAGGCGTACCCGTCGGCGCTGCTGCTCTGGTCCGGCGACTACGCGAGCTACACCAAGGGCGACTTCTGGGTCACGGTGGCGAGCACGACGTTCCCCACCGGCGCGGCCGCGAACGCGTGGTGCGTCGCCGAGCACCTCGACGCCGACCACTGCTTCGCCAAGCTCGTTTCGCACAGCCACGGACCCAAGGGCAGCACCCTGCCCCGCTGAACCACCCGCCTCAGCCGAGCTTGGCCGTCGCTTCGACGAGTTCCGCCAGCGCCTCCCTGGCCTCCTCGCCGAAGGTGCGGTCGTTCGCCGGCGCCACCCAGCGCGCGAACCCCGTCGTGAACGCCAGCCCGCCGATCTCGGCGGCCAGGCTCGCCGCCGGGTCCGGTACGCCGCGCGCCCGCAGCGCGTCGGCCATCGCGGCCCGGAGCTTCGCCCGCTTGAGCAGCTCGCGTTCCCGGAGGTCGGTGTGGTCCGCGACCACCGCCTGGACCTTGCGCGCGAACTCGCGGTGGTCCGGGCCGAACGCCGTCTCCGTGGCCGTCAGCGCCGCCGAGATCGCCTCGATCGGGGTCGCCGACGCCGGGGCCGCGGCGATCGCCTCCGCGAACGTGCGGCTCAGGATGTCCTGGCCGGCGAAGAGCACTTCGCGCTTGTCGGCGAAGTGCCGGAAGAACGTCCGCTTGGTCAGCCCGGCGCGCTCGGTGATCTCCGCGACCGTCACCTCGTCGTAGCCGCGCTCGGCGAACGACTCCACCGCGGCGCGCACCAGCCGCTCGCGTGCGTTCGGTTCCCAGCGGCTCATACCTCCAGCTTAAGCGATGACACCCGGTGTCGTCATACGTGCTAGCGTGATGGCACCAGGTGTCATCACAGGGAGGTTCTCATGCGTGTCTTCGTCACCGGAGCGAACGGCTGGATCGCCTCGGCCCTCGTGCCCGAACTGCTCGCGGCCGGCCACCAGGTCGTCGGCCTCGCCCGATCGGACGCCGCCGCGGCGACCGTCGGGGAAAGGGGCGCCGAGGTGCTCCGCGGCGACCTCGGCGACCTCGAAACGCTCAAAGCCGGCGCCGACAACGCCGACGGCGTCGTCCACCTCGCCTTCGGCCACGACTTCGGCCGGATGGACGCCGCGATCCGCACCGACGCGGCCGCCGTCGAGGCCATGACGGCCGTGCTCGAAGGCAAGCCGTTCATCGCCGCGTCGGGGACGCCGTGGGTGGCCGGGCGCGTCGCGACCGAGCGGGACGACCCGGCGGGCTTCGGGCCGGTGGCGGGCCGGATGGACAACGCCCGTGCCGTGGTGAAGACGGCGGACCGCGGGGTCCGCGCGTCGGTCGTCCGGCTACCGCGGACGGTGCACGGCGAGGGGGACGCCCACGGGCTCATCGCGCGGCTGGTGCTCGCGGGCCGGGAGCGGGGCATCGCGGCCTACGTCGGGGACGGGACGGCCCGCTGGCCGGCCGTGCACGTCGTGGACGCGGCCCACCTGTTCCGCCTGGCGCTGGAGCAGGCGCCCGCGGGTTCGGTGCTGCACGCGGTGGGCGACGAGGGCGTGGCGATCCGCGACGTCGCGGAGGTGGTCGGCCGCCGGCTCGGGCTCCCGGTCACGTCCGTCGAGGCCGAGGAGCTCGGCTTCCTCGGCGCGCTCCTGGGGATCGACCAGCCGGCTTCCAGCGAGGAGACCCAGGAGCTGCTCGGCTGGCAGCCGACGCACCCGGGACTGCTGGACGACCTCGAAAAGGGTTACTACGGCTGAGCAGTGGGACAGCGCCGGCGGAGGTGGCGACAGTGACACCTCCGCCGGCGCCGGGTCTTACGCGATCGGCCGGTCCGTCGGCGCGATCGGCCGGGGCAGCACCTCGCGCCCGGTCAGGTAGGCGTCCACGCCGGCCGCGGCGCTGCGGCCCTCCGCGATCGCCCAGACGATCAGGGACTGGCCGCGGCCCATGTCACCGGCCACGAACACGTTGTCCAGGCTCGTCTTGAACGCCTTGTCGCGGGCGACGTTGCCGCGCGGGTCCAGCTCGACGCCGAGGTCCTCGACCAGGCCCTTCTTCTGCGGCCCGAGGAAGCCCATCGCCAGCAGCACCAGCTGCGCCGGCAGCTCGCGCTCGGAGCCCTCGACCGGGACGAACTTGCCGCCCTCGTTGCGTACTTCGACCAGCTTCAGAGCGCGCACGCGGCCGGCATCGTCGCCGAGGAACTCCTGCGTGTTCACCGCGTACATCCGCTCGCCGCCCTCTTCGTGCGCCGAGGACACCCGGTAGATCATCGGGTACGTCGGCCACGGGTGGGCGTCCGAACGGGCCTCCGGCGGCTTGGGCATGATCTCGAGCTGCGTCACCGACCGAGCGCCCTGGCGGTGCGACGTCCCGACGCAGTCCGCGCCGGTGTCGCCGCCGCCGATCACGACGACATCCAGGCCGGAGGCGTCGAAGGGAGAAGACTCGAGGTCGCCGGACGCCACCCGGTTGGCCGGCGGCAGGAACTCCATGGCCTGGTGGATGCCGTCGAGCTCGCGGCCGGTGATCGGCAGGTCGCGCCAGTCGGTGGCCCCGCCGGCGAGCACCACCGCGTCGTAGGACGACTGGAGCTCGGCCGCGGTGATGTCGACGCCGACGTTCACCGAGGTCCGGAACTCCGTGCCCTCGGCCTCCATCTGCGCCAGGCGCCGGTCGAGGCGGGACTTCTCCATCTTGAACTCGGGGATGCCGTAGCGCAGCAGCCCGCCGATCTTGTCGGCCCGCTCGAGGACCACGACGCTGTGGCCCGCGCGCGTGAGCTGCTGCGCCGCGGCGAGTCCCGACGGGCCGGACCCGACGACCGCGACCTTCTTGCCGGTCTTCGCGGTGGGCGGCTGCGGCGTGATCCAGCCCTCTTCGAAGGCGCGGTCGACGATGGAGATCTCGACGCGCTTGATCGTCACCGGGTCGTCGTTGATCCCGAGCACGCACGCGGTTTCGCACGGCGCCGGGCACAGCGTGCCGGTGAACTCCGGGAAGTTGTTGGTCGCGTGCAGGCGTTCGATGGCCTGCTGCCAGTCCTCCCGCCACACCAGGGTGTTCCACTCCGGGATGAGGTTCCCGAGCGGGCAGCCCTGGTGGCAGAACGGGATGCCGCAGTCCATGCAGCGGCCGGCCTGCTTCTCCAGCTTCGTGGACGCGAAGTCCTCGTAGACCTCTCGCCAATCCATCAGCCGCAGGTCGACCGGACGCCGCTTCGGCTCTTCGCGGGTGGTGGTCAGAAAGCCCTTGGGGTCAGCCATGTGCGGCCTCCATGATCGCCTCGTTCACGTCGCGCCCGTCGCGTTCCGCCTGGACCTGGGCGGCGAGCACGCGCTTGTAGTCCTTCGGCATGACCTTCCCGAAGCGGTCGACGCCCGCGTCCCAGTCGGCCAGCAGTTCCCGCGCGACCGCGGATTCGGTTTCGTCGTAGTGCTTTTCCAGCGTCTCGCGCAGGAAGTCCGCGTCCTCGGAGTCGAGCGGGTCGAGGTCGACCATCTCCGGGTTGACGCGGTGCGCGGGCAGGTCCAGCACGTAGGCGATGCCGCCGGACATGCCGGCCGCGAAGTTGCGCCCGATCCCGCCCAGCACGACCATCCGGCCGCCGGTCATGTACTCGCCGGCGTGGTCCCCGACGCCTTCGACGACGGCCAGCGCGCCCGAGTTGCGCACGCAGAACCGCTCGCCGACCTTGCCGCGGATGAAGATCTCGCCGCTGGTCGCGCCGTAGGCGATGACGTTCCCGGCGATGATGTGGTCCTCGGCGGCGATCCGCGCGTCCTTCGACGGGCGCACGATCAGCCGCCCGCCGGAGAGGCCCTTGCCGACGTAGTCGTTGCCGTCGCCGTAGAGCCGCAGCGTGATGCCCTTCGGCACGAACGCGCCGAACGACTGGCCGGCGGTCCCGGTGAAGGTGACGTCGATGGTGTCGTCGGGCAGGCCCTCACCGCCCCACCGCCGGGTCAGCTCCGAGCCGAGCATCGTGCCGACGGTCCGGTTCACGTTGCGGACGGGCAGTTCCAGCCGCACCTTGTCGCCGGAGTTCAACGCACCCTCGGCGAGCTGGATCAGCGTGTTGTCGAGCGCCTTCTCGAGCCCGTGGTCCTGCTGGGTCTGCTGCAGCCGCAGCCCCGCCGGAGCCATCTCGGGCACGTGGAAGATCGGCGACAGGTCGAGCCCGGCCGCCTTCCAGTGGTCGACGGCCTTGCGCTTGTCGAGGAACTCGGCGTGGCCGACGGCCTCGGCGATCGACCGGAAGCCGAGCTCCGCCAGGTACTCCCGCACTTCCTGGGCGATGAACTCGAAGAAGTTGACGACGTACTCGGCCTTGCCGCTGAACTTCTCGCGCAGCTTCGGGTTCTGCGTCGCGACGCCCACCGGGCAGGTGTCGAGGTGGCAGACGCGCATCATGATGCAGCCCGACACCACCAGCGGCGCGGTCGCGAAGCCGAACTCCTCGGCGCCGAGCAGCGCCGCGACGATCACGTCACGGCCGGTCTTGAGCTGGCCGTCGGTCTGCACCACGATCCGGTCGCGCAGCCGGTTGGCCAGCAGCGTCTGCTGCGTCTCGGCCAGGCCCAGCTCCCACGGGCCGCCGGCGTGCTTGATGGACGACAGCGGCGACGCGCCCGTCCCGCCGTCGTGGCCCGAGATGAGCACGACGTCGGCGTGCGCCTTCGAGACACCCGCCGCGACCGTGCCGACGCCGACCTCGGACACCAGCTTCACGTGGATGCGGGCCTTCGGGTTGGCGTTCTTCAGGTCGTGGATCAGCTGGGCGAGGTCCTCGATCGAGTAGATGTCGTGGTGCGGCGGCGGCGAGATGAGACCCACGCCCGGCGTCGAGAACCGCGTCTTCGCGATCCACGGGTACACCTTCGCGCCGGGCAGCTGCCCGCCTTCGCCGGGCTTCGCGCCCTGCGCCATCTTGATCTGGATGTCGTCGGCGTTGACGAGGTACTCGCTGGTGACGCCGAACCGGCCGGACGCGACCTGCTTGACCGCTGAGCGACGCTCCGGGTCGTACAGTCGCTCCGCGTCTTCGCCGCCCTCACCGGTGTTGGACTTCCCACCGAGGCGGTTCATCGCGATGGCGAGGGTCTGGTGCATCTCCATCGAGATCGAGCCGTAGGAGATGGCACCGGTGGCGAACCGCTTGACGATCTCGGAGACCGGCTCGACCTCGTCGATCGGCACCGGCGCGCGCTTGCCGTACTTGAAGTCGAACAGCCCGCGCAGCGTCAGCAGCTTCTCGGACTGGTCGTCGACGGCCTTCGTGTACTCCTTGAAGACGTCGTACTTCCCGGACCGCGTGGAGTGCTGGAGCTTGAACACCGTCTGCGGGTTGAACAGGTGCGGCTCGCCTTCGCGGCGCCACTGGTAGTCCGCGCCGGTCTCCAGCTCGCGGTGGGCGGGGCGGACGCCGTCGGCCGGGAACGCGTAGGCGTGCCGCTTCGCGACCTCGTCGGCGAGGGTGTCGAAGCCGACGCCGCCGAGGCGGGACGTCGTGCCGGTGAAGCAGTTTTCGACGACCTCTTCGCCGAGGCCGACCGCCTCGAAGATCTGCGCGCCGGTGTAGGACGCGACGGTCGAGACGCCCATCTTGGACATCGTCTTGCGGACGCCCTTGCCGAGTGCCTTGATCAGGTTGTACGTCGCCTGCTTCGGCGTCACGCCCGGGATCAGGCCCTGGTGGGCCATCTCCTCGACGGTCGCCATCGCCAGGTACGGGTTCACCGCGGCGACGCCGTAGCCGATGAGCAGGGCGATGTGGTGTACCTCGCGCGCGTCGCCGGCCTCGACGATGAGGCCGACCTGCGTGCGCGTCTTCTCGCGGACGAGGTGGTGGTGCACCGCGCCGGTGAGCAGCAGCGAGGGGATCGGCGCGTGGTTCTCGTCGACGCCGCGGTCGGACAGCACGATCAGCCGCGCGCCGTCCTCGATCGCCTCCGACACCTCGGCGCGGATCTCGTCGAGCCGCTGGATCAGTGCCTCGCCGCCGCCGTGGACGTTGTAGCGGCCGAGCACCGTGACGGCCTGGAACTCCGGCAGGTCGCCGTCGTCGTTGACGTGCACGAGCTTGGCGAGCTGGTCGTTGTCGAGCACCGGGAACGGCAGCGCGATCCGGCGGCACGACGCCGCGTTGCCGACGAGCAGGTTCGGCTCGGCGCCGATCTGGGTGCCGAGCGCGGTGACGAGCTCCTCGCGGATGGCGTCCAGCGGCGGGTTGGTCACCTGGGCGAACAGCTGGATGAAGTAGTCGAAGATCAGCCGCGGCCGGCTGGACAGCGTCGCGATCGGCGAGTCGTTGCCCATCGAGCCGATCGGCTCCGCGCCGGTGCGGGCCATCGGCTCGAGGATCGCTTCGAGCTCTTCCTCGGTGTAGCCGAACGCCTGCTGACGGCGGACGAGCGCGGCGTGCAGCGGCACCTCGCGGTCGCGCTCGGGCAGGTCGTCGAGCTGCACCAGGCCGGCCTCGACCCACTCGTCGTACGGGTGCGCGGTGGCCAGCTCGGTCTTGACCTCGTCGTCCTCGACGATCCGGCCCTCGGCGGTGTCCACGAGGAACATCCGGCCGGGCTCGAGGCGGCCCTTGCGCACGATCGTCGCCGGGTCGATGTCGAGCACGCCGACCTCGGAGGCGAGCACGACGAGGCCGTCGTCGGTCACCCAGTACCGCCCGGGGCGCAGGCCGTTGCGGTCCAGGACCGCCCCGATCTGGCTGCCGTCGGTGAAGGCGACGAGCGCCGGGCCGTCCCACGGCTCCATCAGCGTCGAGTGGAACTCGTAGAAGGCGCGTCGCGCCGGGTCCATTTCCTGGTGGTTCTCCCAGGCTTCCGGGATCATCATGAGAACCGCGTGGGGCAGCGAGCGGCCGCCGAGGTGCAGCAGTTCCAGTACCTCGTCGAAGCTCGCCGAGTCGCTGGCGCCGCGCGTGATCACCGGGTAGATCCGCTTGAGGTCGCCCGGCACCAGGTCGGTTTCGAGGAGGGCTTCGCGGGCGTCCATCCAGTTGCGGTTGCCGCGCAAGGTGTTGATCTCGCCGTTGTGCGCGACGTATCGGTACGGGTGCGCGAGCGGCCACGACGGGAAGGTGTTGGTGGAGAAGCGGGAGTGCACGAGGCCGATGGCGCTGGTGACGCGCTCGTCGGTCAGGTCGGCGAAGAACCGCTCGACCTGGCCCTCGGTCAGCATTCCTTTGTAGACGATCGTCCGCGACGAAAGGCTGGGGAAGTAGACGTCGTCCTCGACGAGCTCGTGCTCGGCGCGCTTGCGCACGCAGAACGCGCTGCGCTCGATGTGCAGCGGGTCGGAGTGCTCCGGCTTCGGGCGGCGCGCGGTGAGGAACAGCTGCGTGAAGTGCGGCATGGTCTCGGCCGCGGTCGGCCCGCAGTGCTCGGTGTGCACCGGCAGCTCGCGCCAGCCGAGGACGCGCATGTCCTCTTCGGCCGCGATGCGCTCGATGGTCGTCATGGCCCGGCCGCGGCGCTTTTCGTCCTGCGGCAGGAAAGCCGTGCCGACGGCGTAGGTGCCCGGCTCGGGGAGCTCGAAGTCCACGACGTCGCGGTAGAACTCGTCGGGGACCTGGATCAGCAGCCCGGCGCCGTCGCCGGTGTCCGGTTCGGCGCCCCGCGCCCCGCGGTGTTCCAGGTTGCGCAACGCGACCAGGGCCTTCGCGACGATCGCATGATCTCGGCGGCCGGTCAGGTCGGCGACGAAGGCGACACCGCAGGCGTCGTGTTCGTAGTCGCTGCGGTAGAGGCCCTCGGCCTCGGCGTTGCTGAGCTGCTGCCCCGTGGTGGACAGGGAACGGGCACGGTGGGTCACGGCTGGCCGCCTCCCAAGGCGTTGGCGCGACCGGTACTCACTCCATCGTGTGGTTCGAGCTGAACCGGTTAACGAAGTGGTCCGGTACCGCGATGGTCAGTCGAGAACAGTTGCTGTTGTCGGCGTTGTCGAAGTGCAAGATGCCGCGAGGTACCGGCCGAGCGGCGATGCTCGGGAACCGGACGTGGGTCATCTGGGAGGCCGCACAACACTGGGCAGCCGAACATGTCGGTCCTGCGTGCGCGCACGGGCAGACCACTGTGGTGGGGGTCGGCTCGAGCGCGCGGTGTTACTCCCGGGTTCGCCGGGTCTTATGACGATAGTGTGAATTCGCTGTTATCGACATACGTCGTTGTCCCCGGGTGGGAAATGCCACGCTTACGTTGACGGGCCCCAGGGTAGTCCCATATGCCGGGCTGTTCCTCCCGAGTATCGGAAGATAGTGGCCTTGACCTGCGGAAACGTCTGTCTTAAGTGGTCTGGGGCACGTGTCGCGGCACCCGTGCGGGGTGGCAAGCTGAGTGCATGGCGGACTTGCCCGATGACTGATCGTTATCTCTCCGTGGCTCGTGAAGGGGTCCACGAGATCGAGATCAAGCGCTCGCGGTTCCTGTGCGCGCTGGCCCCGGTGACGTCGGAAGAGGCCGCGCGCGAGTTCATCGCGGGCCGCCGGAAGGCGGAACCGGGCGCGCGGCACCACTGTCACGCCTTCGTTTTGGGGCCGGATGGGCGAACCCGGCGGTCCAGTGACGACGGTGAGCCGGCGGGTACCGCGGGCACGCCGATGCTGGAGGTGCTCCGCCGCCGGGAGCTGACGGACACGGTCGCGGTGGTGACGCGCTACTTCGGCGGCGTGCTGCTCGGGGCGGGCGGGTTGATCCGCGCGTACGGTCAGTCCGTTTCGGACGCACTGGAAGTGGTTGGTGTACTAGAACACCGGCGTCTCAGGCTCGTCGAGGTGGCGGTGAGTTACGACCGCGCGGGCCGGCTGGAGAACGATCTGAGGGAGTCGCCGTACTTGATCCACGCGACCCGCTTCGACGCTCTCGCGCGTTTCGAGATCGGGCTGGCGCCGGGGGAGTGGCCGGCGTTCGAGAGCCGGCTCGCGGACCTGACGAACGGCGAAGCCTCGACGACCGAACTCGGCGAGACCTGGGTGGTCCACCGCCGCTGAGTGGTCCGGTCGCCGAACCGGTTGGCGCACAACGGACTTTCGGTGCTTCCGCGACAGGGTTCCGCCGTGGCACCATGTCGTGCCACCGAGTTCCGGTACCACTTCGATCGCCACAACGTCGTCGGCGCGGCTCGTCCCACGTTGACAACGTTGTCAGAAACGCTTGTCCGACAACGTTGTCGCCCGGCGGAAGCGTGCGACAAGGAGGGAAGGTTCCATGTCCGGACCACTCGCCAGACGGCTGCGCGGGGCGGCGCTCGCCGCGATCATCGCGGCCGGAGGGCTCGTCGCACTGCCCACCGCACCCGCCGGCGCGGCGACGCTGGCCCTTACGCAGTACGTGAATCCCTTCATCGGCACCGACAACAGCAACTCCCCGAACCCGGTGCCCGGCGGCGCCGGCGGCAGCACGTACCCGGGTGCGGCCGTGCCGTTCGGGATGACGCAGTTCAGCCCGGACACCCCGACCGGGTCGCCGTCCGGCTACCGCTACAGCGACACCAGCATCGAGGAGTTCAGCCTCACCCACTTCAACGGGGCGGGCTGCCCCAACAACGAAGACCTCGGCCTGCTGCCGATCACCGGTGCGATCGGCACCTCGCCGGGCACCGGCTGGACGGGTTACGCCGGCCGCTACACGAAAGCGAACGAGTCGGCCGCGCCCGGCTACTACAAGAACAAGCTCGACAACTACAACACGACCGTCGAACTGTCGGCCACCCAGCGGTCCGGCTTCATGAAGCTGACCTACCCCAACACGACGTCCGCGCGGCTGCTGGTCAACCCGGGCCGCAGCGCGACGGGCAACCGCAACGGATCGATCAGCATCAGCGGCAGCCAGCTCACCGGCTCGGCGACCGGCGGCGGCTTCTGCGGCTCGTCGAAGACGTACCAGATCTTCTACGTCATCCAGTTCGACCGCGCGCCCAGCGGCTTCGGCACCTGGCTCGGCGGCACGGTCTCGAACGGGTCCGCGAGCACCAGCGGCACGAACGCCGGCGGCTACGTCACCTTCGACACCTCGTCGAACACCACCGTGCAGGCGAAGGTCGGCATCTCGTTCGTCAGCCTGGCCAACGCGCAGGCGAACCTCGCCGCCGAGAACCCCGGCTTCGACTTCGCCGGGACCCGCGCGGCGGCCGACACGAGCTGGAACACGATCCTCAACCGCGTCCAGGTGACCGGGGGCGCGGCCGCGGACCTGCAGAAGTTCTACACGGCGCTGTACCACGTGTTCCAGAACCCGAACATCGCCAGCGACACCAACGGCCAGTACCGCGGGTTCGACCAGGCGATCCACACGGCGTCGCACACCGTCTACCAGAACTACTCCGGCTGGGACATCTACCGCTCGTGGGCCGCGCTGATCGGGCTGGTCGCGCCGGCGGAAGCCAGTGACATAGCCAAGTCCATGGTGCTCGACGGCCAGCAGGGCGGCCTGCTGCCCAAGTGGTCGCACAACAACAACGAGCACTTCGTGATGACCGGTGACCCCGGGCCGATCGTCGTCGGCAGCATGTACGCCTTCGGCGTCCGCGGATTCGACACGGCGGCGGCGCTGACGCTGATGGACAAGAGCTCCAACGGCGGCACCGCGCAGGGCGGCTCGATCCGCGGCCGCCAGTCCGGGTACGTCAGCCGGCACTACGTCACCGAGGACCCGTCGGACTCGCTCGAGTACTCGGCGTCGGACTTCGCGGTGGCGCAGTTCGCGAAGGCCGTCGGCGACACCACGAAGTACAACACGTACATGCAGCGCGCCCAGTGGTGGCAGAACGTCTTCGGCCCCGACTCCGGCTACATCCAGCCGCGCGGCAGCACCGGCACGTGGGCCTGGCCGGTCGTGCCGTCGAGCAACAGCGGCTACACCGAAGGCAACCCGTCGCAGTACACGTGGATGGTGCCCTACAACTACCAGGGCCTGATCAACCTGATGGGCGGCCCGAAGACCGCCGTCCAGCGGCTCGACCACCACTTCACCCAGCTCAACGGCGGCCTGACCCAGCCGTACTTCTACATCGGCAACGAGCCCGAGCACGGCGTGCCGTGGGCGTACAACTACGCCGCCCACCCGCAGGGCACCAGCTCGGCGGTGCGGCGCGTGATGAACGAGTCGTTCACCACCGGCGCGGGCGGCGAGCCCGGCAACGACGACCTCGGCGCGACGTCGGCGTGGTACGTCTTCGCCGCGCTGGGCATGTACCCGGCGACCCCGGGCGCGGACGTCCTCGCCCTGCACGGCCCGCTGTTCCCGTCCGTCTCGATCATCCGCCCGAGCGGCACGATCCAGATCAACGGAAGCGGCGCGGGCCAGGGATCGCAGTACGTGCAGAGCCTCAGCGTCAACGGCGTTGCGACGACCAAGTCGTGGATCCGCTACGGCGACATCGCGGGTGCGTCGACGCTGAACTACACGATGGGCTCGTCGGCGAGCGCGTGGGGCACGAACGCCTCCGACGTCCCGCCGTCGTACAACGACGGGTTCACGCCGCCGGCCACCGCGCCGGACCTCGGCACGAACCTGGCCCAGGGCAAGGCGGCCACGGGCTCGGCGGCGTGCGCGTCGTCCGAGAGCGCCGACAAGGCCGTCGACGGCAGCCTGGCGAACAACAGCAAGTTCTGCTCCACCGCGGCCACGAAGTTCCTCCAGGTGGACCTCGGGTCGGCGCAGAACGTGTCGTCGTTCGTGGTGAAGCACGCCGGCCTCGGCGGTGAGACGACCGGCTGGAACACCGGCGCGTTCACGATCCAGACGTCGACCGACGGTTCGACCTGGACGACGGTCGCGTCCGTGACCGGTTCGAGGGCCAGCCGCACGTACAGCCCGATCACGACCCGATCGGCCCGGTACGTGAAGCTGAACCTCACCACCCCGGCCAACGACGGCAACGGCGCGGCGCGGATCTACGAGTTCGAGGTCTACCGCTGACCCACCGGTCGTGAGTGGGAAACAGTGTTCTAACCCTGTTTCTCACTCACGACCGGCCGCGGCAGCCCACTCTTCGCGGGTGATCGCGTACTCGACCTCGCCGTGCTCCGAACCCGGGGCCGGGTCGTGGAAGTCTTCGAAGTACGTGCGGACGAACGTCATCCCCAGTTTCTCCATCACGCGGCGCGAAGCCTTGTTCACCACCATGGTCGCCGCCGTCACGCGGCGGACGCCCAGTTCGGTGAAGCCCTTGGCGAGCAGCGCCGCCGACCCTTCGGTTCCGTAGCCCTTGCCCCAGGCCCGCTGGTGCAGCCGGTACCCCAGCTCCGGCTCGTCCGGGGGATCGTGCGGGCGCGGGCGGAAATGGAACCACCCCAGAAAATCGCCGGTGCTCTTCTCGATCGCCGCCCAGAACCCGTAACCGGGGAAACGCTCGTAGTAACCGAGGAACGCGGGGAGATCCAGTGTGACGATCTCGGTGCGGTCCGCCGGCCGGCCCCCATTGAGGTACTTCATCACGGCCGGGTCGTCATAGAGCGCGAAGAGCGAGTCGGCGTCGTTCTCGGTGAACCGGCGCAAGATCAGCCGCTCGGTTTCGAGGAATACGTGCATCAGGTGATGCTGTCAGTGACCCCAGAGTGTGGCAAAACAATTACGCGGCGATGGCGAAGACCTCGCCCAGCGCCAGTGAGCCGGCCTCGGTCAGCACGGCGGGCACGCGGGTGCCGCACTTGCCGGGGCGGGCGGGTGCGATCAGGCCGAGCCGGGCCAGCCGGTGCACGGTGGACTGGTCGCAGCAGCTCAGGCCGTCGATGAACAGGTCGGGCTCGCAGCTGCAGCTGATCTCGGCGTGGCCCCCGGCCACGGCTCTCAATGTGGCCCGCTCCCGGTGGTTCAGTTCCGTTGTCATGGCGGTGCCTCCTTCCCGTCGTGCTCATTAGACCGCCCGACACCGACATTTTCCGCCTTTGAGGGTGCGAACCCGGGTATTTCAGGGGAACACTTAGGGGTGGCGTGTCGTCCACACCAGGGTTACCCCGGTGGGAGGGGTTCAAGCGTCGTCTTCCGGAGGTGCCGGAAAACGATCGACGTCCGGAAGCCGACGATCTCGCGGCGCAACGCCAGCCGGTCGGCGAGGAAAGCGTGCAGCCCGTCGATGTCCGGTGTCGTCACTTCGATCAGGAAATCGTCACTCCCCGCGGTCACGTAGACCGAAAGCACCTCCGGCAGGTCCGAGATCGAGCGCTGGAACTCGTCGATGACCGCCCGGCTCAACGGTCGCACCTGCGCCGCGATGAGCGCCCGGACGCCGCGGTTGAGGCTCGCCAGGTCGATGTCGGCGTGGTAGCCGCGGATGACGCCCCGCTCCCGCAGCAGCCGGACGCGTTCGAGGCACGTCGAGGGCGCGATGCCGACCTTCCGGGCGATGTCCCGGTTGGTCTGCCGGGCGTCCTCCTGCAGGTGGCGCACGATCGCCGAATCAAGTTCGTCCAGCACGGGGCCCTCCTCGGTTCCACCGAATTTAGTTCGGCGGACAGTCATCAGCGTCGATGTTCACCCTAACTTCGGTCGGCATGACCGCACATGAACAGCTCGTCGCCCGGCGTGGCCGTCGTTCCGGCGTCACCACGATGGTCGCGATCCACTCGAGCGCACTCGGCCCGGCCGTCGGCGGCTGCCGCATGAAGGCCTACGCCACGCCCGTCCAGGCCGTGGACGACGTCCTCCGCCTGTCCGCCGCGATGACGGCGAAGTGCGCCGTCGCGGGCCTCGCGTTCGGCGGCGGCAAGAGCGTCCTCGCGCTGGAGCCCGGCCGCGTCCTCTCGCCGGCGCAGCGCCGGGACGTCCTGCTCGACCACGCCGACCTGATCGCCGAGTTCGGCGGCACCTACCTGGCCGGCCCGGACGTCGGCACCGGCCCGGCCGACATGCTCGTGCTGCGCGAGGTCTCGGCGTTCGCGTTCTGCACGCCCGAGTCCGCGGGCGGCACCGGCTCCTCCAGCGGCCCGACCGCCGTCGGCGTGCTGGCCGCCCTGCGCGCGGCGGTCGGCTCCGCGGACATGACGGGGCGCCGGGTGGTGATCAGCGGCTACGGCTCCGTGGGCGCCCACCTCGCGGCGAGCCTGCACGCGGCCGGTGCCGACGTCGTCGTCTCCGACATCGACCCGGCGAAGCGCGCCGACGCCGAAAGCGGCGGGCTGACCTGGGCCGAGCCCGAGAAGGCGCTCACCTTGAGCGCCGATGTCGTCGTCCCGGCGGCGGTCGGCGGGGTGCTGAGCCCCGAGACGGTGGCCCGGCTCGACACCCCGCTGGTCGTCGGCCCGGCCAACAACCAGCTCACCGAGGACTCCGTCGCGGACGACCTGGCCGCCCGGGGCGTCCTGTGGGTCCCGGACTACGTCGCGAGCGCGGGCGGGATCGTCTACACGCTCTCGCGGGAAGCGGAGGGCCTGGACCACGAGGCCGCGCTCGCCCGCGTCGAGACGATCGGGAAGACCGTCGAAGACCTGCTGGACGCCGCGAAAGCCAACGCGACCACCCCGCTGCACGAGGCGGCCGCGCTGGCCGCGCGACGGCTCACTTCTGGTGCGGAGCCACGTACTCCTTGGCCTCCGGTGCCTCGAACAGTGGCTTGACGTACTTGACGCCGCCCTCGGCCGTGGCGTCCGGGGTGGCCGCGTACACCTGGCGCGTCGCCGGCGTCCCCGGCTTGGAGAAGTCGAGCGCCGCGACCAGGTCGTCCGTGCCGGCCGAGGTCGTCTGCTTCAGCGCCGCGGCGATGCCGTCGCGGGTGAGGTCCTTGTTGTCGCAGGCCTTCTTGAGCACCGCGCCCCACACTTCGCCGACCGCGTAGCCGTAGGGGACCCCGCCGTTGGGCGTCTCCTTGTAGGCGGCCTTGAACTTCGCCGCGACGTCCTTGGCCTTCGGCAGGTCGGCCGAGAACGGCACGCTGCTGGCGACGATCGTGAGCTTGTCCAGCGCGTTCGCCGCCGGGCTCTTCAGCAGCACCGGGTCGAACGTCGGGTTGTTGCCCAGCACCGGCACGTTCAGCCCGAGCGCCTTGTTCGCCGCGAGCGCGGACCCGGTCTGGGCGGGCGTGGTGGTCAGCGCGATCAGCTTCACCCCGGCGCCCTTGAGCCCGGTGACGACGTTCGTCAGGTCGCTGTCGGTCGAGGTGATCTTCACTTCCTTGACCGTCAGGTTGTGCTTCTTCGCGTAGAACTGCGAGCCCCGCAGGCCGTTCTTGCCGTACTCGCCGTCGATGTAGACGTGCGCGATCGTGTCGCCGTCCTTGAGCTGCCCCTGCTCCTGCAGGTACGCCAGGCCGTCGATGATCTCCAGGTCGTAGGTGGTGCCGACGATCATCACGTACGGGTTGTCGAGCAGCTCCGACGACCACGACGCGGGCGCGGCGACGGCCTTGTCGGTCGCCAGGTTCTGCTTCAGCGCGGCCACCACCGGCGAGCCGAGCAGCTGCACGAACCCGAGCACCTTCGGCTCGATCTGCGGGTACAGCGTCTTCGCGGTGTCGGCCTTGTAGCCGTGGTCGACCTCTTCGAGCTTCACCTGCCGGCCGCAGACGCCGCCGGCGGCGTTGAAGTCCTTGGCCCACAGCTCGTTGCCCTGGGTGACGCCGAGGCCGAGGTTCTTGAAGACGCCGGACTTGTCGGTCATCACGCCGAGCGTCACCTCGGTGGCCGTCACCCCCTTGCCGGTCTTGACGCCGGAGCTGTCCGGGCCCGACGAGCCCGCGTCGCCCGCTTTCGTGCTGCACGCCGAGAGCGCGAGGACGGCCGCCAGCGCCGCCGCCAGGTGTGTGCGTTTCATGATTCCTCCGCGGGTTGACGGGGTTGACGGCGAAAACGTCTTTGCGTGAGCCGGCGGCCGATCGCGGTCAGCCCGCCCGGTTCGAACAGGACGACGAGGATGATCGCGGCGCCGTAGACGAACGAGCTGACCAGGATCGGGGTCAGCGCGCCGTCGCCGGTGCCGGCGAACCAGCCGAGGTCGGCGGAGTACAGGGCGAGCACCTGCGGCAGGCCGTTGACGATCAACGCGCCGACCAGGGCGCCGGGCACCGAGCCGAGGCCGCCGATGATGACCATCGCGAGGTAGGCGATGGACACGTTGATGCCGTAGGTGCCGAACTCGCTCTCGTCCGGCTTGAGGATGTCGAACCACAGCACGGTCATCGCGCCGGCGAGCCCGCCGTAGGCCGACGAGACGGCGAACGCGCCCGCCTTGGCCCGCAGCACGCTGACGCCCATCACCGCGGCCGCGGCCTCGTTGTCGCGCACCGCCCGCCATGACCGGCCGACCCGGCCGCGCACGGCACCGCGCGCGATCACGAACGCGAGCGCGGTGAGCAGCAGGAACAGGTACCACGTGCGTTCGGCCTGCCGGATCGGGACGCCGAGCAGGGTGAGCTCGGGCCCGTCGTTGGTGAAGGGGAAGCCGAACAGCGAGAACGGCGCCGGCGCGCGCCCGGTGGACGTCCCGCCGGTGAGCTCCTCGGCGGACTGTCCGAAGTAGAGCCCGAGGAACACCAGGGCGAGGGAGGCGACGCCGAGGTAGATCCCGCGCAGCCGCCCGGCCACCGGCGCGAAGGCCAGGCCCAGCAGCGCCGAGACGACGACCGCGCCGACCAGGGCCAGGCCGGGGTCCAGGCCGAAGCCGACGACGCGGTCGTCGCCGGTCGGTCCGGAAAGGACGGTGTACGCCGTGCCGCCGGCGAGCAGGAAGAACGCGTGGGCCAGGGAAAGCTGCCCGGCCTGCCCGACCACCAGCGTCAGCCCGATCGCGCCGACCCCGCCGATCATCATGTACTGCCCGGCCTTGAGCCAGGCGGCGTCGAGGTAGAGCGGCAGGGCGAGCAGGACGACCAGCAGCGCGAGCCACGCGGCCCGGCGCACCAGCTTCCCCGCGTCACGGCGCTTCGGCGGCGCGGCTTCGGCGACCGGTGGTCTGTCCACTTCGGACACGGCGCTGTCAGACACGGGTTCGCTCCCTCGTGCCGAACAGCCCCGAGGGCCGCACCACCAGGACCACCAGCATCACGAGGAACACCGCGCTCTTCGAGAAGTCGAACGACACGTACTGCGCGGACAGCGCTTCCACGAGGCCGACGACCAGGCCGCCGACCACCGCGCCCGCCGTCGAGTCGAGGCCGCCGAGGATCGCGGCCGGGAACGCGGCCAGCGCGATCGAGTGCGTCCCGCGCGAAAGGCCGGCGCCGGAGAAGTCCTGCGTCGCGATGAACAGGACCGCCACCCCGGCCAGCAGCCCGGCGACCAGCCACGCGGTCGCGGTGACGCGGGAGCTGCGGATGCCCATCAGCGCGGCGGCTTCGCGGTTCTCCGCCTGCGCCCGCATGGCCACGCCCCAGTTCGAGTACTTGAAGGCCAGCCAGAACGCCGTGATGAGCACCGCGGCGACGCCGAGGGCGACCAGGTGCGTGCGGAACAGCGTGATCCCGCCGAGCTGGAACGGCTGTGCGTCCCAGGCGCCGCCGAGGAAGGGCAGCGTGACGCCGAGGCGGCGGACGATCTCCTCGGTGACGATCACGTCGACGCCGATGGTGAGCAGGGCCAGGCTGTTCGCGTCGGCGTGCCGGGAGCGCGACAGCAGCAGCCGCTCCACGACCAGGCCGAGCAGCCCGGCCGAGACGATGCCGACGAGCGACGCGCCCACCCAGCCCAGCGCGTCCCGCGTCACCACGACGAGGTAGCCGCCGAAGAGCACGAGCGAGCCGTGCGCGAAGTTGACCACCTCGGTGGCCTTGAAGATGATGACGAACCCCAGCGCGAGCAGCGCGAACACCGCGCCCTTGCCGAGGCCGTTCACCGTGAGCTGCAGGAATGTGTTCACGCCGCCTCCGTGCCCAGATAGGCCTTGATGACGTCCGGGTCGGCCTGGACCTGCGCCGGGGTGCCGTCGGCGATGCGGCGGCCGAAGTCGAGGACCGTGACCCGGTCGGCGATGCCCATCACCAGGCCCATGTCGTGCTCGACGAGCAGGATCGAGATGCCCAGCTCGGCGCGGATCCCGCTGATCGTGCCGGCCAGCTCCGCGGTCTCCGCCGCGTTCATCCCGGCCGCGGGCTCGTCGAGCAGCAGCAGGACCGGCTCGACGGCGAGCGCGCGGGCCAGGTCGACGCGCTTGACGACGCCGTAGGGCAGCGCGCCGACCGGTGCGTCGACGACGTCGCCGAGGCCGAGGAACGCGCAGATCTCCCGCGCGCGCTCGGCGTGCCGGCGTTCGGCGCGGACCGTCCACGGCAGCCGCAGCCCGACCTCGAGGAACCCGCCGCGGGTCAGCGCGTGGCGGCCGAGCAGCACGTTGTCGAGCACGGTGGAGCCGGCCGACAGCGCGGCGTTCTGGAACGACCGGCCGACGCCGAGCCCGGCGAGCTTGTGCGGCGCGAGCCCGGTGAGGTCGGTGTCGCCGAGCCGCACGCGGCCGTCGTCGGCCCGGTAGAGGCCGCTGATCACGTTGAAGCAGCTGGACTTCCCGGCGCCGTTCGGCCCGATCAGCGCGTGCAGCGAGCCGGGGGCGACGGTGAAGCTCACGCAGTCGAGGGCGCGGATCCCGCCGAACCGCAAGGAAACGCCCTCCACACACAGCTCCGGCGGCGTCATCCGGCCCACCTCGACAGCGTCCGGCCCGCGAGGTGCTCGCGCGCCCGTTCGGCCTCGGCGTCGGCGGTCTCCTGCGACTCGGCGTGGCCGCCGAGGTAGAGCCGCTGGACGTCCTGGCTCGCGGACAGCTCGGCGGCCGTCCCGGCGAGCGCGACCCGGCCGACCTCCAGCACTACGGCGTGGTCGGCGACGCCGAGCGCCATCACGGCGTTCTGCTCGACCAGCACCACGGCGGTGCCCTGCTCGTGGATCTCGCGGATGGTCCGGGCGATCTGCGCGACGATCTTCGGCGCCAGCCCGAGCGACGGTTCGTCGAGCAGCAGCAGCCGCGGCGCGGACATCAGTGCCCGCCCGATGGCCAGCATCTGCTGCTCACCGCCGGACAGCAGGCCGGCGCGTTGCTTGGCGCGTTCGGTCAGCACCGGGAACAGCTCGTCGACGCGCTCGCGTGCCTCCGTTCGTTCGGCGGCGGTCCGAGCCCCGATGCCGCCGGCGCGCAGGTTCTCCTCGACGGTCATCCGCGCGAAGACCTGCCGCCCCTCGGGTACGCCGACGACGCCGAGCCGGACGATCCGGGCGGGGTCGAGCTTGCCGAGCGCGTGGCCGTCGTAGCGGATCTCGCCGTCTTCGATGGCGCCCCGGTGCATGCGGAGGGTGCCGGAGACGGCTCTGAGCAGGGTGGACTTGCCGGCGCCGTTGCTGCCGAGCACGGCGAGGACGCCGTCGGCGGAGACGTCGAGGTCGACACCGTGCAGGGCGGCCGTCGACCGGCCGTACCGCACCCGCAGACCACGCACGGTCAGCACGGACTCACTCCTGGACGCACGACGCCTCCTCCACTCGTGTGACGTGAGTCACCGTCGGTGGCGGTCATCCTGCGGTGGGGTCGGGTCCTCGGACACCCCCACGTGGAGAGGTAACCGGCTACAAAACGGACACGGCGGCTTCCCGCAGCGCCTCGAACACGGCGGGTGAGGTGGTGTGCTCACCGAGGCGGACCGGCTTGCGGTCGCCGTGGAAGTCGCTGGAGCCCGTCGCGAGCAAACCGAGTCCGGCGGCCACCTCCCGCAGCCGCGTGCGGACCTCGGGGGCCTGCTCCGGGTGGTCGGCCTCGAGCCCGGTCAGCCCGGCCGACGCGAGCGCGGCCAGCTGCGCGTCGCTGACCTCCGCGCGGCGTTTCACCGACCGCGGGTGCGCCAGCACGGTCACGCCGCCGGCCGCGCGGACCAGCCCGATCGCGTCCACTGTGGACAGGACGTGCTTCGGGACGTCGGCCCGGCCGCCGTCGACGATCCAGTCGGGGGTGAAGGCATCGGCGATGCCGACGGCGGCGAGGGCCGCGGCGATGTGTGGCCGGCCGAGCGGCGCTCCCGCGGCGATCGCCTCGACCTGCGCCAGGGTGATCGGCGCACCCAGCTCCCGGCAGCGCTCGACCATCCGCACGGCGCGGCGCGTGCGATCGGTGCGGATCAGCTCCAGCTCGGCGGCCAGCGGCGCGTACCCGGGATCGGCGAAGTAGCCGAGCAGGTGCACCTCGGCGTCGTCGAGCCGGCAGGAGATCTCGACGCCGGGCACGATCTCGATGTCCGAGGCGGCGGTGGCGGCTTCCAGCCCGGCGAAGGTGTCGTGGTCGGTGAGGGCGAGCACGGTAAGCCCGGCCTCGGCGGCCAGCCGGGGGAGTTCCGCGGGCGGCGTCGTCCCGTCCGAGGCCGTGCTGTGCGCGTGCAGGTCGATGGTCACCCGGGCGAGGATCTCACAGCAGGCCGGCCTCGCTGGCCTTGCCGATCGCCTCGACGCGGTTGCGGGCGCCGAGCTTGTGCAGGGCCGACTGCAGGTACGTCTTCACCGTGTTGCGCGCCAGGCCCGTCGACTCCGCGATCTCCGGGTTCGTCTGGCCCTGCGCGGCCAGGCGCAGCACCTCGTACTCGCGGCGGGTCAGGCCGCTGCGGGCCAGCGCGTCCGATCGCTGCCCGGCGTCGGGCAGGATGCGCGGGTCGACCACCCGCTCGCCACGCAGCACCCGCCGCAATGCCGCGACCAGGTCGGTGCCCGCCACATCCTTCAGCAGGCAACCGTGCGCGCCGGAGTCCAGCGCCGCCAGTACGCCCTGGTGGTCGCCGTGGGCGGTGAACACCACGATCCGGGCGGCCGGGTGCACGCGCCGCAGCTCGGCGATCACCTCCGGCGCCAGCATGTCCGGCAGGCGCAGGTCCAGCAGGATCAGGTCCGGCAGCAGCTCCGACACGCGCTGGATCGCCGCCCGGCCCGACTCCGCCGAACCCGCCACCGCCAGGCACGGGTCGGAGCGCAGCAGCAGGCTGACGCCGTCGCGGACCACCGGGTGGTCGTCGACGACGAGCACGCTCGCGCGCGTCACGACCGCACCAGCGGCACCCACGCGCGCAGCGTGCAGCCGTCGTCGTCGTCGCGGACCAGGCTGACCCGGCCGCCCAGCCGCAGGGCGCGCCCGGACAGCGTGCGCAGGCCCATGCCCGTGCCCGTGCCGGGGACGGTCACCGCGCCGGTGCCGTCGTCCGCGACGACCACCTGGACGCCGTCTTCGCTGGGCAGGAGACTGACGATCACCGACGACGCCCGCGCGTGCTTCTCGACGTTGAGCAGCCCTTCGCGGACCGCGGCGACCAGCAGCGCGGTGCGTTCGGCGTCCAGCGGCGGCACCGCCGCGAGCTGCACGAACCGGGCCGGGACGCCGCAGCGCGCCTGGAACGAGCGGCAGTGCTCGGCCAGCTCGACCGGCAGCGCCCGCTCCGGACTGGACTCCGACAGCGCCAGCAGCGACTCCCGCAGCGCCCCGGCCGCCGCCGAGACGTCCCCCTCCAGCCGGCGCAGCCGCGCCTCCAGCCCGGGGTTCCCGTGGACGTCCCCGTGCAGGTCGCGCACCTGGACGCCGATGGAGAACAGCAGCGCGCCGACGGAGTCGTGCAGGGCGCTCTGCATCCGCAGGCGTTCGCCGGCCACCGCGGCCGTGCGGTCGGTCTCGGCGACCTTCGCCAGCTGCAGGGCCGTCCCGGCCTGGCAGGCGACCTCCTCCATCCGCCGGACGGCGTCGTCGCCGAAGTCGGCGGGCTCGCGCATGGCCGCGTACGCGATCGCGACGGTCTCGCCGCGCGCGACGACCGGGACGGCGAGCATCGCCGCCAGACCCTCGCCGCGCACCTGGGCGTCGAACTGGTGGGTGATCGCGGGCGAGCTGACGTAGTCGGCGACCCGGACCGGCCGGCCCAGCGCCAGCACCCGCCCGCCGATGCCCTGGCCGACGGGCACCGCGAGGTCCTGCAGCGAGTCCGTCCGGGTGCCGGACATCCAGCGGATCACGGCGAGCCCCGGCTGGTCGAGCTCCGCGACGAACCCGGCCTTCGCGCCGACCGTCTCCCGGACCAGGCGCGCGGTCCCGTGCAGCGCGGCGACGCGGTCGAGCGTGCCGAGCAGCTTTTCGCGCTCGCGCAGCAGCTCGCCCAGCACCGCGCTGTACTCGGCGACGTGCTCCTTTGCCGTCACCCGATCACGATGGCACACGGGGTGTGGTTTCGGACATACCCGGCTGGAGAGGTACGGACGCCGTCCGTCGACTTGAATGGGGGCGTGGAGATCCTCACCGACGCCGCCACGCTCGCGCTGTACACGACCGACGCGTCCAACTACCGCCACGTGCCCCGGGGCGTGGTGCTGCCGAGGTCCGTCGACGACGTCGTCGCCGCGGTCGCCGAGGCGCGCGCCCGCGACCTGCCGGTGATCGCCCGCGGCGGCGGCACCAGCGTCGCCGGCAACGCGTGCGGGCCGGGCCTTGTCATCGACACCTCGCGCCACGTCGGCGGCGTGCTCTCCCTCGACCCGGGGACGCGGCTCGCGCGGGTGCTGCCCGGGACGGTCCTCGACGACCTGCAGGCGGTCGCCGCGCCGCACGGGCTGCGGTTCGGCCCGGACCCGTCGACGCACAGCCGCTGCACGCTCGGCGGGATGATCGGCAACAACGCGTGCGGCTCGCACTCGGTGGCCTGGGGGCGCACGGTCGACGTCGTCCGCTCGCTCGACGTCCTGCTCTACGACGGCACGCGGCTGCGCGTCGGGCGCGACGAGCCCACCGAAGGCCGGATCTTCGACGAGCTGCGCGCGCTGGTGCGGGACAACCTGGCCTTGCTGCGCAAGGAACTTTCGACGTGGCCGCGGCGCGTGTCCGGCTACGGGCTCGAACACCTGTTGCCGGAGAACGGGTTCGACGTCGCGAAGGCGCTCGTCGGCTCGGAGGGCACCTGCGTCACGATCCTCGAAGCCACGGTCGAACTGGCCGAGCTCCCCGCGCGCCGCGTGCTGGCGGTGCTGGGTTTTCCGTCCGACATCGCCGCGGCCGACGCCGTGCCGTCGATCCTGCCGTGGTCGCCGCTGACCGTCGAGGGCGTCGACGCCGAGCTCGTCGCGATGCTGCCGGGCCGCGCGGACGACCTGCCGCCGGGCGGGGCCTGGCTGTTCGTCGAGCTGGCCGGCGACGACCCGGCGTCGCGGGCCCGCGCGCTGGCGGCGTCGCTCGACCTCACGGGCTTCGCGATCCTGGACGACCCGGCCGCGCAACGCCGGCTGTGGCGCATCCGCGAGGAGGGCGCGGGGCTCGCGACCCGGCTCGCGGACGGCTCGGAAGCCTGGCCGGGCTGGGAGGACGCGGCCGTCCCGCCCGAGCGGCTCGGCGCGTACCTGCGCGAGTTCAAGGAGCTGATGCGGGCGCACGGGCGGCGCAGCGTCGTCTACGGCCACTACGGCGAAGGCTGCCTGCACCTGCGGCTGGACTTCGACCTGCTGTCCGCGTCCGGCGTGGCGGGGTTCCGGCGGTTCCTGGAGGAGGCGGCGGACCTCGTCGCGGCGCACGGCGGTTCGCTGTCCGGCGAGCACGGCGACGGCCAGGCGCGCTCCGAGCTGCTGTCCCGGATGTACAGCCCGGAGATGATGGACCTCTTCGGGCGGTTCAAGGCGATCTTCGACCCGGCCGGGCGGATGAACCCCGGCATCCTGGTGGCGCCGCGGGCGGTCGACGCCGACCTGCGCGTGCGGGCCACGACACCGTCCTTTGAGGACAGTGTCTTCCTCGGTTATCCGGAAGACCGGGGGAGTTTCGGCCAGGCGATGCGGCGTTGTGTCGGCGTCGGGAAGTGCCGCAACACCAGCGGCGGCGGCGTGATGTGCCCGAGCTACCGGGCCACCCGCGAGGAACAGCACTCGACGCGCGGGCGCGCGCACCTGCTGGCCGAGATGATCAACGGCGAGGTGATCACGGACGGCTGGCGTTCGTCCGAAGTCCACGACGCGCTCGACTTGTGCCTGTCCTGCAAGGGATGCCTGTCGGACTGCCCGGTGGACGTCGACATGGCGACGTACAAGGCGGAGTTCCTGCACCAGCACTACCGGCGGCGGCTGCGCCCGGCGTCGCACTATTCGATGGGCTGGCTGCCGCTGTGGCTGCGGCTCAGCGCCCGGGCGCCGCGGCTGGCCAACGCCGTCGGGCGGTCTTCTTTGGCGCGGTTGGTGAAACGCCTGGGCGGGATCGCGCCGGAACGTGCGCTGCCGACGTTCGCCCCATCGCCGTTCACGTCGTCGCGTGCGGACTTGCGGCGTAAGGCTTCGGGAGAGCGTCGAGTCGTCCTGTGGCCGGACTCGTTCAACAACTACCTGACGCCTTCGGTGCTCGACGCCGCCAACGAGGTGCTGACCGCGGCGGGCTACGACGTCGTCCTGCCGGACCGCGGAGTCTGTTGTGGACTGACATGGGTGTCGACGGGCCAGCTCGGTGTCGCGCGCCGCGTCTTGACCCGGACGCTGGACGTGCTCGCGCCCTACCTCGAAGAGGGCTACGAGGTGGCCGGGCTGGAGCCGAGCTGCACGGCCCTGTTCCGCGGCGATCTCCCGGCGCTGCTGCCGGGCGACGCGCGAGCCGCCGTGCTGGCCTCCCGGACGTTCACGTTCGCGGAACTGCTGGAGCGGGCCCCGATCCCGTTCGCGGACCTGGACGTCGACGCGATCACGCAGGTGCACTGCCACCAGCACGCGGTTCTGGGCTTCGGCGCTGACGAGTCGGCGCTCGCCGCGGCCGGGGTCCGCAACACGACGCTCGATTCGGGCTGCTGCGGCCTGGCGGGCAACTTCGGCTTCGAGCGCGGCCACTACGAGGTGTCGAAGGCGGTGGCGGAGGACCGGATGCTCCCGGCGATCCGCGCGACGCCGGAGGAGACGCTGGTGGTGTCCGACGGCTTCAGCTGCCGCACGCAGATCGCCCAGGAGTCGGGCCGCACCCCGGTGCACCTGGCGGAGCTACTCCGCCGCGCGCTGCCCGGTCGTGAGTGAGAAACCGTGTTCTAACCCTGTTTCTCACTCACGACCAGTGCGGTAGGACTCCCCACGGCTATTCCGCGCGCTCCAGGAGGGTGCGCGTCGCGGTGAGCACCAGGCGGCAGACCTCGTCGGGGTCGGCGCTGGCCAGGGGTTCCGTGCCGGAGATCTCGCGGACCAACGCGATGCCCATCAGCCAGGCCAGCGCGAGGTCGGCGCGCAGCTCGGCGTCCGGCGCGTCGGTCAGCGTCGCCAGCACCTGCGCGTACTCCTCGCCGATCTCCTGCCGGATCGCGGCCGCGGCGCCGTCGCTGCCCGACGAGCGCAAGTACGTCTCCAGCGTCCGGTTCCGCGTGCCCTCCGGGGCCAGCATGCCGCGCAAGGAGGCGCTGAAGAGCCGCTCGGGCGGGGTGCTGGCCAGCTGCTCGCGCCCGTTGCGCGCGATGACCGCCTCGAACAGCGCGTCCTTGCTGCCGAAGTAGCGGAAGAGCAGCGCCTGATTGACCCCGGCCTGGCTCGCGATCTCGCGCACGGTCGTCCGGTCGAAGCCGCGCTCGGCGAACAACGTCGCGGCGGCGTCCAGCAACGCGCGCTGCGTCGCGGCCGCGTCCCGGCGCCGGCCAGCCTGTTCGCTCATCCGAGCAGGCTAACCGGCAAACCGGACGCGGGCGCGCCTAGGCGCCGGAAAGGCGGATCGCGGCGGCCGGGCAGGTCAGCTCCGCCTGCCGGACCGCGTCCTCCTCGCCGGCCGCCGGCCCGTCGGAAAGCAGGACGACGGTGCCGAGCTCTTCGTCCTGGTCGAAGGTGCCCGGCGCGAGCAGCACGCACTGCCCGGAGGAGACGCAGCTGTCGGTGTCCGCGGTGATCTTCATGGGGCTCACCACGTCACGGGGACGGCGTCGACCCCGCCGGCGACGCGGTTGACGCGGACCGGGATCTCGTCGATCCCGGCCGCCAGCCGCAGGCCGGGGAACCGCGAGAACAGCTTGGGGAACACCGTCCGCAGCTCGGTGCGGGCGAGGTTGGCGCCGATGCAGACGTGCGCGCCGGTGCCGAAGGCCAGGTGGACGTTCGGCGTGCGGGCCGGGTCGAACTCGTCCGGGTCGGCGAACACCGCCGCGTCGCGGTTGGCCGCGTCGCTGGAGATGAGGACCGCGTCGCCGCGCATGATCCGCGTCCCGGCGACCTCGACGTCGTCGTGGGCGTAGCGCAGCAGGCCGGTGCCGCTGGTCGCCGTCAGCCGCAGGATCTCCTCGATCGTCTGGTTGACCTCGCCGTCGGGGTCGGCGGCGAAGCGGTCGCGGCGGGCGGTGTCGCTGAGCAGGAACAGCGTGCCCATCGCGATCCGGGTGGACGTCGTCTCGTGGCCGGCGAACAGCAGGCCGGCGCCCATCCGGGCGAGGTCGTCGTCGGTGAACGTGGGGTCGTCGGCCTGGACCGCGACCATGTCGGAGATGACGTCCGGCTGCGGGTCCGCGCGCTTGGCGTCGGCCAGCTTCGTCATGTAGGCCTTGAACTCGGTCATGGCCGCCTGCGCGTCCTCGCCGCCGTCCATCATGGCGATCCGCTCGGACAGTCCGCGGAACTTCTCGCGGTCTTCGTACGGCACGCCGAGCAGCTCGCAGATCACCAGCACGGGCAAGGGGAACGCGAGGAAGTCGGTCAGGTCGACCGGCTCGCCCGGCCGCGCGTCGTGGGCGGCCTGCAGGTCGTCGAGGCAGCGGTCGGTCAGCTCGGCGATCCGGTCGCCGAGGGCCCGCATCCGCGGCGCGGAGAACGCGGGCGCGAGCATCCGGCGCATCCGCTTGTGCTCGGTTTCCTCGGTCTCGAAGTCCCCGCTCGGGCCGTCCTGGATCGCGGCGTTCGAAATCCGCGAAGCCCGCTCCGGCGCGGGGTGTGAACGGCCGAAGCGCTTGTCACGGAAGATCTCCTTGGCCTCTTCGTACGACGTCACCAGCCACGCCGGGTCGCCGGCCGGGGTCAGCACCCGGCTGATCGGGGCCTGCCGGCGCAGCGTTTCGTAGTCCGGCGCGATGGCGAGCGCGTTCGCCCGGGTGAAGGGGAGGCGAGGCGTCTCTTCGGTGGTGGTCATGCGTCTCTCCTCAGTTCGGTTTCGAGGTCGGCGAGCCAGCGGAGCTCGGCGTCGAACTTCCCGATGACGTGGTGCAGCGCGGCGCGGCTCCACGGGTCGGCCTGCCCGGCGGCGAGCCCGGTGACCCGCGCCCGCTCGGCGAGCAGCGCCCGTTTTCGGACGTCGAGCACGCGAGCGCGTTCGTCGCGGCTCAGCCGGCCGAAGTTCCCCACTCTGGCGAGGAACTCCGGTTCGTTCAGCGCCAGCTCGCCGGGGAAGTCCGCCAGCATGTCGCGCAGCAGCTCCCGCCCGACATCGGTGACCGTGTAGACGTGCCGCGGCGGTTTGGCCTCCTGCTCCTCCGCGCTGCGGCTCACCGCGCCCGCGTCGACGAAGCGCCGCAGCGTCGGGTAGAGCGAGTTGTTCGACAAGGTGTGGCCCGTCGACGCTTCCACGGCTTTGCGCAGTTCGTAGCCGTGCATCGGCTCGCGGTCCAGCTTCGACAGCAAGAGGATCTCGATCCACACCTATGTCACCGTAACCTAGGATTCCGTGACCTGGCAATGGCGGACCGTGACAGGTGGGGAGAAACTGTGTAGCGTTGTAAGCAGTCGCTTACAATCCGACCACGGGGGTTTCCGCATGACCGTCGCCCACACCGAGCCGCTCTCGTACCCCTTCAACGAGGAGGCCGGGCTCGACCTCAACGAGGCCTATGCGGCCGCCCGCGACGCCGAGGGCATGGTCCGGGTCAAGATGACGTACGGGGACCCGGCCTGGCTGGCCACCCGCTACGCCGACGCCCGGCTGGTGCTCGGCGACCGCCGGTTCTCGCGGGCGATGGAGAAGGAGAAGGACGCGCCGCGCCGCTCGCCCGTCCAGCGTGACGGCGGCATCCTGCAGATGGACCCGCCGGACCACACGCGGCTGCGGACGCTGGTGGCGAAGGCGTTCACCATGCGGCGCGTCGAGCTGCTGCGCCCGCGCGTCGTCGAGCTCGCGACCGGGCTGATCGCGGACATGAAGGCGGCCGGACCGCCCGCCGACCTCGTCGACCTGTACGCGCTGCCGATCCCGGTCGCGGTCATCTGCGAGCTGCTCGGCGTCCCGGTCGGCGACCGGCCGAAGTTCCGCGTCTGGAGCGACGCCGCGCTGTCGACCAGCGGCCTGACCCCCGAGGAGTTCGAGCGCAACCGCGAAGAGCTGCGCGACTACATGCGCGGGCTGATCGCGGAGCACCGGGCGCGGCCCCAGGACGACCTGATGACGGCGCTGATCGAGGCGCGCGACACCCGCGACCGGCTGACCGAGCTGGAGCTGGTCGACCTGTGCGTCGGCATCCTCGTCGCCGGGCACGAGACCACCGCGAGCCAGATCCCCAACTTCGTCTACGCCTTGCTCGACCAGCCCGGGCAGTGGGAGCGGCTGGTCGCCGACCCGGACCTGATCCCGGCCGCCGTCGAGGAGCTGCTGCGGTTCGTGCCGCTGGGCGCGGGCGCCGGGTTCGCGCGCTACGCCACCGAAGACGTCGAGGTCGGCGGCGTGCTCGTGCGGGCGGGGGAGCCGGTGCTGGTGGCCATCGGGGCGGCCAACCGCGACCGGCTGCAGTTCGACGACGCCGAGGGCCTGCGGTTCGACCGCGAGGACCAGCACCACCTCGGCTTCGGCCACGGCGTCCACCACTGCCTCGGCGCGCCGCTCGCCCGGCTCGAGCTGCAGGAGGCGCTCCGCGCGTTGGTCACCGAGCTGCCGGGGCTGCACCTGGCCGGCGATATCGTGTGGAAGACGCAGATGCTCGTCCGCGGAACGCGGTCGATGCCGATCGGCTGGTGACTCGGAAGGTGGCCATGAGCTGGCACGTGGAAGTCGACGAACACACCTGCATCGGTTCGGGGATGTGCGCCGCGCTGATGCCCGAGGTCTTCGTCCTCGACGGCGCGGTGGCGCAGACGGCGGTTTCGGACGTCGACGCCGACGAAACGGTGCTGGACGCCGCGGACTCGTGCCCGGCGATGGCCATCACGGTGACCGACGGCGGTCGTGAGATCGGCCCGCGTCCCTAAGGCTCGTAGCGGCCGTGCTCGGTGACCACGGCCGTGACGAGCTCGTGCGGCGTCACGTCGAACGCGGGGTTGAAGACCCGCGTGCCCGGCGGGGTGGTCGGCACGCCCGCGTATTCGGTGAGCTCGCGGGCATCGCGTTCTTCGATGGCGATGCCCGCGCCGTCCGCGAGCCTGCTGTCCACTGTGGACGAAGGCGCGACGACGACGAACGGCACGCCGTGGTGCTTCGCGGCGATCGCCAGTCCGTAGGTGCCGATCTTGTTGGCGACGTCGCCGTTCGCGGCGATCCGGTCGGCGCCGACGAGCACGCAGTCGACCATCCCGCGCGCCATCGCCGCGGCGGCCGCGCCGTCCGGCTGGACCCGGTACGGGACCTGCTCCTGCGCGAGCTCCCACGCGGTCAGCCGGGCGCCTTGGAGCAGCGGGCGCGTCTCGTCGACCAGGACTTCCTCGACGAGCCCGCGGGCGTGCAGGTGCCAGACGACGCCGAGGGCGCTGCCCCAGCCGACGGTCGCGAGGCGCCCGGCGTTGCAGTGGCTGAGCAGCCGCAGCGGCCGTCGCGGGCAGGTGGCGAGCACGATCTCGGCGGCGTGGCGTGAAGCGGTCTTGTTGAGCTCTTCGTCTTCGTCGAGGAGGGCGAGGGCTTCTTCGAGGACGGCGTCCGGGCCGTGGTGAAGCTTCTTCAGCGCGCGCTCGACGCCCCAGCCGAGGTTCACGGCGGTGGGCCGCGCGGTGGCGATCAGCGCGGCGTCGGCTTCGACGTTTTCGCTGGTCCGGGCCGCGAGGGCGACCCCAAGGGCCCCGGCGGCCCCGAGGGCGGGCGCCCCGCGGACGGCGAGGCGCCGGATGGCGTCGACGAGCTCACCGACGGTCCGCAGGTGCAGCAGCCGGTACTCGCCGGGCAGCGCGGTCTGGTCGATGACGACGATCGCGTCGCCGGCCCAGTCGATGGTCCTGCGCACGTGCCCTCCCGGCGTTTCTCGGTTGCGCGCCCGGTGATGATGCGGTGGTGACCATTGAACGGCAGAACCCGCCCGGCCTGCACGCACCACCGGGCTACCACCACGTGACGGTGGCGACATCGGCCCGCACGGTGTACCTGGCCGGCCAGTGCCCGCTGACCCCGGACGGTGCGGTGGTGGACGGGCTCCTTCCCCAGGTGGACCAGGTGGTGGCCAACACGGCTTCGGCCCTGGAGTTCGCGGGCGCGTCGCCGTCCGACGTGGTCCGGACGGTGATTTACGTGGTGACGGAGGACCGCTCGGTGCTGTCGGCGGTGTGGGACCGGCTGACGGAGTCGGCGATCGGGGCGGCGTTCACCTCGGCGAGCACGTTGCTGGGGGTGGCCCGGCTGGGGTACGCGGGCCAGCTGGTGGAGCTGGACGTGACGGCCGCGCCGGACTGACCGGCCTGGGCTGAGGTCGGCTGGAGCTGGGCAGGCTCGGTGGGGAGTGCGGTCGGCTGGGGCCCGCGTAGGAGCCCGCCGGGGGCTGAGGCCGATTGAGGTCTCGCGCCGGAGTTGGCGGGATCGGGCTCGGCTGAGGGCCCTGCGCCGGAGGTTGGCCGGGCTGCAGTCGGCTGGGGCCTCGCGGCGGAGGGCTGGTCGGGCATGTCGGGGGCCGCGATCGGCTGAGGCCCCGCGCCGGAGGCCGACCACGGCCGCATCGCGGGGAGGTTCGCGGTTCACCGCCGAGCAGCCTGGTCGCCGGGGGAGCAAAATCCGCACAACCCGCGCCGAGGCACGCCCGGCAGCACCGCATTCCCGCCGCCAAGCCACCCACTCGGCTCGCCTACGCCGCTAGCCTCTCCCCGGCCCCGGCCCCGGCCCCGGCCCCGGCCCCGGCCCCGGCCCCGGCCCCGGCCCCGGCCCCGGCCGGACACTCGCGACCAGCCGACTGTCCTACAGCCCGGCCAGCAGATCCGTCTCCGTGATCCCCGGCCCCTGGCCGGCCCGGATGAACCACTCGGTCCCGAACGCGAAGGCGAACGCGTCGTCCGGCATGGCCAGCATGAACATGTCCTCGCTGATCTGGCTCGGGTGCGCCCGCATCGCCGCGCGCTTCGCCCCCACATACTTCGACACGTCGACCGCCGCCGTGATCTCGGCCTCCGGTTTGCCGAACTCGACGTTCTCCGGGGGCTTCGGTGCCGCCTCCGGGGGCATCAACCCCTGCTCGACCGCCGCTTCGAAGCCGCGCTGCATGAACTCGCGGTTGAACGTCGCCTGGAACACGCGCGGGGTGCTCGCCAGCTCCGCCGCCCGCATGCCGACCCGGTGGACCTGGATGTGGTCCGGGTGGCCGTAGTCGCCGTTGTCGTCGTAGACCGTCAGGACGTCCGCCGACTCCTCGCGCAGGATCGCCGCCAGCTGCTCGGCCGCCTTTTCGACGTCCGCCTGCCAGAAGCACTCCGGGTCGTCGTTCGTGGACTCGCCCATCATCCCGGAGTCGCGGTAGCCGAGGAACTCGACGCGCTCCACCCCGAGGATCTCCGCGGCCGCGTGCGACTCCCGCACGCGCCGCTCCCACAGGTGTTCGCCCTCGGCGAGAAAGCCCTCGGGGACCTCGCCGGCCTCGCCCTTGGTGGCGACGACGAGCACGACGCGGTGCCCCTCGGCGACGGCCTTGGCCATCACCCCGGCGGTGCGCAGGCATTCGTCGTCCGGGTGGGCGTGGAAGGTGACCAGTGTTGCCATGTCTCCGACGCTACCGAACACCACCGACAAAAACCGTCCGCCAAGGTGCGCTGCTGCCCGTTAGGGTTTCCCGTCGTGGCCGACGACGAGAAGCGCACGCTCCAGGCTTTCCTGCGTGCCCAGCGCGAAAGCGTCCTCGCGATCCTCGACGGACTCGGCGAGGACGCCTTGACGACCCCGGTCCTGCCGACCGGCTGGACCCCGCTCGGCATGGTCGAGCACCTCGGGTACGCCGAGCGGCACTGGTTCCAGGAGATCGTCACCGGCACCGCGGACCCGGTCGCGTGGCCGGCCGGCCCCGCGCCGTCGACCACGCCCCGGCCCCCGGAGGTCGTCTTCGCGTTCTACCGCGACCAGTGCCGCCGGTCCGACGAGATCTTCGCCGCGACGCCGTTGTCCGCGGTGCCGAAGCAGCGCCACCCGTCGCCGCTCGGGGACGAGATCGCCGACCTGCGCGGGGTGGTCCTGCACATGATCGAGGAGACGGCCCGGCACGCCGGCCACCTCGACGTCGTCCGCGAGCTGATCGACGGCCGCACCGGGCTCGGGCCGCGCTGACGGCGGCCGGTCACTCCGGGCGCGTCCATTCGTAGAGGAGGTGCCCGGGGGCGGTGAGGTCCGGCGGGGCCAGCATCCGGTCGATGACGAACGCCCTCGCGACGAACCCGAAGTGCGGGTTGGCACCGACCCGGCGGCGCAGGTAGTCCTGGTTCACCGGCCCGAGCACCGGATCGGTCAGGCACCGGGCCGCGGCCAGCGTGCCGCGGGCGTACATGCCAGCGCAGATCGTGATGGTGCGCCGCCGGTCGGCCGGGTTGAGGCCGCGGAAGAACAGGATCACGTCCTCGTGGAGGATGCGCGCCCCGTATTCGTCGCCGAGGACGGGGCTGAAGCGCCGGGTTCCCTCCCCGTTGCCGACTTCCAGGCCGAGCCAATCCGTTTCGGGAAAACGCGGGGACATCTTCACGGGCAGGTGCAGGGCGGCGAACATGTCGCGGGTGAGCAGGTTGAAATCCGACCCGCCGATCACCACCAGGTGACTGGCGTGGTCCGCGGGCTGCAGTTCGCTCGTCGTCGCGAACTTGACGTGGTTATCCGGGTTCAGGGCGCGAATGTGGCCGAAGAGGTGGACCAGCGCGTCCGGATCGGCGTAGGTCAGCAGATCGACGTAGTCGGGATCCCGCGGATCGCTCGCCGGGAGGTTGTTGACCATCGATTCCGGGATTCGCCCGCACGTGATCACCACCGGCTCGTCCGGCGGGAACCGCCAGATGTCGGCCGATTCCCCGGCGGCCGGATCGGGGCCGAAGTCCGCGTTTTCCGCCGGCCGGCCGGCGACGGCCCTTTCCCACGCGATCGTCCATCCCGCCCGGTCTTCTTCGGGAACTCCGTACGCGGTCAGCAGGGCCAGCAGCAGATCACGCCGCGGCGCGCGCCGGCCGGCCAGGACGCCGGCCACGGTGGAGCGGGGCAAGGTGTGCCCGCGTTTCTCGCCGAGCCGCTCGATGTCGCGCAGCGACGGATTCCCGGCGCGCACCCGGCATTGCCGGAGCAGCGCGGCCAGCTGGGTGAGCGTCGTGACCCCGGACGGGTCAAGGTCACCGAATGGCCCGGGTCGGGAAGGAGGCATCTTGGCATCGTGTCCCACGTCGGCCGGTTGTGTCCCACATCGTCTCACGCTTTCCGAGCGGGATGGGGTGCCGGAACCGGCGGAAATCGGGGGACCTCGACGTCTTCGGCGTCCCGGGAGCGAGTTCGTCTTCGTGTGTCCGCGGACGTGGCACGGAAACTGCCCCCGACTGTTCAATCGTGTGAGGGACATCGGCTCTGCCGAGGGGATGGACATGCTTCACGAAGGTCAACTCGTCTACGGACTCGTCGTAGCGGTCGACGTCGAGGGATTCTCGAGAATGGGGATCCTCGACCAGACCGCGGTTCTGCTCCGGCTGAAGGAGGTTCTCGACCGCGCTGCCGAACGGGCCGGTCTCGTTCGCGCCGAATGGCTCCGGCAACCGCGGGGGGACGGTGAGCTGGCGGTGCTGCCCGCCGATTCCGACGTTTCCCTCGTCGTCGCGGACTTCGTCCACGAGGTGGTGGAAGAACTGGCGCGCGGCAGCTGCCCGCGGTTGCGGCTGCGGATTTCGATGCACCACGGCGCTCTGACCGCGGGGGTCTTCGGCCCCATCGGGGACGCCCCGATCGTCGCCTGCCGGCTGCTCGACGCGGTGGCCGTGCGCGAAGCGCTCGTCCGGCACGCCGGCGACGACGTCGTGGTGGTCGTCTCACAACGGTTGTACGAAGACGTCGTCGCGACGCGGTTCCGCGGTCTCCGGCCCGATCGGTTCCGGCCGGTGGCCGAGCGGGTCAAGGACCGGACGTACGCCGGGTACGTCTGCGTGGGCAGCCCCAAGTCCGCGTCGCCGGCCCGGGACGACGCGGTCCCGGTCGGCCACGGCACCCTGCTCGAATTCCCGAACGGGTGATTGATCGCCTGGTCAGGCGTCGAGCGACTGGGTCGTGGCGACTTCCCACGCGAACCCGTCCGGGTCGGTGAACGGCACGCCGGCGTTGACGGCGATCCGGTGCGCACCGGTGCCTTCGGGAGCGACGCCGGCCTGCTTGGCGAGCGCCTTCCGCCGGTAGAGCGCCAGCTTGACGGGTCCGCTCCCGCCGTCGAACTCGACGTACATGCGGCCGAAGCTCTTCCCGACGGTGAGACCGTGGTCGACGTAGAACTTCTTGCTGGCCAGGATGTCCTGGACACCGAGGAGCAGCACGATCGAGTCGATCGCCCGGGTGGCCGGCCCGGTGTCCTTCTTGGTCGAGGTGGCGAGGGTCCAGATGGCACCGTCGGGCGCCTGGACGGCGCCACCGTAGCCCCACAGGGACTTCGCGGCGGGCTTGAGCGTGGTGGCCCCGGCTTCGACAGCGGTGGCCATGAGCGAGTCGACGTCGGCGGGCTGGGCGACGACGAGGGAGAGGGTGTAGCCGCGGAAGCCGGTGGAGGCGGCCGCGGCGGTCCGGAACCGGAGCTGGGTGGTGAGGCCGAACCCGTCGGCGTAGAAGCGCTCGGCGGCGGCGATGTCGGAAACCTCGAGGGTGATGGAGTCGATGTTCGTCATGCCGGTAACGCTAGGTCGGGGGCGGTGACCGGCGCTTCTCGATTCCTGATCGGTTGGCCTGACGTCGCCGGTAACGCGCTCGACCGGGGCTGTCCGTGGCGAGACGTCGCCGGTAACTGGTGAAGCTCGACCGTGCGAGTGTCGATGGTCCAAGCACGGTGGAGGTACGAATGGAATCGGCCGAACTGGCGGGCAGGGTTGTCGATCTGCTCGCCGAGATCGCGCAGGACCTTGGTGGCAATGCGAGGGATGAATCGGGAGCGAGGCTTCTTCGGGTCGTCGCGGGTCAGTTGAGCTTGGCGGGCCGGAGTGGCGAACTCGAGGAGTTCCGGGCTCATTTCGAGGATCGCGCACCGCGGGCCCCGCTGATCGATGCGCTGGTCGGGCAGCGCTCGCCGGCGCGGCGATGGGTAGCGCAGGCCGCTCGGGCATCCACGTGCACACCTGTTCGGCTGATCGAGGAAGCTTCGTGAACACCGGCAGCGGGAACGTAAGCATCCTGAACAAGAAGGTCCACATCGGAGGTGTCGCGGTACCGCTGGGCCTGGTGGTCGCGGGAGGTGTCGCGATCGTCGCACCGGGCGGACGGTGGGATCGGTGTCGCTCCCCGGCCATCGGGTGGCGAGACCGAGGTCGCGAGGTTCATGAGCCAGTTCATCCGGGGAGTCGTCACCATAAGCGAGGACAGGCTGCCGATCGGGAAATCGACGAAGCCGTATGGACTGAAAGAACTTTGCTTCGGCGGTGTGAAGGACACGACGCCGGCCGTGCTCGACTTCGAACCGGCCTCCACGCTCGACGGCAACTCACTCTCCGCCACAAGGGTCGACTACGCGGTCTTCGTCGAGGCGGTCGTGCGGTCGGCCTGCGAGACGCGCTTGTCCCGGGATGGTCTCGCCGGCTTCGAGCGGCAGCGGCTCGAACGGGTGGCCGGGGGCGAGCGGGAGGTCGAGGGTAACGACACCGTCGCCTGGTTGGTCGACCCGAAGGACTGATCAGTACTCGTTCTTGATGACGAAGTAGGAGCCGCGGATGGTGCCGGCCAGCTTCGACTTCTGGCGGGCGAACTTGAACGCCCCCAGTTCCGCCGGGATCTCCATCCCGTCGGAGAGCTTGAACCCCACCGCGCGCTTCCCCCCGTCTTCGAGGGTGTACATCACGTTGATCGACAGGCCGTCCTCGTAGAACACGTACGCCATCCGGATGTTCTCGACCTGGAACTCGGTCGCCTCGAGCGGGGGTGCGGCGATGACGATGTCGCGTTCCTCCGCGAGGATGCGGCTCACCCAGGCGATGGTCGCCTCGGCGTCGGCGGCGGGCTCGACCGTGAAGACGTGGTCGTACTTGTTCTTGAAGTAGCGGGCCTCGTTGGCCCGCAGGCCGGCGAGGGCGGGCGCGACCGGCGACGACTCCAGGCCGGCGGTCGACACGGTGACGAAGTCCACGGCGTGGGGCACGGTTCCTCCAAGGTCAGCGCTGGTGGCGACTGTAGACGACCCGGGCCCCCCACAGGACGCCCGCCGCGATGGAGACGCCCAGTAGTGCGACGCTGCCCACGATGTCGAGCACGTAGTGGTTCGCCGTGGCGAGCACGTCCGCCGCCATGAGCGCCGGGAACGCCCATGCCGCCAGCGCCAGGCGGGGACGCGTGCCCCGGAGCGCGGTCCACACGGCATACGCGCACCACAGCGACCAGCCCACGTGCATGCTGGGCATGGCCGTGTAGTGCGTCGGACTCGTCCAGCTCGGCTGGTCCCAGATGTCGTACCGGGCAACGATGTCGACGGCGCCCGCCAGCGCGAACCGCGGTGGCGACATCGGCACCGCCCAGTAGACCGGCAGGACGAGGGCCATCATCGCGACCATCGTCCGGCGGACCTGGCGGTAGACCTCGGCGTGCCGGACGAACACCCACAGCAGCGTCCCGGCCACCACCACGTAGTACAGCCGGTACAAGTACACCGCGAGCTGCGCGACGACCGGGTTCCCGGCCAGCCAGCCGTTCACGCTCAGTTCGACGTCGAGGTGCACCGCGTGTTCCGCGGACTGGAGGGCCAGCGCGTTCGCGGTGGCGGCCGCGAAGTCCTTGCCCACCAGGGAGTCGAGAAACGCGAAGAGCGGAAACCAGAGCAGCAGGAAGATCAGCTCGACGAGCACCGCCGGTCGCCCGCTGACACCCCGGAACAGGGCCACCAGCCGCGGATGCACGCGGTCACCCTAGCCGACCGCTCGCGCCGGACGTGGCCACCTGACAGAGTGGGCCGATGCTGAAGCAGGTGGCCGACGGTGTCTGGGTCCGGCAGAGCGAGTGGGTCCGGAGCAACGCCGTCGTGGTGCGCGCGGACGCCGGGGTGATCCTGGTCGACCCCGGCATCGACGGCGCCGATCTGACCGAGCTCGCCGACGACGTGGACCGGCTCGGTCTGCCGGTGGTCGCCGGGTTCTCCACCCACCTCCACTGGGACCACCTGCTCTGGCACCCCCGGTTCGGTGACGTGCCGCGCTACGCCACCGCCGCCTGCGCCGCGGCCGCCGGCGCGGTCCTGGAGCGCGCGCGGGCGATGGCGGCGGAGAGCGCGACGGGCATCCCGCCGGAGCTGATCGGGCTCGTCACCCCGCTGCCCGCGGACGGGGGACCGGTGCCGGGCGAGCTCGTCGAGCACGAGGCGCACGCCATCGGCCACGCCGCGCTCCTGCTCGCCGACCGTGGCGTCCTGGTCGCCGGCGACATGCTCTCCGACCTCCTGATCCCGCTCCTCGACCCCCGCCGTCCCGGTCAGGTGGACGCGTACGCGTCCGCGCTCGACCGGCTGGCCGAGGCCGCCCGGCACGTCGAGGTCGTGGTCCCCGGCCACGGTGCCGTCGCCGAGGGTCCCGAAGTGGCGGCGCGCTTCGCCGCCGATCGGGCCTACATCGACGCGTTGCGACGCGGGGAGGAACCGGTCGACGCGCGGCTCGAGCAGGACTGGCTCGCCGGCCCCCACCAGGCGAACCTGGCCCGGCACTCGGCCGGGTGAATCACGCCGGCAGGGTCCGCCGCAGGAAGCCGGTCGTGAGGTCCCACGCCCTGGCCGCCGCGGCCGGGTGGTGGAACATCGGCGCCACGTTGTTGTGGAACGCGTGTCCCGCCTCTTCCTGCACGTGGATCTCCGCGCCCGGGTGGGCCGCGACCGCGGACTCGACCACCGCCACGTCCGCGCGCGGGATGTACGGGTCCTGCCCGCCGAAGTGGAACTGGATCGGGCACGTGATCTTCGCGAGGTCCGCGATCTGCCCGGCCACCGTCGAGCCGTAGAACGACACCGCCACGTCCGGGTCGCCCGCGGCCGCCGCCGCGAAGGCCAGCGATCCGCCCAGGCAGAAACCCAGCACGCCCACGCCACCGGAAACCGCGGGATGGGCGCGGAGGTGGGCGATCGTCGCCAGGACGTCGGAAAGTCCCGACACCGGGTCGAAAGTGGACGCCACCTCCATCGACGCCGCCACGCCCGCCTCGTCGTGGGACGACGACCAGCCGGGAGCTGTCCGCCAGAACAGCTCCGGGACCGCCACCACGTACCCTTCGGCGGCCAGGTCCGCCGCGACCGAGCGCAGGTAGTCGTCCAGCCCGAAGATCTCCTGGACCAGCACCAGGCCGGGGCCGCGGCCCGACTCGGGCAGCCACACCGGGAGGTCCGTCAGCACGCTGTCCATCACGAGGCCCTTTCGAGGAGTCGGCGTCCACACCGTACTGGCTCCGCGGGCGGAGGCGACCTAAGTTGAAGTGCCGACCTAGGAGGCGCGATGGCTGAGCAGACCAAATACATCCTGGACGAAGAGGATCTGCCGACCCAGTGGTACAACGTCATCCCCGACCTGCCGGAGCCGCCGCCACCGCCGCTGCACCCCGGCACCCGCGAGCCCGTCGGGCCGGACGACCTGGCGCCGCTCTTCCCGCAGGCGCTCATCGCCCAGGAAGTGACGACTGATCGCTATGTCGACATCCCGGAGGAGGTCCGGGACGTCTACCGGCTCTGGCGGCCGTCTCCGCTGTTCCGGGCGCGCCGGCTGGAGAAGGCGCTCGGCACGCCCGCGCGGATCTACTACAAGTACGAAGGCGTCAGCCCGGTCGGCTCGCACAAGCCGAACACCGCCGTCCCGCAGGCGTACTACAACGCGCAGGAGGGTGTCACCCGGCTGACCACCGAGACCGGCGCCGGTCAGTGGGGGAGCGCGCTCGCGTTCGCCTGTGCGCAGTACGGGCTGGAGTGCGAGGTCTGGCAGGTCCGCGCGTCCTACGACCAGAAGCCCTACCGCAAGCTGATGATGGAGACGTTCGGCGCGACCGTCCACCCGAGCCCGTCCGAGCTGACCGAGTCCGGCCGGGCCATCCTCAAACAGCACCCGGACTCCACCGGCAGCCTCGGCATCGCGATCAGCGAGGCCGTCGAGCAGGCGGCGCAGGACCCGGACGCGCGGTACGCCCTCGGCAGCGTCCTCAACCACGTGCTGCTGCACCAGACGATCATCGGCGAAGAAGCGCTGAAGCAGTTCGAACTGGCCGGCGACACCCCGGACGTGCTGGTCGGCTGCACCGGCGGCGGCTCGAACTTCGGCGGGCTCGCTTTCCCGTTCCTGCGCGAGAAGCTGGCCGGCCGGATGAACCCGGTGATCCGCGCGGTCGAGCCGGCCGCGTGCCCGTCGCTGACGCGCGGCAAGTACGCCTACGACTTCGGCGACACCGCGGGGCTGACGCCGTTGCTCAAGATGCACACGCTCGGCCACGACTTCATCCCGGACCCGATCCACGCGGGCGGCCTGCGCTACCACGGGATGTCGCCGCTGATCTCGCACATCTACGAGCTCGGCCTGATCGAGGCGATCGCGATCGGCCAGCAGGAGTGTTTCGCCGCGGGCGTGCGGTTCGCGCGTTCCGAAGGGATCATCCCGGCGCCGGAGCCGACGCACGCGCTGGCGGCGTGCGTCCAGGAAGCGTTGCGGTGCAAGGAAACCGGCGAGGAGAAGGTGATCCTCACGGCGCTGTGCGGCCACGCGCACCTGGACCTGCCGGCGTACGGCGCCTACCTGGCCGGGGACATGGTGGACAACGAACTGTCCGCCGCGACGCTCGAGGACTCCCTCTCGACCCTGCCGTAGCGTCCGGCCCGCCCGGGGATCAGAGCACGTCGGGGATCTCCGGGCGGGACAGCTCGGTGCGCGTTTCCGCGAGGACCACGCGATCGCGCCCGGCCGCCTTCGCCGCGAACACCGCGTCGTCCGCCGCCTGCAGCAGGATCGTGTACTCCGTCGCCGTTTCCGGGTACACCGCCGCGCCGATCGAGGCGGTCAGGCCGTCGATCACCTCGGGCTTGCCCGGGCGGATCACCGGGACCGCCACCTCGATCCGGGCGATCGCCGCGCGGATGCGGTCCGCGATGGACACGATCTCCGCGCTCGTCGCGCCCGGGAGCAGCACCACGAACTCGTCGCCGCCGAACCGGCCGACGTAGTCGCCACTGCGCACCGAGCCCTGGATCGCCGCCGCGATCGCGCGCAGGACCTCGTCGCCCGCCAGGTGGCCGTTGCCGTCGTCGATGGCCTTGAAGTGGTCGAGGTCGATCATCAGCACGCCCGCGGTCGACGACAGCTCGGCGGCGCGGGCCAGCTCGTTGCGCGCCAGCTGGACCCAGAACTCCGGCGCGAGCAGCGCGGTCTTGGAGTCCGTGCGTGCGGCGGCCTGGAACTGCGGCAGCAGCAGGCCGATGTGCAGCGCCACCGGCGTCACCATGAGCACCGGCAGCAGCCACGGCCGGACCGTCATCACCAGCGCGATCCCGCAGCCGACGCCGACCGCGGCCAGCACGATCAGCACGTCCGACGGGTTGCCGAACGCCTGTCGCGGCGGCTTGCCCGGGTTGCTCATCAGGATCGCGAGGATGACCAGCACGTAGTTGAGTCCGAAGTAGACGATCCCGGACAGCAGCAGCGCGGTCATCCCGCCGAACCCGTCCAGGTACGGCACGTACGGCGCCACGTGCCCGGTGCCGGCCGACAGAACGGCACCCGCGGCGAAACAAGCGAGGATGACGGTCGCCCCGGAAAACACTTTCCGGTGAATTACGCCGCGCCGTTTGTAAACGCGGACCCAGGAATGGGCGTAGCTGACGACGATGACGAGCGTGGCCAATGGCGGCGGCAGCAGGAGCAGCCCGGCGAAGATCCAGATCGACTGCAGGTGCATGTGCGGCCGGCCGTCGGCGGCGAGCTCCCGGATCCGCTCGATGCGTTGCGCCGCTTCGAGATGCACGATCTCGCCGCCCAGAATGAGACCGCACCAGAGCAGGGACTGGGTGGTGACCGGCACGAGCGCGGTCGTGGCGAGGACCGCGACCAGTGCCAGCGCGTCGACGATGAGGACATAGCCGAACACCGGAGTGGCCAGCTTCCACATCGCCCACGTACGGATACCCGATCGTGGACGTTCTGAGCTGGGCTTTCGCCCTTGGGACCCGGACAATCCCACGAAACGCCCTTCTGCTCAGGACGAACCCTTTCGCGGAAATCGTCACTGTAATCGAATGAACGCGGTGTGTCACTAGGCTGGTCGGGCTACCGTCCGGTCACGCACTGTGCAAGATCCAGTCGAACAGGAGAAATCATGTCGCACTTCCTGCCCAACGCCAACATCGTCCCGTCCCGCCGTCGCGCGCAGCGGCCGACCGACTGGACGCGTCAGCTCCCCACCGACTGGACCCGCGCGATCCCGACGGACTGGACCCCGCGTCAGCTGCCGACGGACTGGACCGCCCGCGAACTGCCCACCGACTGGACCGTCCGCGAGCTGCCGACCGACTGGACCCGCCCCGGCGTCTCGACACCGCTGCCGCAGTGCCCGACCGACTGGACGCGGTCCTGAACCGTGCCCGGTGACCGGCCTCCCGCCGGTCACCGGGGTTCCGGTTGCGCTCGCCGCCACAGCGAAGCCGCGCCGAAGGCGGCCACCACCCCGATCGCCCCGGCCCCGGCGACGACCCCGTGCGGCGCCGCGCGTTCGGCCGCGAGCCCGGCGAGCACCACGCCGAGTCCCTGCGACACCCGCAACGCCGTCAGCGCGAACCCGAACGCCTGCGCGCGCTGGGCGTCCGGGGTCAGCTGGACGAACGTCGTGTTGGCGATGAGGTTGTACGAACTGGCCATTCCGGACAGCGTCAGCAGCGCCAGCGTGGCTTCGAGGTCGGGCCGCAGCGCGCAGCCCAGCAGCGCCGCGCACGCCAGCACCGCCAACGGTCCCAGCAGCCGCGCGCGCCGCTCGGCCGGGATCCGGGACAGCGCCGCCATCCCGAGCACGTTGCCCAGCGCGTACGCCCCGAGCAACAGCCCGACGACCACCGCGCCGCCCCCGAGCTCCGCCGCGTACGGCGCCGCGATCGCCTCACCCGCGATGTAGATGCCCGACACGCACCCCAGCGCGACCAGCGCGAGCCGGCGCCGGTCGCCCGCCACCACGGTGAAGCCCGCGCGCACGTGCCGCCACCAGCGGACGCCCGACGACTCCCGCGGCGGCCGGGACCGGACGCCGGTGACCAGGAACAGTGCCGACGCCGCGAAGCTCACCGCGTCCGCCACTAGCGCGCCGCCGGTGCCGATGGCCGCGACCAGGAGCCCGCCGAGCGCGAAGCCGGCGACCTGGCCCGCCTGCACCAGCATCATCAGCAGGCCCATGCCGGGCACGAACGTCTCACCCGGCAACACTTGCGGCAGCAGCGCCGCGCGGGCGGAGTTCCACACCGGGTTGAGCAGCTGGACGCCGACCAGCAGGCCGGCCACCGCCGGCAGGGGGAGACCCGGCCACGCCATTGCCGCGACGGCCAGCGCGCGCAGGACGTCGGCCAGGACCATCACCGTGCGCGGCGGGTGGCGGTCGGCCAGCCCGGACAGCAGCGGCCCGCCGACGAGGTCCGGCAGGAACGTCAGCGCGTACGCCAGCGCCGCCCAGCCCGGCGACTTCGTCCGGTCGTAGACCAGGATCGACAGCGCGACCCGGGCCAGCTGGTCACCGGTGACCGAGACGAGCTGGGCGGAGAACAGCGCCCGGAACTCGGCCACCGCGAGGACGTCCCGGAACCCTGCCGCGCGCGTCGCCATGGACACCCACGGTACCGCCGCGGACGCGGTGCGTGAACGGCCGTTAGGAGGTCACTGGCCTTCGCCGCAGGTGATTTTCGGCTGCGGGTTGTAGCGGACGTTGCGGGTCGAGCGGCTGACCTCACGGCCCGAAGCGGCGTCCTTGAGCACGCGGGTGTCGCTCGTGGTGAACCCCGGCGCGCCGTTGGACGCGTGGCAGTTCTCCGCCGGGCCCGGCTTGGTCGGCGGGTCGGTCGGGTTGGACCGGCCGCCCTGGATCGACTCGACGGTGTAGCGCTTGGTGCCCCACAGCTTCACGGTGATCGACGACGGCGTCCAAATCGTCTGGATCGCGATGCCGGTGGGCGAGTCGTTCGTGAACTTGATGTCGATGACGCTGGCGCCGTTGGGGTTCTGGAACACCGTCGCCTCGCGCGCGGCGGGGTAGCGGCTGATGTAGTAGCTGTGTTCCTTGTGCCCCGCGTCCTTCATGCCGCTGAAGTACGACGCGTTGTACAGCGTCGTCGCGAACTGCGAGATGCCGCCGCCGACCTCGCGCGCCGGGGCGCCGTTCTCGATCACGCCGGCCTCGACGTAGCCCTGCGGCTTGCCGCGCGGGCCGGTGAACCCGTTGAGGCTGAAGGTTTCCCCGGGCTTGACGATGGCGCCGTTCACCTTCTGGGCCACGACGCGGATGTTGGTGCCGGAGTCGGCCGCGAAGCCACCGGTGGTGAACTCGCCGACGACCTCCTTGACGCCCAGCTGGTTCGCCTGCTCGGTCGTGACCTTCGCCGGGCTGTCCTTGTAGATCGCGGCGACCTCGCGGCCGTCGGTCTTCTTGAGGACGTCGGGCAGCGGCTTGAGGCTCGGGTCCCAGTCGACGGTCCGGCCGTCGGTGGACGGGTCGACCGTGGGCTTGCCGCCCTCGAAGACGATGGTCGCCTCCTTGCCCTCCTTCTCGGTGGACTTCAGCTGCGGCCCGGCGGCTTCGGCGATCTTGCCGTTGTCGATCTTCGGGGTGAGGCCGCCACCATCGGCGGGCTCGAAGCTCAGCGCCGCGGCGATCGCGTCCGGCTTCACGGTGGCGTTCTTGCCGTCGCCCTTGACCACCAGCGGGCCCGAGACGGCGGGCTTCGCGAACTGCTCCAGCGCGGCCTGGACGCCCTCGGGCGTGGTGCGGACCGGCGTGGTGGTGACGGGCAGCGCCAGGGTCTCCCCGCGCGCCCACTTCTCGACGACGGCGGCCTTCGCGGCCGCGACGTCGAGCTTCTGCCCGGGCTTCGGCGCGACGGCGACCGGGTTCGTGCCCTCGAACTTCACGGTGCCCTCGGCCGGGTCGCGGTCGACCTGACCGCGGAGGCTGTCGAGGGCGGCGGTGAGCTTCGTGTCCTCGGCGTGGCTGACGACGCCGACCTCGCGGCTGGAGAACAGCGACGCCAGGCGCGTGAACGGGTTCAGCGGCTGCTCGCCGGCCTGGTCGAGGGTCTGCGGCCAGTCGAGCTTCAGCCCGGCGACGGTCGGCGAGAGCGTGCCCTGGACATCGCCCGCGGTGACAGCGACGGGGCGCGTCAGCCGCGGCTCGATCTGCCCGCGCAGCTCCTGCTCGGCGGCCTGGCGATCCATCCCGCCGACGTCGACGCCCGCCACGGTCACGCCGCGCGGGACGCTGCCCTGGCTGACCAGCAGGTCGATGCCGTAGATCGCGACGAGCAGGCCGAGGGCCCCGCCCGCGATCAAGCCGGCCTTGCGCAGGTTGATCCGCCGGGCGAGCTTCTGAACCGGAGTGAGTGCCGGATCCGGTTCGGGCCGGACGACCGGCAGGACGTCCGTCTGCTCACCGTGTGACTCGGGCCAGCGCGGTTCGTACGGCAACTCTCCACCCCTTCAACGCGTGCACCGGATCGCGCCGGTGACGGGATCAGCGTACGGGGCACCCGGACAAGCCGTACGACTCGCCCTAACGGGGGATGAACCGGTCACGAGAGGTCAACGCGCGTCGGGTTCCGGGTTGTTGCCCGCCCGCGCCAGGAAGTCGAAGTCGCAGCCTTCGTCCGCCTGCGTGATGTGTTCGCTGTAGAGCGCGCCGTAACCACGCTCGAACCGCGGCGCCGGCGCGGCCCACTCCGAACGACGTCGCGCCAGCTCCTCATCGGACACCTCGAGCCGCAGCGCCCGGGCGGGCACGTCCAACGTGATCAGGTCGCCGTCGCGGACCAGGGCCAACGGCCCGCCCACGTGCGACTCCGGTGCCACGTGCAGCACGCACGCCCCGTAGCTCGTGCCGCTCATCCGGGCGTCGGAGATGCGGACCATGTCGCGGACCCCGGCGGCGAGCAGGTGCGAGGGGATCGGCAGCATCCCGTACTCGGGCATGCCGGGGCCGCCGAGCGGGCCGGAACCGCGCAGCACCAGCACCGAGTCCGCGGTGATCGACGGGTCGTCGATCCGCTTCTTGAGGTCCGCGTAGTCCTCGAACACCACCGCCGGCCCGGTGTGCGTCAGCAGGTGCGGCTCGGCGGCGATGTGCTTGATCACCGCCCCCGACGGCGCCAGGTTGCCGTGCAGCACCGCCACTCCGCCCTCGGCGGCCAGTGGGTTCTCGCGCGGCCGGATGACGTCGTCGTTGTGCACCTTCGCCTGGGAAAGGTTCTCGCCGAGGGTGCGGCCGGTGACGGTGGGCCGTTCGAGGTGCAGCAGGTCGGTCAGCCGCGACAGCAGCCCGGGCAGGCCGCCCGCATAGTAGAAGTCCTCCATCAGCCAGGCGCCGCCGGGACGGATGTTCGCCAGCACCGGCACGCGCCGGGCGAGCGCGTCGAAATCGGCCAGCGAGACCGGGATCCCGCTGCGCCCGGCCATCGCGATCAGGTGGATCGCGGCGTTGGTCGACCCGCCGAGCGCCAGCACCGTCGTGATCGCGTCCGCATAGGCCCGCTTGTCCAGGATCTGCCCCACGGTCAGGTCTTCCCAGACCATGTCGACGATCCTCGCGCCACTCGCCGCGGCCATCCGGTGGTGCGCGGAGTCGACGGCGGGGATCGACGCGGCTCCCGGCAGCGTCATGCCGAGCACCTCGGCGGCCGACGTCATCGTCGACGCCGTCCCCATGGTCATGCAGTGCCCCGGCGACCGCGCGAGACCGCGTTCCAGTTCGGACATCTCCGCGTCGCCGATCAGCCCGGCGCGCTTGTCGTCCCAGTACTTCCACATGTCGGTGCCGCTGCCGAGGACCTCGTCGCGCCAGTGCCCGCGCAGCATCGGCCCGGCCGGCACGAAGATCGCGGGCAGCCCGGCGCTCGCCGCGCCCATCAGCAGCGCCGGCGTCGTCTTGTCGCAGCCGCCCATCAGGACGGCGCCGTCGATCGGGTAGGACCGCAGGATCTCCTCGGTCTCCATCGCGAGGAGGTTGCGGTAGAGCATCGGGGTCGGCTTCTGGTACGTCTCCGACAGCGTGGCCACCGGGAACTCCAGCGGGAAGCCGCCGGCCTGCCAGACGCCGCGCTTGACCTGCTCGGCGCGTTCGCGCAGGTGCATGTGGCAGGGGTTGATGTCCGACCACGTGTTGAGGATGCCGATGACCGGTTTGCCGAGGTGCTCTTCCGGGTTGTAGCCCAGTTGACGGCCGCGGGCGCGGTGGCTGAAGTTGCGCAGCTCGTCGCCGCCGAACCACCGGTGGCTGCGGAGCTCCTCGGGTGCTTTCATGCGATCCAGTATGGCATCTGATATATGATCGCGGGGGCCTGGTTGAATGGGGTGCGACACGAGCGAGGAGCGCAACATGACCGGGACGTTCAGCCTGCCCGCCTCCCGGACCGAAGTGGTCCTGGAGGAGATCCGCCGCGGCATCCTGACCCGCGAGCTGGTGCCCGGTCAACCCCTCGTCGAAGCGGAGCTCGCCGCGCGGCTCGGCGTGTCGAAGACGCCGGTGCGCGAGGCGCTCAAGGTGCTCTCGAACTCGGGCCTGGTGACGTTCAGCCCGTACAAGGGCGCGTCGGTGGTCCTGGTCGACGCCGAGCTCGCGAAGTCCGTCTACGACGTCCGGATGGTCCTGGAACCCGAAGCCGTCCGGCGGACCGTCGAGCGGCGCGACTCCGCGTTGCTCGACGACGCCGCGGAGGCGCTCAAGGAGGCGTCGACGGCCATCGCCGACAAGGACCAGGCCGCGCTGAGCCTGCTCAACCGCCGCTTCCACCGCGCCCTCTACCGCGGCTGCGGCAACCCCCTGCTGGTCTCCATCCTCGACGACCTCAAGGACCGCGCGGCCCTGATCAGCGTCGTCGGCTGGGAAGCCAACCCCAGCTGGAAGAAGGAGTGGACGGAGCACAAGGCGGTGCTCGCGGCGGCCAAGAAGGGCGACGCCGACGGGGCCGCGGCGCTCCTCAAAGACCACATCGGCGGGTTCCTGGAACGGGTCCTCAAGGCCATCGGATGAGGCTGCTGCTCATCTCCGACACCCACGCCCGTCCGCTGCCGGCGCAGGTGTGGGACGAGGTGCCGGCGGCCGACGTCGTCGTGCACGCCGGCGACTGGGTCGAGACCGGCCTGCTCGACGAGCTCGAAGCCCGCAGCAAGCGGCTGATCGGCGTCTACGGCAACAACGACGGCGCCGACCTGCGCGCGCGGCTCCCGGAGATCGCGCGGGCGGACCTCGGCGGCGTGCGCTTGGCCGTGATCCACGAGACCGGCGCGAAGCAGGGCCGAGAGCAGCGGTGCGACGCGCAGTTCCCCGACACCGACGTGCTGGTGTTCGGGCACAGCCACATCCCGTGGGACACGACGACCCGGGCGGGGCTGCGGCTGCTCAACCCCGGTTCGCCGACCGACCGCCGCCGCCAGCCGTTCTGCACGTACCAGACCTGCCGCATCGAGAGCGGCACCCTGAAGGACGTCGAGCTGCACCAACTGCCCCCGAGGGGGTAGACAGGTCCCATGGATCCGGCATGGGCCTTGCGGGAGATCGCGTTCCAGCTCGAACGCGCGGGAGAACCGACCTACCGCGTCCGCGCGTTCCGGAACGCGGCCGCGACCGTCGACAAGACCGACGCCGGGCAGCTGGCGCAGATGGCCGAGAACGGCACGCTGACGTCGTTGCCCGGCATCGGGAAGGCCACCGCCGGCGTCATCGAGGACGCGCTGGCCGGCCGCGACCCGGCGTACCGGGGGAAGATCGTCGAGAAGGAACTGCCCTCCGGCGAACCACTGCGCTCGGCGTTGCGCGGCGACTGCCACACGCACTCCGACTGGTCGGACGGCGGCAGCTCGATCGGCGAGATGGCCGTCGCGGGGCGGGACCTGGGCCACGAGTGGATGGTGCTGACCGACCACTCGCCGCGGCTGACCGTCGCGAACGGGCTCTCGCCGGAGCGGCTGCGGACGCAGATGCTGATCGTCGCCAAGGCCAACGAGCTGATGGCCCCCTTCCGGCTGCTGCAGGGCATCGAGGTCGACATTCTCGACGACGGCGCCCTCGACCAGGAGGAAGACCTGCTGGGGGAACTGGACTTCGTCGTCGCCAGCGTGCATTCGAAGCTGCGCATGCCGGCGCGCGACATGACCCGGCGGATGCTGGCCGCGGTGCGCAACCCGCACGTCCGGGTGCTGGGGCACTGCACCGGACGGCTGGTCGTCGGGAAGGGACGTCCGCAGTCGGAGTTCGACGCCGAAGCGGTGTTCACCGCGTGCCGCGAGAACGGCGTCGCGGTGGAGATCAACTCGCGCCCGGAACGGCTCGACCCGCCGATGAAGCTGCTGCGCCTGGCCGCGGAGATCGGCTGCGAGTTCGCCATCGACAGCGACGCGCACGCGCCGGGCCAGCTCGACTGGCAGGGCTACGGCTGCGAGCGCGCGATCGAGGCGGGGATCGGGCCGGAGCGGATCATCAACACCCGCACGGCGGACGAGCTGCTCAGCCGCTGATCTCGATGACGGGGTGCTTCGCCGGGTCGAGCCAGCGCAGGAGCGTTTCGAGGTCGGGCTTCGGGATCGCGACGCAGCCCGCGGTCGGCTTCCCGTTGGCGACATGCAGGAAGAACGCCGAGCCGGCGCCGGGGACCACGGGAGCGCGGTTGTAGTCGATGACGACGGCGTGGGCGTAGACCGGGCCCGCCTCGCCGAGGTTCTCCCCGGCGGTCTCGTCGAACGGGCACGTGCCGGGGGCGCACGAGAAATGCGTGTTGTAGTAAGGCGATCCGGCGTCGGAGACCCACCAGTCCGAGGTGGTGACCTCGCGGTAGGGCAGCCGGGTCCGCGCGGGCTCGCTGCCGAACGCTTCGGTGAGCGGCCACACGCCGGCGGGGGTGCGGGACGTCGCTTCGCTCGCCTGCCCGACGCCGCTCTTGCCGACGTACGCGGAGACGGGGCCGTGCGCGCGGACCCAGTCGCCGCCCTCGCGTTCCCAGGCGGTGAGGACGGCCGTGGCCGCGCCGGCCGAGGCGGCGACGACGCGGACCACCTGGCCCGCGCCCCCGCTGAACGCCGTCGACGCGGTGGACGCGGCGCCGGCCGGGGTGGCGGCCCCGGTCAGCAGCGCGGCCGCGGCCAGCGTGGCACCGAGGGATCTCCTGCGCATGCGGGAGAGTTTACCGGTGCCACGCGGGCCGCGCCGGGCGTCAGTTGATGGTGTAGCTGTCCCCGTAGACCTTCCACTTCAGCGGGGTGTGCAGGTCGAAGTTGCCCGCGTTGAGGAACACCAGCTGCTCGGTGTCGACGCGGGAGGTGTCGGCGTGCGCCTCCTCCTGCTTCATGATGACCTTGCGGGCGTCGAAGAACGCCTTGAGGTAGGTCGTCTCGTTGCCGCCCTGCGCCGGCGTCTTCGCCTTCTTCATCGCGGCCTTGCGGATGCCGCCGAAGCTGTCCGAGCTGTCGCCGGGGCCGTGCATCACGATCGCGTCGTAGTAGGCGAACTGGCCGAGGTTGCTCAGGCCGTCCGACTTGCCCTGGCTCACCGCGGGGTTGAAGTACACGCGGTCGCGCTCGCTGTTCTGCGCGCTCTGGAACTCCGTGGTGGCCGCGGCCTGCTTCCACGCGCTTTCGAACGCCGAGCCGAGCCCGCTGTGCGAGTCGGTGCCGTTCACCTTCCGCAGCGCGGGAAGGTACTTGGCGAGCGGGTTGTTCGGGACGGAGTTCGTGTACGCCTCGACGAGCTCCAGCATGTCGCCGGTGCCGGAACAGAACCCGATGATGCCCGCGGTGTAGCCGCGGCCGTCACCGATGTCCTCGATGTACTTGTACTGCGCTTTCCAGTCCAGCGAGGAGTTTTCCGCGCTGGAGACCAGCTTCATCGCGATCTCCTTCTTCGCCGCGACCGAAAGGTCGCCGGTGGCGAGCACGGACGCGCTGCTCGCGGCCAGTGGCGCGGGTGTCGCCGAGGAGAGTGCGGGAGTGGTGATCACGAGGGCGGCGACGGAGGCCGCGCCGAGCGCGCCGATGAAGACCGGCCGCAACTTCTTGCTCATGGGAAAACCCTTTCCGCGGGGATCGGCCGTGGGGGAGCACGGCTTTCTGGCATGGCGGACGAAGCCCGTAATTCGGCGGCTCGCGGGAACCGTCGCCTTCGGGACATCGGGTGGTGCTGCGGCGTAGCGCCACGGTAGCGAAGGGTGAGGGGCTTCACAAGAGGCGGAAGACGTTCACGTTCCTGAACAGCGCGTTTCCGTCCTCAGTGGACACGGATTCGGCAATTAGGTAAATCCGGGAAGGGAAAACAGACTATTTCGCGGGGTCAGCGGATCCCGGTGAAGATGCGGATGACGTCCGGCAGCACGTTCACCGGGATCGTGGGGTCGATCGCCCGCTGGACGCCGAGGCCGATGCCGAGGCTGAGCAACGCCGTCGCGGCGTCGTCGGCCGACATCGGGAGCGTGATCCCGAACCGCTCGGCGTACCCGGTGAGCAGGCCCGCGATGGTGTCGCGAATCGCCTTGTCCCGCGTCGCCAGTTCGGCGCGCACGTGCGGGTTGCGCCGGGCGTTCGTGGCGAACTCGACCTCCAGCGCGGTCCACGCCTCGTCGCCGATGCTGCGCTCGGCCCAGGTCTGGAACGCGGCGAGCAGCCCCTCGACGCCGTCGGCGCCGACCAGCGCTTCGGCGACCAGTGCGACCTGCTCGTCGTGGATCCGGTCGAGCACCGCGAGGCAGAGCTCGTCCTTGTTGCGGAAGTTCGAGTACACCGCACCCTTCGAGTACCCGGCTTCGTCCGCGACCTTCTCCAGCGACGTCAGGGAGTAGCCGTCGCGCAGGAAGAGCAGCTTGGCGGTCTCGATCAGCTGCTCGCGGGTGCGCGCCTGGCTTTCCGCGCGGGTGAGTCGGGCCATGACCGCCACTCTAGCGAGGTCCGGAATCGGGGTACCGTGAGTATTGGAATACTGTTAGTCTCCGAAATATGGAGCAACGCCACTTCGCGGTCCTCGTCGTCGGTGCCGGGGCGTCCGGGCTGGGTGCGGCCATCCGGCTCGGCCAGGCCGGCGTGGACGACCTCGCCGTGCTGGAGAAGGCCGACGCGCTCGGCGGGACCTGGCGGGACAACACGTACCCGGGCTGCGCGTGCGACGTCCCGTCCGCGCTGTACTCGTACTCGTTCGCGCCCAACCCCGGGTGGACGCGGGCGTTCGCCGGGCAGGCCGAGATCCGTGCGTACCTGGCGGACACCGCGTCGCGGTTCGGGGTGACGTCGAAGATCCGTTACGGCGTCGAAGTGACCCGCGCGCAGTGGAACGGTTCCCGGTGGGAGCTGGAGACGTCCCGGGGTCCGTACACCGCGCGGATCCTGGTCGCCGGCACGGGTCCGTGGCACGAGCCGTTGATGCCCGACCTGCCGGGGCTCGCGGACTTCCCGGGCGAGGTCTTCCACTCCGCGCGCTGGAACCACGACTACGACCTGGCGGGCAAGCGGGTCGCGGTGATCGGCACCGGCGCGTCGGCGGTCCAGTTCGTCCCGCGCATCGCGGGGGAAGTGGCGCGGCTGCACCTGTTCCAGCGCACGGCGCAGTGGGTGCTGCCGAAGCCGGACCACCACGTTCCCGGCGTCGAGCGGTTCCTGCTGCGGCGGTTCCCGGCGCTGCAGCGGGCGTTGCGGAGCGCGGAGTACGGCGTGATGGAGACGCTCGGCTTCGGGTTCCGGCACCCGTGGCTGCTGCGGCAGGTGCAGAAGATCGGCCTCGCGCACCTCCGGCTGGCGGTCCGGGATCCCGCGCTGCGCCGCGCGTTGACGCCGGACTACACGCTCGGCTGCAAGCGGCTCCTGATGTCGAACACCTACTACCCGTCGCTGACGAAGTCCCATGTGGACGTTCACCCGACGGCGGTGCGTTCGGTTTCCGGCGATCGTGTCCTGGGCGCGGACGGGTCGGCCGCGGAGGTCGACGCGATCATCTTCGGCACGGGCTTCCACATCCTCGACATGCCGGTGTCCTCCCGGGTCTTCGACGCCGACGGCCGGAGCTTGGACGACCACTGGAAGGGCAGCCCGCGGGCGTACGCGGGGACGACGGTGGCCGGGTTCCCGAACCTGTACCTGCTGCTGGGGCCGAGCCTGGGAACCGGGCACTCGTCGGCGTTCATGATCCTGGAGGCCCAGCTGCGCCACACGGTGGCGGCGGTGACCCGGACGCTGAACTCGGGCTGGGAATCGGTGTCGGTGCGGCCGTCCGTCCAGGACGCGTTCAACGCGGAGGTCCAGGCGGCCCTGCCGGGGACGGTGTACCAGTCGGGCGGGTGTTCGAGCTACTACACGGACGTCAACGGGCGCAACAGTTTCAGCTGGCCGTTCTCGACCGGACGGTTGCGGTCGACGGTGGGGAAGTTCGACGAGGCGGACTACGAGATCGGCAGGGTCTCGGCGCAGGTCGGTCGTGAGTGAGAAACAGGGTTAGAACACTGTTTCTCACTCACGACCGGTCAGTCCCACTCCCAGCACATGCCGTAGACGCCGGGCTGGGCGTCGAGCACCGCGATGTGGCTCGTCGCGCTCGGGCCCACCGGGAGCTCCGGCCGGTCCGCGGCCGGGCCGCCCTCGTGCGGGCGGTGGTAGCGGTAACAGCGCACCGGCACCGCCGCCGGGTCGAAGCACGCCTGCAGGACGATCTGCCGGGCCGGTGCGCGCACACCGAACTGCAGGTAGCTCGTCTCCGGGGGCGTTCCGTCGTAGCCGAACTCGAAGTCGAACACGTACGTCTCGCCCGCCCGCAGCGGGTAGTCGAAGCGCAGCTCCAGCGCCACCAGCTCGGAATCCGCGTCGCGGCGGACGCGGCCCGGGCGGCAGCTGTGCGCCGAGCGCAGCACCGGCCGGTGGCCGCCGCCGGTCTGGGGGCGGAAGAACGACACCCAGCGGTCGACGCCGTCCTCGCGGCTGGTCACCACCAGCTCCGAGCGGACCGACCGCTCGGTGCGGTCCGGGCCGAGCTTCGCGCGCTGGTGCACCGAAGCCAGCGCCAGGCGCGCGTTGCCGTCGAGGTCGATGCCGTCGCACGAGGCCAGCTCCGTCGGCTCCGAGCCGAGCGCGCCGGCCAGGCTGATCCCGCCGGGCCACGGCTCGACCCGGCGCTCGCGAGGCCGCGTGACCAGCGCCGTCAACGCGTCCGCGGGCAGGCCCAGACAGCCTTCGGCCACGCCCACCGCGTGCAGCGAGCGGTGTCTTTCGGGGTGCCGGCGGCCGCGGCGCCAATAGCTCAGCGTCGCCAGGCTGACCTGGGCGCCGTGGGTGGCCATCCGCCGCTGCAGGGCCTCCAGGCTCAGCCCGCGGTGCCGGATCGCGAGGTCGAAGGCCACCTCGAACGGTCCCTCCCGGATCGCCTCGGCGACCTCGGTGTTGTCCTCGGGGAACGCTTCCATTCGCGTAAGCATGAATACCGGACGCATCCGGCGCAACGAGGCCTGCCACCAAAGTAGGGGGCAGGCCTCGTCGGGGGATCAGCCGACGGCGACCGCCGTGTCGTCGACGGCGAACGACGTCTGCAGCGACTGGTCCTCCGTCCCGGCGAACTTCAGCGTGATCGTCTGCCCGGCGTAGGAAGACAGGTCGAGCGTCTTCTGCGCGTAGGCCGAGTTCCGGTCGAGGTTCGAGTACGTCGCCAGCGTCGTCGAACCGGCGGAGACGACGAGCTTGTCGTACGCGACGTTCTCGGTCTCGGCCGTCCACACGCGCAGCCAGAACGTCAGGCTCGCCCGGCAGCCGGCGGGGATGGTGACCGCCTGCGTGAGCGTGTCCGTGTGCGCGGAACCCCAGCCGCCGAGCCAGGAGTCCCAGGTGCCCGAGCGCGCCGGCGCCTGGCTGCCGAACTGGCCGATCGTCGTGTTCGGGTCGGTCCACGACGCCTTGCCGGACTCGAAGCCCGGGTTCTGCACCAGCTGGCCGCTACACCCGCCCGGGGGAGGCGTCGTCGTGGTGGGCGGGGTCGTGGTCGTGGTCGGCGGCGTGCCGGTGCACGTCGGGTCGCCGGACTGCGCCGGGACGCTCACCGCGTTCCACGCCGCCTTGACCGCGTCGAACTCGGCGCAGCTGTCCGGGTACAGGTTCTTCGCGGCCTGCAGCGTCCACGTGCGGTAGCGCAGGTAGGTGCTGCCGGACGTCTTCAGCTGCACGGCGCCGTGCATGATGTTGATCGCCTTGCGGATGCCGAGGCCGGTGATCGTGGTGTTGTTGCACGTGGAGCTGGTCGGCTGCCCGTTGGTCGGGTTGCTGCCTTCGGCCAGCAGGTAGAACCAGTGGTCGCCGGGCCCGGCCGCCTTGTGCACCTCGGCGTTCGGTGTCGAGCTGGAGTAGCAGCTCGGGTCGCCGACCTTCGACGGGTCGTACATGTACCGGATCGCGCCGGTGCCGACCAGGTTGACCTCCTCGCCGATCGCGTAGTCCGGCGGGTCGTACTGCGACGGCTCGTTCGCGTAGAACTCCGTCGCCGTGCCGAAGGTGTCGGCGATGAACTCCTGCGTGCCGCCGCCGGAGAAGCCGCCGGAACCGGAGTAGTCGTCGATGCCGTGGCCCATCTCGTGGCCGAGGATGTCGAGCGAGCCGACCCACTCGCCGCTCGGGTTGTGCCCGAGGTTCACGTACGCCGGGCGCGAGTTGTAGTAGTACGCGTTCTCGTCGTCGAGGCCGACGCGGATCTTCCACGCGCCGCCGTTGCCGGTGAAGCCGTTGCGGCCCACCCACTCCGAGAGCATCTTCTTCTCGGTCTGCGCGACGAACAGCGCGTCCGCGCAGCCGGTCTCGATGTTCGTGCCGGTGCCGTTGCCCCAGCTGTCGTCCGGTCCGGTGAGGACGGAGTCGCTGCTGTAGTTGCGGCAGTCCAGGTTGGGCGTGTTCGGGTCGGCCATCGAGTACGTGCTGCCGGACTTCGTCGTGTTCAGGGCCAGCGGCGACGGCCCGTTCCACTTGCCGGTGCCGGTGCCCGCGGCGACGTGCTCGACGGTCCGCAGGACGCGGCCGTCCACGGCGTCGACGTAGACGCTCAGGCTGCTCGGCTCGCCGCGGGAGTCGGTGCCTTCGACGTTGCTCTCGTAGGCGAGCCGGCCGCTGCCGTCGGCGACCACGACGAGCTTGCCGCCGGGTAGGCTATTCGGTCCGCGGACCTGGTTGCGCGCAACGGTTTCGGCCTGCTGCGCGGTCAGCTTCGCGCCGTGGACGTCGAGGTCGCCGAGCGTCTGGTTCTGCGCGACGGAGGTGGTCTTCACGGTGCCCGTGGCGTCGGTGGCGATGACCAGGTCGCCGCCGATCACGGGCAGGCCGTCGTAGGTGCGGTCGTAGACGACGTACGACAGGCCGGCCGCCGACCGCACGTCCCGCTGGACGAACTTGTCGTGCGCCCCGGCGTGGAGGGCGGCCGGCCGGGTGTTGACGAGCCCGGCCGCGGCGCTCGTGGCGTTGGCCTGGGCCTGCGCGGCGGACGGGGGCGGCTCGGGGGCGGGCTGCGCGGGCGCGGCGACGGCGATGCCGACCACCACCATGCCCGCCGCCGTCGCCCCGCCGAGCGCGGCGAACCGTTGCGGCAATCTCATGACGCTCCTTGCGAAAAACGCGATGGGGGAAGGAGAACCCGATCGACGCTAACCGCGGGTGAGGAGCGGCAGAAGATTCATCACAGCACCGGAATTTCACGTTCGGTGCTGTGAAAGCGTGAAATTCAGAGGGTCGCGAACCGCATCCCGGCTTTGGTGAGCCGCTCGATCAGCGCGTCGCCCATCGCGGTCGCCGTGGTGACCTGGCCCGCCGTTTCCGGGAGCTTGTCGGTGGCGAGGCACAACGCCGATTCCGCGAGCATCTTCGCCGTTTCGTCGTAGCCGGGATCGCCGCCGGACACCTCCGTCACGACCCGCGAACCGCCGCCCTCGCCGATGAACCGCACCGAGAACCACGACCGGGCGCGACGCTCGGGGCTCGGGCCGTCGCCGGGGGCGAGCAGGCGGGAGAGCCCGCGCCGCGCGGGCGGGATCTGCGCCGCCGCGAACAGCGCGCCGACCCCGAGCGCGCCGCCCGCCAGCACCGGCAGGTGCTTGACCGCGGCGAAGTGCCGGTAGGTGAAGTCCGGCCCGTAGCGCTCGGACGCGGCCGCGGACCGGCGCACGATCTCAGGGTCGATGGTCGGCAGCGGCACGGCCCACCAGCCGGCGTCGGCGACCCGGTGCGGCCGTCCGAGCGGCGCACGGGCGAACCGCCCGGCCGGCCGAGGTTCGGCGGCGGACCGTTCTTTCGCCACCCGAGCCCCGGCGGGGAGCCGGGACATGATGGTCAGCGCGCTGAGGAAGGTGCCACCCGAGGGCATCCCACTGGCCCGGACGTAGCCGTCGACCTTCAGCGGCACGCCTTCCGGCAGCTGTTTGACCGTGAAGTAGGCGCCGAGGTCGTGCGGGATCGAGTCGAAGCCACAGGCGTGCACCAGCCGCGCACCGGTCTCCCGGGCCCGGCGGTCGTGCGCCAGGTACATCCGGTCGACGAACTCGGGCTCACCGGTCAGGTCGACGTAGTCGGTACCGGCCGCGGCGCAGGCGGCCACCAGCGGCTCGCCCTGGGTGAGGTAGGGCCCGACGGTCGTGATGACCACCTTGGTGGCCTCCGCGACCGCTTTGAGGGAGGCGGGGTCGCCGGAGTCGGCGACGAGCAGGTCGAGCGCGGCGAACCGGTCATCGATGTCAGCGAGCCGCGCGCGGACGGCCTCGAGCTTGCCGAGGTTCCGGCCGGCGAGCGCCCACCGCAGGTCCGCGGGCGCGTGGCGGGCCAGGTATTCGGCGGTGAGGCCCCCGGTGAACCCGGTGGCGCCGAAAAGGACCACATCGTGCGCACGCATGTTTCCTCCAAGGGGACGTCGACGGCGGACGCGCCCATGTTACCCACGGGTCACTTCCGGCCGCTGAGGTAGACGGGGGCGGGCGTGGGCCCCGCGAGGTCGCAGGTCACCGCTGTGGGTGACGGCTGCAGTGGCGCTGCCCTGTCGCCGCCCGCCTTGGGTTACTCGCGGCCGCCGGAGTCGGTGAGGGCCGCTGCGGCCATCGCCACCCGGCCGATCACCTCCGGTCGCCGGTGCGGCTGCGGTCGCCCCCTTGCGATCGCCGGCGTGGGTGGCAGCTGCCGCGGTACTGCCACGCCGCCGCCCGCCTCGGGTCACGTGCGGCCGCCGGCGTCGGTGAGGGCAGCCGCGGCCCTGCCTCGCCGCCGGTTACCGCCGCCCCCGCCGGCGTCACGTGCGGTCGCCGGCGCTGCCCCAAGTCACTTCCGGTCGCCGGTGCGGCTGCGGTCGCCCCCTTGCGATCGCCGGCGTGGGTGGCAGCTGCCGCGGTACTGCCACGCCGCCGCCCGCCTCGGGTCACGTGCGGCCGCCGGCGTCGGTGGGGCCAGCCGCGGCCCTGCCACACCGCCGGTTACCGCCGCCCCGCCGGGGTCACGTGCGGTCGCCGGCGCTGCCCCAAGTCACTTCCGGTCGCCGGTGTAAACCACCGCCGCCGCCACGGCTGCCACTCCGCTGATCACGTCGGAAATGCGCCGCGGCATCTCGTGGTGCGTGTCGGCCATCCAAGCCCGCACCGATGCCCGGCCGAGCTCCGGCTCGCACAGGTCGTCGACACCCGCGGTCCAAGCCAGCAAGGCCAGACACGCCGCATGCGGGTCGGGCCTGTCCACTCCGAACACCGCCGCCCGGGCCTTGCTGCGGGCCGCCGTCGATACCAGCAGGTCCTCCGGTGGGTAGCGATGCCTGCGCCGCAACAGCATCGGCGTCCGCCGGACCAGTCCGAGCCCCACGAGGTTGTCCGCGGCGACCGTGGGCAGTTCGCCGCGCAGGTGGTCCACCCAGTCGCGCACGCTGTGCGCCCCCGTTTCCGAAACGATTTCGGAAAGCACGTGATCGGCCGTCGGAATACCCGGTGGCCGGGTGGCGATCGCGCGCACCTTCCCGTTCTCGACCGTGATCCGGTCGGTGAAGAGCAGGTCGCACAACGCCGCGCCGGCCAGGCCGATGCCCAGTGACGTCCGGCTGAGCGACGGGCGGCCGGTGAACTCGTCGTGGCCGAGGAAGAAGAAGGAATCGACCAAGGTGAGCCGGCGCATGACGGAAAACGGCCCCCTGGGCGGTCGAAGTGAGGATGCCGAAGATAGCGGTCCGGCTTCGGCGCACTTTCGGTGCCGTCACGGTTTACCCCGAACGGACGTACCGCCGTCCGGTGCGGACCCCCTACTCTGGGGCGCCGCGCCAAGATCACCTACGGCGCGGGGGAAGGTTCATGGGTACCCAGTCACCGGGGCGCGGCCTCGGGAAGAAGCGGCTCGGCGCCGCCCAGATCGTCTTCTTCGTCGTCGCGGCGGCCGGTCCGCTGTACGCGATCGCCGGCGGGGTTTCGGCGACCTACGCTGTGACAGGCATCGTCGGTGTGCCACTTTCGTTCGTCCTGCTGGCCCCGGTGCTCGCGTTGTTCGGCGTCGGGTACGCCGCGATGAGCCGGTACATCACGAACGCCGGCGCCTTCTACCCCTATGTGGCGCACGGGATCGGGCGCTCGGCGGGCACCGCCGTCGCGTACGTGACGGTGCTCGCCTACAGCTCCATCCAGACCGGCGTCTTCGGCCTGTTCGGCCTTTCCGTGTCCACCTGGCTGAACTCGAAGTTCGGCTGGGACCTGCCGTGGTGGCCGATCGCGCTGCTGATGGTGCTGGTCGTCGGCGCCGGCGGCGTGCTGCGGATCGACCTCAACGCGAAGGTGCTCGGCGTCGCGCTCGGCCTCGAGGTCTTGGTGCTCGTGGTGCTGAACGCCGGGATGTTCAGCCACCCGGCCGGCGGCTCCGTTTCGCTCGTCCCGCTCGAGCCGTCGAGCCTCTTCACGGCGGGCGTCGGCGCCGTTTTCGCTTTCTCCATAGCGGTTTTCCTCGGCTTCGAAGGGGCCGCCACCTACGGCGAGGAGTGCCGCGACCCGCGCCGGACGGTGGGCCGCGCGACGTACATCGCGATCGGGCTGACCGCGGTGCTCTACGTCGTCTCCTCGCTCGGGATGGCGGTCGCGACCGGTCCGGACCACGTCGTCGAGCGCGCCGCCGCCGAGGGGCCGGGCCTGCTGTTCGGGCTCGGCGGGCAGTACGTCGGCACCGCGTTCGCCGACACGGCGTACGTGCTCTTCCTGACCAGCCAGTGCGCCGCGCTGCTGAGCCTCCACAACGCCGTCGCGCGGTACTTCTTCGCGCTGGGCCGGGACGGGCTGCTGCCGGAGGGCGTCAGCCGCACCAGCAAGCGCACCGGCGCGCCGATCGGCGGCTCACTGGTCCAGACCTCGATCGGGATCGTCGTCGTCGCGGTCTTCGCGCTGGCCGGGCGCGACCCGTTCACGGACCTGTTCACCTGGACCGGCGTCACCGCTTCGACCGGCGTCACGATCATCATGATCGCGGTTTCGCTGTCGGTCATCGGGTTCTTCCGCCGTCGCCCCGGCCGGGAGACGGGGTGGCGGCGCCTGGGCGCACCCGCGCTCGCGGCGGTGACGCTGACCGCGATCCTGGTGCTGATCATCGTCAACTTCGACGTCCTGCTCGGCCCGGCGGGCTCGATCCCGCTGCTGCGCTGGGGTCTGCCGGGGCTGCTCGTGCTCGCCGGTCTCGCCGGCTTCCTGCGGGCCGAAGCACTGCGCACCCGGCGGCCGGACGTCTACGCGGGCATCGGCGGCCCGCTGCGCGAGGACGAGCTCGCGGAGACGCGATGAGCGACGTCCGCGCCGCGGATCCGTCCGAAGTGGACACCGTGCTCGGCATCCTGGTCGAGGCGTTCCAGGACGACCCGATGAGCCGCTGGGTGTTCCCGGACGCCGGCCGCCGCCGCACCGTCTCGCACCCCGCGTTCTTCGGCGCGCTCCTCGAAGCCGGCTTCGCGGCCGGGCACGTCGACGTGACCGGCGACCACACGGCGGCGGTGATCTGGCTCCCCGCCGGCGGGGACGACGACCCGATCCCCGGACTCGACGCGGCCGAGACCGGCCGGCTCGGCGCGCTGCTCGGCCTCATGGCCGGCCTCGAACCGCCCGGACCGCTCTGGCACGCGCAGTTCATCGGCGTCCGGCCGGGCCACCAGGGCCGGGGCATCGGCGGGCGGCTGTTGCGCCACGGCCTCGACCGGGCCGACGCCGAGGGCGTGCCCACCTACCTGGAGGCCAGCTCGCCGGCCAGCACGCGCCTCTACCGGCGGCTCGGGTTCCGCGACCATGGACCGGCGTTCCGTCCGCCCGGCGGGCCGCCGATGCAGCCGATGCGGCGTCCCGTGGTGTGAGGTGGGGGCGGTGGCTCGGGTTCCGTGACCACAGACCGGCGTTCCACCTGCCTGGTGGGCCGCCGGTGCAGCCGATGCGGCGTCCGGTGGTGTGAGGTCGGGGCGGCGGCTCGGGTTCCGCGACCACAGAGCCGCGTTCCACCCGCCCGGCGGGCCACCGATGCAGCCGATGCGGCGTGCCCCGGCCTGAGCCGTTACCGGCGAGTACAGTGCGCGTTCGAACGCGAGGAGGAAGCCGTGACCGAACGCTTCGGCAGCTACCAGAACGAGCTCTACCTGCAAGGACTCGGTGGGGTGCTGCCGCCGTGCTCGACCGACGCGACGAAGCTCGAAGCGTCGGCCCGTGAGGTCATGGCGCCCGGCCCGTTCTCCTACGTCGCGGGTTCGGCCGGCTCCGGCGCGACAGCCCGCGCCAACCGCGAGGCGTTCGACCGCTGGCGCGTCGTGCCGCGGATGCTGACCGGCGCCACCGACCGCGACCTCTCGACGACCGTGCTCGGCACCCGGCTGGCCGCGCCGGTGGCCGTCGCGCCCGTCGGTGTCCAGTCGATCGTGCACCCGGACGCCGAATCCGCGACCGCCCGCGCCGCCGCCTCGGTGGGGCTCCCGTTCATCCTGTCCACGGCGTCGTCCACCGGCATCGAGGACGTCGCCGCGGCCAACGGTGACGGCCCGCGCTGGTTCCAGCTGTACTGGCCCGGCGACCCGGACGTCTGCGCGAGCCTGCTGGCCCGGGCGAAGGCGGCCGGCTACACGGCGCTGGTCGTCACGCTCGACACGTGGACGCTGGCCTGGCGACCGTCCGACCTGGACCAGTCCTACCTGCCGTTCCTGCAGGGTGAGGGCCTCGCCGTCCCGTTCACCGACCCCGTCTTCCTGTCCCGGCTGGCGAAGACGCCGGAAGAGGACCGCGGCACGGCGATCCTCACCTGGATCGGCATGATCACCGGCACCGACCGGACGTGGGACCAGCTGCCGTTCCTGCGCGAGCACTGGGACGGCCCGATCGTCCTCAAGGGCATCCAGCACGTCGGCGACGCGCGCCGCGCGGCCGAGGCCGGAATGGACGGCATCGTCGTCTCCAACCACGGCGGCCGCCAGGTCGACGGTGCGATCGGGGCGCTGGAAGCGCTGCCCGGGATCGTCGCGGCGGTCGGCGACCGCATGGAGGTGCTCTTCGACTCGGGCGTCCGCACCGGCGCGGACGTGCTGAAGGCGATCGCGCTGGGCGCGCGGGCGGTGCTGGTGGGCCGGCCGTGGGTGTACGGGCTGGCGCACGCGGGCGAGGACGGCGTCCGGCACGTGCTGCGGAGCTTGCTGGCCGACTTCGACCTGACCATGGGACTTTCCGGCCACCGCACCCTCGCCGACCTGGGCCCGGACTCGCTCCAGCGGACATGAGATAACAAAACGGGAAATCCGGGGACAGCTCGGGAACCGGCCGCTACTGTTCGAGTCCCATTGCGGGCCGTCGGGGCGGCCGGCTCCTGTTTCCCTTTCCTGTTGGGGGTTTTCCATGTCTTCGATCATGATGCGCATCGGCATCCTGTTCGCCGTCCTCGGCTTCGGATCGCTCGTCCTGGAGCAGTTCGACTACGAATTCCGCCTGCTGTCCTGGGCCACCGACATGCAGCCGACGTTCGGCATCGGGCTGGGCGTCCTCGGCCTCGTGCTGATCGGCGGCTCGGTGGCGATCAGCCGCACCAAGTCCGCGCCGCAGCCGCAGCAGCAGTTCGCCCAGCAGCCGCCGGCGCCGGGCCAGCAGCAGCCGTACGCCGGCGGCCAGCCGCAGCAGTTCCAGGGCCAGCCGCAGCCGCAGCAGCAGTACCCGCAGCAGCCCGGCCAGCAGGGCTGAGCCTCGTTTCGAAAAGGCCCCGCACCACCCGGTGCGGGGCCTTTCGCGTGCGCCCGGTCACGCCACGGGGATATTGGGAGGCCCGCGTCGTCACGCACGGCTATCCTCGGTCCAAGCATGTCCACGTCATCCCCCTTCGAAGCGCTGCGTGCGCGCCTGCCCGAGCTGATGCCGCGTGACGAGCAGCGGCTGCGCCGGCGGCTCGACGGCGCCCGCAAAGCTCGCGATCGCGACGCCGCCCTCGCGCAGATCTCCGCCGACATCGACAAGGCTGAGCTGCGGATCGCGGCGCGCCGCGAAAGCGTGCCCAAGATCGAGTACCCCGAAGAGCTGCCGGTCAGCAAGCTCAAGGACGAGATCGGCGCCGCGATCGCGAAGCACCAGGTCGTGATCGTCGCGGGGGAGACCGGCTCGGGCAAGACCACTCAGCTGCCGAAGATCTGCCTCGAGCTCGGCCGCGGCATCCGCGGCCAGATCGGCCACACGCAGCCGCGGCGCCTGGCCGCCCGCACGGTCGCCGACCGGATCGCGAGCGAGCTGAAGACCGAGCTCGGCGACACCGTCGGCTACAAGGTGCGGTTCACCGACCAGTCCGGGCAGGACACGCTGGTCAAGCTGATGACCGACGGCATCCTGCTGGCCGAGATCCAGACCGACCGCTCGCTGCGCCAGTACGACACGCTGATCATCGACGAGGCCCACGAGCGCAGCCTCAACATCGACTTCATCCTCGGCTACCTCAAGCAGCTGCTGCCGCGCCGTCCCGACCTCAAGGTGATCATCACCTCGGCGACGATCGACCCCGAGCGGTTCTCGAAGCACTTCGACGACGCGCCGATCGTCGAGGTCTCCGGCCGGACGTACCCGGTCGAGACGCGCTATCGGCCGCTCGTCGACCCCGATGACCCTGAAGGTGACGACGAGCGCGACCAGACGCAGGGCATCCTCGACGCCGTCGAGGAGCTGTGCGCCGAGGGACCGGGCGACGTCCTGGTGTTCCTCTCCGGCGAGCGCGAGATCCGTGACACCGCCGACGTGCTCAACCGGGCGGACCTGCGCAACACCGAGGTCCTCCCGCTGTACGCGCGGCTGTCGGCGGCCGACCAGCACCGCGTGTTCCAGCAGCACACCGGACGCCGGGTGGTGCTCGCGACCAACGTCGCCGAGACGTCGCTGACCGTGCCGGGCATCAAGTACGTCGTCGACCCGGGCACCGCGCGCATCTCCCGCTACAGCCACCGCACGAAGGTGCAGCGCCTGCCGATCGAACCGGTCTCGCAGGCGTCGGCGAACCAGCGCAAGGGCCGCTGCGGCCGGACGTCCGACGGCATCTGCATCCGGCTCTATTCCGAAGAGGACTTCGAGGCGCGGCCGGAGTTCACCGACCCGGAGATCCTGCGGACCAACCTCGCGTCGGTCATCCTGCAGATGACGTCGCTGGGGCTGGGCGACATCGCGGCGTTCCCGTTCGTCGAGCCGCCGGACCGTCGTCAGGTCACCGACGGCGTCGGGCTGCTGCAGGAGCTGGGCGCGTTCGACAGCACCGCCACCAGCTCGTCGGACCGGCGGCTCACCGACATCGGCCGCAAGCTCGCGCAGCTGCCGGTCGACCCGCGGATGGGCCGGATGGTGCTGGAGGCGGCGAAGAACGGCTGCGTCCGCGAGGTCATGATCATCGCGGCGGCACTGTCCATCCAGGACCCGCGGGAGCGGCCGGCGGAGAAGCAGCAGGCGGCCGACCAGCAGCACGCGCGCTTCGCCGACCCGACGTCGGACTTCCTCGCCTACCTGAACCTGTGGGAGTACGTCGCCGAGCAGCAGAAGGCGTTGTCCGGCAACCAGTTCCGCCGCATGTGCCGCACCGAGTACCTCAACTACCTGCGCCTGCGCGAGTGGCAGGACATCTTCAGCCAGCTCCGGCAGCTGGCGAAACCGCTCGGCATCTCCCTGAACACGAACACGGCCCCGGTGGACCCGCAGCGCGTGCACACGTCGCTGATCGCCGGGCTGCTCTCGCACATCGGGCTCAAGGACCCGGCGAAGGGCGACTACCTGGGCGCGCGCGGCGCCCGCTTCGGCATCTTCCCCGGGTCGGCGCTGTTCAAGAAGCAGCCGCGGTTCGTGATGTCGGCCGAGCTGGTCGAGACGTCGCGGCTGTGGGCGCGGGTGAACGCGCGCATCGAGCCGGAGTGGGTCGAGCCGCTGGCGGGGCACGTCGTCAAGCGCAATTACTCCGAGCCGCACTGGGAACGCAAGCAGGGCGCGGTGATGGCGACCGAGAAGGTGACGCTGTACGGCGTCCCGCTGATCGCCGACCGCCGCGTCAACTACGGCCGGATCGACCCGGAGATGTCGCGGGCGCTGTTCATCCGGCACGCGCTGGTCGAGGGCGACTGGCAGACGCGCCACCACTTCTTCGCCGAGAACCGGGCGCTGCTGGAAGAGGTCGAGGACCTCGAGAACCGCGCGCGGCGGCGCGACATCCTGGTCGACGACCAGACGCTGTACGAGTTCTACGACGAGCGGGTGCCCGCGGACGTCGTCTCGGTGCGGCACTTCGACACCTGGTGGAAGAAGACGCGGCACGAGCAGCCGGACCTGCTCTCGTTCGAGAAGTCCATGCTCATCAACGAGACCGCGGGCGGCGTCCGCGAGGGCGACTACCCCGACTCGTGGACGCAGGGCACGCAGGTCTTCAAGCTGACCTACCAGTTCGAGCCGGGCGCGGACGCCGACGGCGTCACCGTGCACATCCCGCTGCCCGTGCTGAACCAGGTCACCGAGGACGGTTTCGACTGGCAGGTACCCGGCTTGCGCGCGGAACTGGTGACGCAGCTGATCAAGTCGCTGCCGAAGGCGTTGCGGCGCAACTTCGTCCCGGCGCCGGACACCGCGGCGTACGTCCTTTCGCGAGTGTCCCCTTCGGACGGTCCGCTGCTGGAGGTGCTCGGCCGCGAGCTGCGCGCGCTGCGGGGGATCACGGTGCCGTACGCGGACTGGGACCCGGCTTCGGTGCCGGAGCACCTGAAGATGACGTTCCGGGTGGTCGACGAGCGGGGCAAGAAGGTCGCCGAGGGCAAGGACATCTCGCTGCTGCGGCTCAAGCTGGCGCCGAAGGTCCGGGAGACGATCTCGAAGGCGGCCAACAGCCTGGAGAAGGCCGGGCTGACGAAGCCCGACTTCGGCTCGCTGCCCCGCGTGTTCGCTTCGACGCAGCGCGGCCACGACGTCAAGGCGTACCCGGCGCTGGTGGACGAGGGCGCGTCGGTGGCGGTGCGGATGCTGGACACGCCGGGGCAGCAGGAACACGCGATGTGGGCGGGCACGCGGCGGATGCTGCGGCTGAACCTGAACTCGCCGATGAAGTTCATCACGCGGTCGCTGTCGAACTCGTCGAAGCTGGTCCTGAACCGGAACCCGCACGGCAGCGTGGCGGCGTTGCTCGAGGACTGCGTCGACTGCGCGGTGGACGCGCTGATGACGGCCGGCGGCGGCCCGGTGTTCGACGAGACCGGCTTCAAGGTCCTGCTGGAGAAGGTCCGCGCGGGCCTGCACCCGGTGGTGCTGGACGTGCTGACCGACGTCGAGAAGATCCTCCGCGCCGCGAACGACGTCGAGGTGGCGCTGCCCTCGACGCGCGGACCGGCGGAGTCGCTGGCCGACATCCGGGCCCAGCTTTCGGGCCTGGTCCACCCGGGTTTCGTGACGGCGACGGGTGCTTCGCGGCTGCGCAACGTGGTGCGCTACCTGCAGGGGATCTCGCGCCGGCTGGAGAAGCTGGTTTCGGAGCCGACCCGCGACCTGCAGCGCACGGCGGACATCGCGTGGATCACCGGCGAGTACGCCGACGCTGTGGCTTCCCTGCCGCCGGGCACGTCGTCGCCGGCGCTGGACGAAGTGCGGTGGATGATCGAGGAGCTGCGGGTTTCGTTCTTCGCGCAGACGCTGGGGACGGCGCACCCCGTGTCGCTTAAGCGGATCACGAAAGCCATCGACGACGCGCTGGCCTAGAGGAAGACCCGGGCGAGCTCCAGCCACTTCCGCGCGTGGTCGCCGTCGGCCGTGAGGCTGGTTTCGGCCGGCGTCCGGCGTTGGGTGACGCGCAGGCAGAAGTCGAGTGCGCCGGGCCGCACCCGCGGCGGCATCGAGGTCGGCGTCCGCCGGCACGACGTCGAAGGCTTCCGGAGTCCGTAGGGCGACTAGACGTTCGGGTCGGCCGCGGCGAGGTGCGCGATCTGGTGGGCGATCGTCTACCCGGCGGCGGGCGTGGGCCGGGACCAGTCGGCTTCCGCGGAAACGAGGGCGTCGAGTTCGTCCCCTTCGGCCACCAGGTCGGGCAGCGCGCGGTCACGGTCCACCGCGGAGAGATCCAGCCCGTAGTCGATCATCGGTCCAGGCTACCGAAATCCGGTATGTCCGGCTCCGAACTTCCGTCGGTTGACCGCGCGTGGACGGGCGTCAAGCCTGGGACGGCTGAAGACCTCCTGGGAAAGGATCTTCCGATGTCCTCAGGTGTTTCATCCGCCAAGCGCAGAATCTTCGCCACGCTCACCGCGCTCGTCCTGCCGCTCGCCGTCGTCCTCGCGCCGGCCGCGCACGCCGCCGGCGGAGGGTCGCCGCTGCCGGTGGATCCGCTGCACAGCAAGCACAAGATCGCGGCGGAGGCTCGGCACGATGTGCCGAACCCGCTGCTGAAGGAGCAGTTCGCCGAGGAGGAAGAGGAAGACGGCGACGATCCGGCGCTGTCCGCGCTCTGCCAGACCTACATCGGCAAGCCGAACCCCTACCGGCCGCTCGCCCCCAACAACGACGTCATCGACGGTGACACCGTCGTGCCGACCGGCAGCCAGACCGGCTGCAGCACCGCCCAGAACGAGACGACCGTCGCCGTCAACCCCGAGAACCCGCGCAACATCGTCGCCGGTTCGAACGACTACCGGCTCTACAACACCCGCGAGGCGCGCAACGACTCCGGCGGCTTCGCCTACACGTCGTTCGACGGCGGCCGGACCTGGGCGAACGTCCAGCTGCCGCACCTGGACTTCCCGACCGGGGCGCCGGCTCCACTGTCCTACATGGACGCCGCGGGTGACCCGGCGGTCGCGTTCGGGCCGCACAACACCGTCTACTACGCCACGCTCCTGTTCAGCCGGGCGGCGGTCCCCGACGACCAGCAGCTCGCCAGCGGCATCGCCGTTTCGGTGTCCCACGACGGCGGGCGCAGCTTCGGCGACCCGGCGATCCTGCACCTCGACGGCCTCACGCCGGCCGGCACGCCGACGCCCACGAACATCTTCAACGACAAGGAGTGGATCGCCGCCGACCCCGTGTCCGGCGACGTCTACGTGACCTGGACGCAGTTCACCTACGACGCCGACGGCGAGTTCACCGAGTCGCCGATCGTGCTGTCGAAGTCGGCCGACTTCGGCCGGACGTGGTCGCCGATGCGCCGGGTTTCGCCGTCACTGTCCGGTTTCCACGGGGGGATCACGCCCTACGGCAGCGGCTCGAACCCGGTCGTCACCCGTGACAAGACGCTCCAGATCGCCTACGAGACGTCGGTGTGCGCGACCGCGGCGTGCGACCAGCCGTCCGATCACGACGCCGTCGTCGTGGCGACCTCGCGTGACGGCGGACGCACGTTCCGGAACACGGAGGTGGCGCTCGACTTCGACTTCCCAGTCGACGAAGACGTCGCCAACAACGCGCTGACCGGGGAGAACTTCCGGGTCAACAGCTTCCCGCAGCTGACCTACGACCGCGTCACCGATCACCTGTGGGTGACCTGGGCCGACGACCGCAACGGCACCTACCGCGACGGCGAGTCGGTCAAGACGAACGGCGACGCGTTCCTCAGCGGGTCCGACGGCCGCCACGGCTGGTCGAAGCCCGTGAAGATCGGCACGGACGCCGACGAGGTGTTCCCGGCGGTCGCGGCGCTGGCCGGACGTGTCGCGGTCACGTTCTACACCCGTGCGTACGACCCGCACGGCATCGGCCTCGACTACGCCTACGCCACCGGCTGGGGCGACCGTTCGTCCCCGATCCGCCGGATCACGACGCAGACGGCGAACCCGCAGGTCCAGTTCGTGTCGACGGGCGCGGAGACCGGCAAGGAGCTGCAGGGCGTGTTCATCGGCGACTACACCGCGGCGGCGGTCGGTGCCGACTTCGGCCTGCACCCGGTCTGGACCGACTTCCGCGGCAACCCGGGCAAGACCCTGCCGAACCAGGACGTCGGCACGCAGACGCTCTCGATGTTCGGCTGACGCGTACCCGGCCGGACGACACGCGTACCCGGCCGGACGACACGCGTACCTGGACGGACGACACGCGTACCTGGACGGACGACACGATCGATCGCCGTGTCGTCCATCTGCGTGCGCGTGTCGTCCGTCCGGGTACGGCTACTTCGCGTCGGCGTAGGTGTCGACCACCGCGACCTGCATCGGGAACCGCACCGGGCAGGCCTCCCCGAACAGCATTCTCGCGGCCTCCGCCACCGCGTCCGTGATCGCCGCGGACACCTCCTCCGCCAGGTCCGCCGGGGTGTGGACGATGACTTCGTCGTGCTGGAAGAACACCAGGTGGGCCGGATCCGGGAGGCGCTGGCGCAGCGTCGCCAGCATCACCGCCGTCATGTCGGCCGCGCTCGCCTGGACGACGAAGTTGCGCGTGAACCGGCCCCAGCCTCGTGACGCGCGGCGGGCCTTCAGCTCCCCGGCCTCGTCCGAAGCCAGCCCGCCGGTCAGCGCGCGCCAGGCGGCCGAGGGGGCGGGCGATGTCCGGCCCAGCCGGGAGCGGACGCGTTCGCCGCGCTCGCCCGCCTGCGCCGCGTGCTCCACATAGGACACCGCGTCCGGGAAACGCTGGCGCAGCAACGCCAGCAGCGGCCCCGCCTCGCCGGACGTGCCGCCGTACATCGCCGAGAGCATCGCGATCTTCGCGCGCGCCCGGTCGTCGCGGTCGTCGTCGGGGGCCGGGACCCAGCGGGCGCCCGAGAACAGCGCCTCGCCGAGGCGGGCGTACAGGTCGGTCGCCGCCGCGACGTCGGCCAGCCGGCGGTCGCCCGACAACGCCGTCAGCACCCGCGGTTCGAGCTGGGCCGCGTCGGCCACCACCAGCTTCCAGCCCGGGTCCGCGCGCACGCACGTGCGCAGCACCTTCGGGATCTGCAGCGCCCCGCCGCCGCGGCTGGCCCAGCGCCCGGACACCACCCCGCCGACGACGTAGTGCGGGCGGAACCGGCCGTCGGTGACCCATTCCTCGAGCCACGACCAGCCGTTCGCCGCGTACAGCCGCGACAGCTCCTTGTACTCCAGCAACGGCGCGACGGCGGGATGATCGATTCCCTTCAGCAGGTACTTCCGCGCCGCCGGGACCTCGATCCCGGCGCGGGCCAGCGCCTTGACCACGCTCGGCGGCGAGTCCGGGTTGACCGGCCGCCCGCCGAACGCCTCGCTGATCTTCGCCGCCAGCTCCACCAGCACCTTCGGCCGCTCGCCGGCGCGCACCCGCGGCCCGAGCCGGGAGACCAGCAGCGCCTCGTGCAGGTCGGCGCGCCACGGCAGGCCGTCGGCCGACATCTCCGCCGCGGCCAGCGCGCTCGCCGACTCCGCGGCGAGCAGCAGCCGCATCCGGTCGGGGTGCCCGGCCGCGGCGACCCGCCGCTCCTGCTCCGCGAGCACGCGCCGGACCGCCGTGACGACCGTCACGCCCTCGGGCAGCGTCGGCACCCGGGTGTCGAACAGCGTCGGCTGCGCCAGCTCGACGTCCGCGGAGTCGAGCGGCGGCTCCTCGTCGTTCGCCCTGGCCCAGGCCGCGCGCAGGCTGCGCGACTGCCCCTCCCGGCCCTCGTGCGCCAGCAGCAGCCCCTCGGCCAGGGCGAGGTCGTAGCAGCGCCCGACCCGCACCCCGGCCGCGACGAGCACCGGGTACACGCCCTCCACCGAAGGGAACACCCAGCGCGGCCGCAGCGTCGCCTCCAGCTCCCGGGCCAGCGCCGCGAAACCCGCCTCGTCCAGGCCGTTCGCCGTCGACGACGGTGCGTGCACGGTGAAGCTCCCGTCCTCCTCCCGCCCGGCGATCACCTGCACGAAAGACATCATGACGGCCACCACCGACAAAAACCGGGCCACGCGCGGCTGGTGCGCTCGCGGCGCCGTTGGTTTACTGTCCAGTAGCCCCCATACCGCCGGTACGCCCGCCGTCGGCATGGGCTCTCTTCCCGCAGCAACGGAGGTGCCCGGATGAGCCTGGTCGAGCTCGCCACGCAGGTGGCGGACAAGGTGGCGGAGACGGCGCGCAGCGTGGACGTGATGCGCCGCGCGGGTCTCGTCCCCTTCCCCCGGCTCGACGAGGGGGTCCGGTCGCTGGTCGCGTTGCGCAAGTTCGGCCCGTTCGCCGGCGCGAACCACATCTCCGCCCGCCGCGACCCGACCGCCGTCGGCATCGTCGACGAGCTCGGCCCGCTGACCTACAAGCAGCTCGACGACCAGTCGAACGCGCTGGCCAGGGCCTGGTCCGAGCGCGGGATCAAGCCGGGTCAGGTCGTCGCCGCGCTGTGCCGCGACCACCGCGGCCTGGTGATCACGATGGCCGCGTCGGGCAAGCTCGGCGTCCGCCTGCTGCTGATGAACACCGGGTTCGCGAAGCCGCAGCTGGCCGACGTCGCCAAGCGCGAGGGCGTCACGGCGCTGGTGTACGACCAGGAGTTCACGAACCTCCTCGACGCCATCCCCGACGGCGTCGAGCGCTACCTGGCCTGGGTCGACCCGGACAGCGACCTGAGCGACCGGGACGTGCCGGTGCTGTCCGAGATCATCGCCAGCACCGACGACCGGCCGTGGCCCGCGCCGGCCAAGCCGGGCGGTTTCGTGCTGCTGACCAGCGGCACCACGGGCACGCCGAAGGGCGCGCCGCGGCCGCACACCTCGGCGCTGGCGTCGGCGCAGTTCCTCGACCGGATCCCGCTGCGGTCCAACGAGGCCACCTACATGGGCGCGCCGCTGTTCCACGGCACCGGGCTCTCGCAGTTCATCCTTTCCTTCGCGCTCGGCTCGAAGGTCGTGATGCGCCGCAAGTTCACGCCGGAGGAGGCGCTGCGCGGCGTCGCCGAGCACAAGTGCACCGCGCTCGTGCTGGTGCCGACCATGCTGCAGCGCATCGTCGACCTGCCGAAGGACGTCCGGGCGAAGTACGACACGTCGGCGCTGCGGATCATCTTCGTCGCGGGCTCCGCGCTGTCGCCGGACCTCGGCAACCGCGCGAACGAGGCGTTCGGCCCGGTCGTGCACAACCTCTACGGCTCGACCGAGGTCGCCGTGGCGACGGTCGCGACGCCGGAAGACTGGGCTCGCGCGCCCGGCACGGTCGGCCGGGCACCGGTCGGCTGCAAGGTCGCGCTGTACGACGAAAAGGGCGGAAAGATCACCGAGCCGCACGTGACCGGCCGGGTGTTCGTCGGCAGCGGCCTCAGCTTCGGCGGCTACACCGACGGCCGCCACAAGGAGATCATCGACGGCCTGCTGTCGAGCGGCGACGTCGGCCACTTCGACGAAGACGGCCTCCTGTTCATCGACGGCCGCGACGACGAGATGATCGTCTCCGGCGGCGAGAACGTGTTCCCGATCGAGGTGGAGAACCTCCTGGTGGAGCGCGAAGACGTCCTGGAGGCGGCGGTGATCGGCGTCGAGGACCCGGAGTTCGGCCAGCGCCTCAAGGCGTTCGTGGTCCTGGCCGACGGCGCGGACCTCGACGTCGAGGGCGTCCGCGAGTACGTGAAGGCGAACTTGGCGCGCTACAAGGTGCCGCGCGACGTCGAGTTCCTGGACGAACTGCCGCGCAACGCCACCGGGAAGGTGCTGCGGACCAAGCTGTCATGAGCCGCGCTGGACGTTGACGATCCGCCAGCCGTCATCGCGCCGGGCGGCCACCACCGTGCAGCCCACTCCGTCGCGGTGACCGGTCGCGACACCGACGGTGGCGGTCACCTCCAGCCGGGTCCACCGGAACGCCGCCGTCGGCGCCCGGCCGGGCCAGTGGTCGCGGTCGAGCACCAGTCCGTCGGGCCCGTCGCCGCGGAAGCCGTCGGCCAGGAAGGACGCGGTGGTGTCGCCGCGCGTCTCGGCGTCGCGCCAGCGGGCCAGCAGGTCTTCAAAGGTGTCCATGGGGTCGAAGTTCGCAGGCGGCGGGGGTGCGGACATCTGCCACCTGGCCGAGATTCGCTGGCAGACTGGCCGGGCGATGAGCGAGACGAACCTGGTGCCCGCGGGCACGGTCACGATCCTGTGCGCCGGCGACGAACCTCCGGCCGTTTTCGCGACGCCCGAAGAGGCCGTCGCGACGTTGACCACCGGACCCGCCGCTGTCCACACGGGCGAGGCCCTGATCCGCGACGACGGCACGCCGACCGGACCCGCTGTCCGGCGCTGCCGGCACCTGCGCGAGCTGGCCGACGGCCGCACGCTCGTCTCCGCGCCCGCCGCCGCCGGACTGCCCGGCAAGCCGCTGCACGACCTCGGCGTCCACCGGCTGCCGGACCTCACCGCGCCCGAGCGGATCTTCCAGCTCGGCGGCAGCCCCGGTCCACTGCGCTCGCTCGACACGACCCCGAACAACCTCCCGGTGCAGCTGACCGGTTTCGTCGGCCGCGGAACCGAAGCCGACGACATCGAGGGGCGGCTGGCCGGGGGACGGCTCGTCACGCTGGCCGGGACCGGCGGCAGCGGCAAGACCCGGCTGGCCGCGCAGGTCGCCGCCGCCGGGGCCGGACGATGGCCCGATGGGGTGTGGTGGGTCGAACTCGACACCGAGCCCGCCGAAGTCGCCGAGCTGGTCGCCGCGACGCTCGGGGTGCCCGTCGAGCCGCACGTCGGCGCCGTCCGGTCGGTGGTGACCCACCTGCGCGACCGGCGCGTCCTGCTCTGCCTCGACAACTGCGAACAGGTCCTCGACGGCGTCGCGGACCTCGCCGTCGAGTTGCTCCGGTCCTGCCCCGAGGTCGCCGTGCTGACGACCAGCCGGGAACCCCTCGGCGTGCCGGGCGAGACGGTGTGGCGCGTGCCGCCGCTGGCCGTCGAGGAGGCGGTCGCGCTGTTCGTCGAACGGGCGGGCGCGGTCCGCCCACTGTTCACTTTGGACACTTCCAGCGCGGCCGCCGTCCGGTCCGTCTGCACCCGGCTCGACGGCATCCCGCTGGCCGTCGAGCTCGCCGCCGCGTGGCTCGGAACCCTGACCCCGCACCAGATCGACGCCGGTCTCGACGACCGTTTCGCGCTGCTCACCCGCGGCCCGCGCGGGGTGCCGGCCCGGCAGCAGACCCTCGCCGCGTCGATCGCGTGGAGCCACGACCAGCTCGACGACGCGGACCGCGCGGTGTTCCGCCGGCTCTCCGTCTTCGCCGGCGGGTTCACCCTGGACGCCGCGGGTGGCCCGGTCGCGCTGGGCCGGCTCGTCGACAAGTCCTTGGTACTGGCCGAAAACGGCCGCTACCGCATGCTGGAGACGCTGCGTGAGTACGCGGCGGCCCGGCTCGCCGAAGCAGGGGAGACCGACGCCGTCCGCGACCGCCACCTCGACCACTTCCTGGCCCTCGCCGAAGCCGCCGAACCCGACCTGGACCGCGATAAGGACGCGTGGCGCGCGCGGATGGAACCCGAGCGCGACAACCTGCGCGCGGCCCTGGAATGGGGGCTGATGCGGGAAGATCCCGAGCGCGGACGCCGGCTCGCCGCCGCCGTCGCGTGGCTGTGGAACCTCCGGGGCCGCGGCCACGAGGGCTTGGCGTACCTCAAGCGAGCGGTCGCCCGCTGCCCGGACGAGCGTTCGCCGCTGCAGGCCCGGCTGCTCACCGGGATGGGGCTGGTCGCCGACACGACGGCGCCGTTCGACCTCGAAGCCGCGCGCCTGGGACTGGAGATCGCCACCGAAGTCGGCGAGGCGGGGCTGCGCGCGCGATGCCTCTCGCTGACCGCCCTCGGGCACCTCTACACGGACTTCGACGCCGCCTGGGACCTCGCCCTCGAAGCCGAGAAGGCGGCGGAAAACGACGGCTTCGCCCGCGACAGCGCGGTGATGCTGCGCGGAATCGTCCTCCACGCCCGCGACCGGCACGGCGAAGCCGACCCGCTGCTCGCCGAAGCGGCCGAAGGGCTCCTTCGCCGAGGAGATCGCGGACTCGCCTCGACCGTCCTCAGTGCCCGGTCGGCGATCGCGCTCGCGTCGGCGGACCTGCCGCGGGCGCGCGGACTCGCCGAGCACGCCGTCGAGGTCGCCGCGCCGCTCGGGGACTTCCACCGGGTCAACACGACGCTGTGCCGGCTGGCACTGGTGCACTGCCTGGCCGGTGAGGTCGACGCGGGGTTCCGCGTGATGGAACCGTTCCTGCGGCTGCTCGAGACCGCCGGCGACGTCTTCGTGCCCGGTATGGCGGGCGTGATGGGCGAGCTGCACCGGCGTCGCGGCTCATTCGACGAAGCCGAGCGGTGGTTCGCCCGTGAGGCCGTTCCCGGGACGTACATGGCGTCGCAGGGGCTCGCCGAACGCGGGGCCGTGCTGCGGGAGCTGGGCCGGACCGAGGAAGCCGCGGCCGTGCTGACCACCGCCGTCGAGCTGACCCGGCGCTGGGGCCTGCGGTCGGCGCTGGCCGACGCGCTGGACCAGCAGGGGTACCTGGCCGCGCCGGAGCAGGCCGCCGAGCTGCACCACGAGGCCCTGGCGCTGCGCCTCGACCACGGACTCCGCCTGGGTGTTCTCGACAGCCTGGACGCGCTGACGGCGCTCTTCGCCCGCACCGGCCGCGAGGCCGACGCGGCGCGGGTCTTCGTCTCGGCCACGCGGGTGCGGACGGAGCTGGGCTTCCCGCGCAGGCCGGGCGGGTTCGACCTCACGACCGAGGACGAGCCGATGAGCCTCGACGACGTCGTCGCGTTCGTCCGCCGGACCCGGGGTGCGCGTGGCCGCCCGTCGAGCGGCTGGGGCAGCCTGACGCCGACCGAGCTGGAGGTCGTGAAGCTCGCGGCCGAGGGCTGCACGAACCCGGAGATCGGCACCCGGCTGTTCATGAGCCGCGGCACGGTGAAGACGCACCTCGCGCACGTCTACGCCAAGCTCGGGATCGCGAACCGCACGGAGCTGGCCACCGCGGCGGCCGCGCAGCGGGGGTGAATCAGTCCCAGTCGATGCCGAACACGCCGGGGCCGAAGTCCAGGGCCACCGCGTGGACGCCGTCGCCGCCGTCGAGCTTGAGGGGGCGGCGGGTGGCGCCCGTCCCGCCGTTGCGGGCGTACTGCCAGCAGCGCTCGGGCGCCGTGCCCAGTGCGAACCGGACCTCCAGCAGGTACTCCCGGACCGGCCGCCGGAACTCGCGGTAGTAGGTGTTGCGGCACTCCGGGTACGGCGGCCCGCCGTTGGTCAGCGTGTACTCGATCAGGTGCGTCTCGCCGCGGTCGATCGGCTGGTCGAAGATCAGCTCGGCGACGATCAGGCCGTGGGCCTCGTCGGTCTCGGCGCGGCCCACCCGGCAGTTGCGCACCGCGTGCAGCTCCGGCGCGCCGGCGGCCGGGTCGTCCTGGGTGTAGACGAGCAGCCAGCGGTCCAGGCCGTCCGCGCCCGCCTGGAACACCGCCCGCGCGGTGACCGCGCGCTGGCCGCCGTCCGCGGCGATCTCGCACAGGTCGTGCAGCCCGACCAGCTTCAGCGGGTGCTGACGTTCGAGGGCGTCCGGCGCGCCGACCTTGTCCAGCAGCGGCTGGAGCGTCTCGCGGGGGAACGTCAGGGGCTCGCCGCCCGCGTGGCGCTTCCCGGCGCCGCCGCGGGGCCGGGGCGGCGGTAGCAGCCCGAGCAGGGATCCGGCCGGGACGTCGAGGATTTCTTCCAGCGTGCGGACGGCCGAGAGCGAGCTCTGCCGTTCCGGCTGGCGCTTGCCGGACTGCCAATAACTGAGGGCGGTGACGCTGACGACGACGCCGCGGGCGCGCAACCGCGCCTGGATCCGGTCGAGGGAGAGACCACTCGTGGCGATGGCCGCGCGCAGGTGGGTGGCGAACGCGGTGCGTTCACCCTGCTGACCGCCCGCCGTGCTGCCCGCCATGGCCGACCCGCCCCGTAACGTCCCCCGACGATCCCCGACACGGTGCACGTTACCAACCCGAACGGACGTGGGCGGACACGGTCCGCGACTGATTTGCCGGGGCCGTCCCCTTCGCCGGGGGTCGCCGCCGGCCGGGACCCGGGGGCCCGCTCGGGCGAACGGGCTAGTACTGGCAACTGTGAACCATTGCCCCGGCCTGGGCGGACGCGCTTGTATGACTTGCCCGCACCGGTGGCTCCGCCTCCCCCTCACGGCCCATCCGGCGCGGTGACAGCCGTGGACAACGGCTCCGGCTCGCCCGGCCGCGTTGTGCGACCGGCCGGGATGGCCGCGCGATGACCGGTGGCCCGGCGACGCCCCCAGCGCCGGGCCACCGGTCTTATTACTTCCGGGTAGCATCCCCCGCATGGTCGTCCGCAAGAACATCCTGATCACCGGCGCGAGCAGCGGGTTGGGCGAAGGCATGGCCCGCCAGTTCGCGGCGAAAGGGCGCGATCTCGCACTCTGCGCGCGACGCACCGACCGGCTCGAAAAGCTGGCGGCCGAGCTGACCGCGGCGCACCCGGGGATCAAGGTCGTCACGCGCAAGCTCGACGTCACCGACCACGACAGCGTCTTCACGGTCTTCGAGGAGTTCCGCGCCGAGCTGGGGTCCCTCGACCGGGTGATCGTGAACGCCGGGCTCGGGAAGGGCCAGCCGGTCGGGAAGGGCCGCTTCGACGCCAACCGGCAGACCCTCGAGGTCAACTTCGTCGCGGCCGCCGCCCAGATCGAGGCCGCCGCCGGGATCTTCCGCGCGCAGGGCGCCGGGCACCTGGCCGTCGTCTCGTCGTTCAGCGCGATCCGCGGCCTGCCGGGCAACCTCACCGCGTACGCCGCCTCGAAGGCCGGGATCTCGGCGTTCGTCGACGGCACCCGCCTGGAGCTCAAGCGCAAGGGCATCACCGTCACCGACATCCGGCCGGGCTACATCGAGTCGGAGATGAACGACCGGATCGGCCGGAACCCGTTGCTGGCCAAGGCCGAGAGCGGCGCGCGGGCCCTGGTCAAGGCGGTCGAGGCCGAACGGGCGCGGGCGTACGTCCCGGCGTGGCCGTGGGTGCCGCTGAGCCTCGCGATGCGCGTGGTGCCGGCCTCGATCCTGCGGAAGTTCGCATGACCACCGTCGAGGTGCGCGAGGAAGACGCCTTCGACGCGGCCGCGGTGCACGCCTGGCTGGCCGAGCGGGTCGAGGGCCTCGGCGACGAGCCGCCGTCCGTCCGGCAGTTCCCCGGCGGCGCGTCGAACCTGACGTACCTGCTGACCTACCCCGATCGCGAGCTGATCCTGCGCCGCCCGCCGGCCGGGCCCAAGGCGGCGTCGGCGCACGACATGCGGCGCGAGTACCGCGTGCAGCACGCCCTGCGGCCGGTGTTCCCGTACGTGCCGCGGATGCTCGCGTTCGGGGACGACCCGGCCCTGCTCGGCGGCGACTTCTACGTCATGGAGAAGCTGGACGGCCTGATCCTGCGCGGCGACCTCCCCGACGGCATGACACTGACGCCGGACCAGGCGCGGGCGCTGTCCGGCAAGGTCGTCGACCGGCTGGTCGACCTGCACGCGGTCGACGTCGAGAAGGCCGGGCTGGCCGACCTCGGCAAGGGCGCGGGGTACGTCGAACGGCAGATCCGCGGCTGGTCGGACCGGTACGTCGCGGCGCGCACGGACAACGTCGGCGACTTCGCCGAGGTCCGCTCGTGGCTGGCCGCGAACCAGCCCGGCGAGGTCAAGATCTGCCTGATCCACAACGACTACCGCCTCGACAACCTGGTCCTCGACGGCCCGGACACGCTGAACATCGCCGGCGTCCTCGACTGGGAGATGGCCACGCTCGGCGACCCGCTGATGGAGCTGGGCAGCATGCTCGCCTACTGGGTCCAGGCCGATGACGACGACGTCATGAAGGCGAGCCGCCGCCAGCCGACGCACCTGCCGGGGACGTTCACACGCGAGGAGTTCGTCGCGCGGCACGCCGAGAAGACCGGGCTGACGATCGGCGACTGGCGGTTCTACGAGGTCTACGGCCTGTTCCGGCTCGCCGCGGTGCTGCAGCAGCTGTACCGGCGCTACCACGACGGCGCCACCCGCAACCCGGCGTTCAAGGACTTCTGGCAGTTCGTCGGCTACCTCGACTGGCGCTGCCGGGAGATCATCGCGAAGGGGAGGGTCTGAGTGGGCGCGATCTACCTGGTCCGGCACGGGCAGGCGTCGTTCGGGGCCGAGGACTACGACGCGCTGTCGCCGCGCGGCTTCGAACAGTCCACTGTGGTCGGTGCGGAACTGTTGCGGCGCAATGTCTCCTTCAGCCAGGCGCGCTCGGGAACGCTCGCGCGGCAGCGGGACACCGCGGCGACGGCGTTGAAGGTCGTCGGCACGGACGTCCCGGTCGTCGAGGATCCCCGCTGGAACGAGTACGACCACGTCGACATCGCGCTGCACCACGCCGGCGGTGCGCCGCAGGAGGACTCCCGCGCGTACCAGGGGCTGCTCGACGCGGCGCTGACGGCGTGGACGTCGGCCGGCTCCGACGGGCCGTGCGCGGAGACGTGGCCCGCGTTCCTCGAGCGCTGCCGCGGCGCGCTCACGGATCTGGTGGCGTCGCTGGGCAAGGGCGAGCACGCGGTCGTGTTCACCTCCGGCGGCGTGATCGCCACGATCTGCGGCCTGCTCATGGGCACTCCCGAAGCCGGGCTGCTCAAGCTCAACCGCGTCACGGTCAACGGCGGGATCACGAAGCTGGTGTCCGGCCGCGGTGGCGTTACCCTGTTGTCCTTCAACGAGCATCCGCACTTCGAGGCCGACGCGGCTGCGCTGCTGACCTACCGGTAGGAGATGGTCGATGCTGTCCGGTCGTCACGTCACGCTCATCCCCATCGGCGGCCACGGCCCGGAGGACGTCGTCCTCGACGCCCAGGGCCGGATCTACACCGGCGTCGACGACGGCCGCATCCTGCGGTACACCCCGGACGGCAGCGGCACCGTGACCATCGCCGACACGGGCGGCCGCCCGCTGGGCCTGGAGCTGTACGGCGACGACGAGCTGCTGATCTGCGACGCGCGGGCGGGGTTGCTCGTGGTCCCGCTGGCCGGCGGCGCCGTGAAGACCTTGGCGACCTCGGCGCTGGGGCTCGACTTCGTGTTCTGCAACAACGCGGCGGTGGCGTCGGACGGCACGATCTACTTCACGGACTCCTCGCGCCGCTTCGGCATCGACAACTGGCGCGACGACCTCATCGAGCAGACCGCCGGCGGCCGCTTGCTGCGCCGCACCCCGGACGGCGCGATCGACCTGGTCCTCGACGGACTCCAGTTCGCCAATGGCGTGGCGCTGGCCCCCGACGAGTCGTTCGTAGCGGTCGCGGAGACGGGCGCGTGCCGCGTGACGCGGGTGTGGCTGGACGACGGCCGCACCGACGTCTTCGTCGACGACCTGCCGGGCTTCCCGGACAACATCTCGACGGGCACGGACGGCCTGATCTGGATCACGCAGGCCTCCCCGAAGGTGGCGGCGCTGGACGTGGTCCGCCGCCTGCCGGCCCCGCTCCGAGCGGGCGTCCGCGCCCTCCCGACGTGGTTGCAGCCCAAGCCGGGCCGCGAGGTGGGCGTCCTGGGCGTCGCGCCGGACGGCAAGGTGGTGAAGGAACTGCGCGGCGAGATCGACGGGTTCCACATGCTGGTGGGCGTGCGGGAATGGCAGGGTCAGCTGTACTTCGGCTCACTGGAGGAGTCGAAGATCGCGGTGGTCCGGGTCTAGCGGCCGGTCCAGCGGGGTTCGCGGCCCGCGGTCCACGCCGCGTAGAACTCCTTGTGGTCCTTCGCCGTCATCAGCAGGGCCTGGGTCATCGCCTCCAGCTCGATCGCGCTGCCCAGGTCCATGTCCAGCTCGCGGGTCAGCAGCACCTTCGTCGTCGCGTACGCCAGGGCCGGGCCGTCCGCCAGACGACGGGCCAAGGCGGCAGCGACCGAAGGCAAGTCCGAGTCGGGGACCACCTGCGAAGCCAGCCCGATCTCCAGCGCCCGGGCGGCCGGCAGCTTGTCGCCCAGGATCAGCAGCTCCGTCGCGCGACCCAGGCCCACCAGCCGCGGCAAGAGGTACGCCGACCCCATGTCGGCCCCAGCCAAGCCCACCTTCGTGAACAGGAACGCGAACTTCGCCGACTCCGCCAGCAGCCGGAAGTCGCTGGCCAGCGCGATCACCGAACCCGCGCCCGCCGCCACGCCGTTGACCGCCGCGATCACCGGCAGCGGGCACTCGCGCAGCGCCTTCACCACCGCGCCCGTCATGCGGGTGAACTCCAGCAGCTCCGCCGTCTCGAACTTCTGCAGCTCGCCGATGATCTCCTCGACGTCGCCGCCGGAGCAGAACCCGCGGCCCTGCCCGGTGATCACCAGCACCCGCACGTCCTCGTGCTGCGGCAGCTCGATGACGAGGTCCCGCAGGTCGGCGTAGACGTCGAACGTCAGCGCGTTCAGCTTCTCCGGGCGGGTGAACGTCACGGTCGCGACGCCGTCGGCAAGGGTGAACTCGAAGTGTTCCCACTCCTTCGTCAGCGGTGCGGTCGCGCGGAACGGGCTCATGACTGGATTCCTCCGCCGTCGAGTACGAGGGTCTGGCCGTTGATCGCGGCGGCTTCGGGCGCCGCCAGGAAGGAGACGGCGAACGCCACCTCCGAAGGTTCGAGCAGCCTGCCGAGCGGGGACGCCGATGCCAGCGCCGCTTCCGCTTCCGCCGAAGCGCGTCCCGTGCGTTCCCGGATCCGCGCCACCGAGGTCGCCGTCATGTCGGTGCGGACGAACGCCGGGCAGACCGCGTTCGCCGTGACGCCGGTGCCGGCCAGCTCCGCCGCGACCGCCCGCATCAGCCCGGCCGCCGCGTGCTTCGACGCCGTGTACCCGGCCGTGTAGCGGTAGCCGACGTGCGACGCCGTCGACGCGACCGTGACGATCCGGCCGCTGTCCCGCGAGCGCATCCCCGGCAGCACCGCGCGGGTGCACAGGAACGCGCCGGTCGCGTTGACCTCGATCTGCGACCGCCAGTCGTCGAGCGAAGTCTTCGCCAGCGGTGCGCTGGCGGAGATTCCCGCGTTGTTCACGAGCACGTCCACCGGCCCGGCGGACGCGAAGTAGGCCGCGACGGCGTCTTCGTCGGTGACGTCGCATTCGGCGCGGCCGGGCGCGAGGACCTTGTCGCCCGCCGCGGAGAACCGCGCCGCGATCGCGGCCCCGATCCCGCGGGTGCCGCCGGTGACCACGACCAGGCGGCTCACGGCCGGCCCGCCAGCGCGCGCCGGTCGAGCTTTCCGTTGGCGGTACGGGGAAGTTCCGTCATGAACACCACTTCGCGGGGGTACTTGTGCTTGGCCAGGTGGGCTTTCGCGTGGTCCTTCAGCTCATCGGCCGGCACCGGCGCTCGCACCACGACGTACGCGCGCGGCAAGACCAGGCCGTCGACTTCGTGCCCGACCACCGCGCAGTCGACGACCGCGGGGTGCCCGAGCAGGCAGTCCTCGATCTCGCCGGGCGCGACGAACACCCCGCCGACCTTGAGCAGCGCGTCCGCGCGCCCGTGGTGGCGGAAGAAGCCGTCGGACCGGCTGAAGAGGTCGCCGGACGTCAGCGTGTCGCCGTCGAACGTCCCGGCCGACTTCTCGGCGTCGCCGAAGTACTCCAGCGCGATCGTCGGCCCGGTGATCCGCAGCGGGCCGATTTCCCCGTCGGGCAACGGGTTCCCGAGTTCGTCGACGACCTGGGCGGTGTAGCCGGGGACGGGCGTGCCGAGGGTGCCGGCCCGCGCGTGCCCCGGGCGGTTCGACAGGTAGATGTGGTACGCCTCGGACGAACCGATCCCGTCCACCACCGGCACCCCGAAGGCCGCGTCCCACTTCCGGTGCAGCTCCGGGGGCAGCGCCTCGCCCGCGGACGTCGTCATCCGCAGGCAGCTCAGGTCCTGCGCCGCCGCGGCCGGGTGCGCGACCATCGCGCTCATCATCGTCGGCACGTTCACCAGGACCGTCGGCCGATATCGCGCGATCAGCTCGAACACCAGGTCAGCCGTGCTGCGCTCGGGGAACGCGATCCCGGCCGCGCCGACGCCGAACGGGAACAACGCCACGAGGTCGCGCGCGTAGCCGAAGAACAGCTTGGGCACGGCCAGCACGCGGTCGTCTTCGCGCAGCCCGAGCACCTGGACGGCGTACCGTTCGAAGCTCTCTTTCGCACTGCGCAACGGATGCACGCACGCCTTGGGCGCGCCGGTGCTGCCGGTGGTGAACTTCCAGATCCCGACGTCGTCCACAGTGGTCGGAGCCGCGTCCAAAGTGTCCGGTGCGGCGTCCACCAGGGACCGGAACGGACGTTCGCCCGGCCGCAGCTCGTCTTCGGGTACTCCGGTGACCAGAAGCCCGGTGGCGCCCGCTTCCCGCAGGGCGGGCACCGTGACGGCGTCGGCGACCACCGCGACCGCTTCGGTGTAGCCGAGGTAGTACGCGTAGTCCTTGGGCTGCAGGAACGGGTAGACCTCGGCGGTGACCGCGCCGATCTTCTGGGCGCCGTACCAGGTCGCGACGAACTCGTCGCCGTCGCTGAGCGCCAGCAGCACGCGCTGTCCTCTTCGGACACCGGCGTCGAGCAGCACGTTCCCGACGCGGTTGGTCAGCCGCGCCAGCTCGGCGTAGCTCACCGCGCGGTCCCCGACGAACAGGGCGGTGCGGTCGCCGCGGCCCGAAGCCACGTGCCGGTCGAGGAAGTGCGTGGCGAGGTTGAACGGCTCACTCACGGGCCAGCTCCCGGATCGCTTCCACCAGCAGGTCGGTCAGGGTCGAGAACGTCTCTTCGCCTTCGGACGCGGTCGCCTCGGCCGGCGCGCCGCAGTACGCCTCGGTCATCCCCATCGCGAGGAAACCGCCGTCCTCGGGCGCGGAAGCCAAGCTCACGGGCACGTGCGGCAACGTCCGCATCAGCGGCTGGTCGACCAGCTCAGGCCGGTCGGCGAGCACGAGCGACGTCTCGTAGCGGCCCGCGTGGCACTCGCCGGAGCGGAACTCGTCGGTCAGCCGCTGCGCGTGCCGGCGCCGGACCAGGTCGAGCAGCGCGACACGGCCGTCGTAGGCGAAGTTCAACGTCTCCACCGCCCGCCGGAGCGTGACCAGGTGTGCGGGCTCGAAGTGGTTGTTGACCAGCAGGATCCGCTTGAACCGCTGGCCGATCAGGGCCGACCCGATGTCCACGAGCAGCGAGTGCAGCGTCTCCTCGCCGATGTGGACGCCGCCGGCGAACCCGGCCGCGAACCGCGTCACGCCGTAGGGCACCTCGGGCAGCACCAGCACGTGGACGTCGTCGTCGGCGGCCAGGCGAGAAGCCGCGCGCTCGCACATGCCGCGCGAGATCAGCGGGTCCGTGCCCAGCGGCGCGTGCGGCCCGTGCGGCTCGACCGCGCCGAGCGGGAGCAGCAGCACCGGCACCCGCGAGCCGTCGGCGAGGGCCGCGACCTGCCGCGAGCTGAGGTCCGCGAAGTACGTCACGCAAATCAAGCTACACCGCAGCGGCCTGAGGTGTATAGAGTTGCGCCATGCCCGGAGACGCCTTCGACGCCAGCCCTCAGGAGCTGGTCGTGACGTTGCTGGGCAGCTACGTCCACCCGCGCGAGACGCGCCGGGTGTGGTCGGGCGGCCTGGTCGCGGCGCTCGCCGAGCTGGGGTTCTCCGACGGCGCGGCCCGGATCGCGCTCACCCGCGTGGTGCGCCGCGGGCTGCTCCAGCGTCATCGCGAGGGCCGCACCGTGCACTACTCGCTGACCCGCCGCACCGTCGCACTGCTCGCCGACGGCGACCACCGGATCTTCTCCCTCGGCCGCCGCGAGCGCGCCGCCGGCGAGTGGACCGTGCTCTGGCAGAGCATCCCGGAGACCCACCGCCAGGCCCGCGAACGCCTGGTGCGGCGGCTGCGGTTCCTCGGGTTCGGCCCCTACCAGGACGGCACCTGGATCGCCCCGCACGACCGCGAGGCCGAGGTCGTCGCCCTGCTCGGCGAGCTGGACGTCACCGAGCACGCCGGGCTGCTGCTCGGCCGCCCGTCGGCCGCGCTCGACGTCCGCCGCTTCGCCGGCCGAGCCTGGGACCTCGACGACCTCGCGGCGCGTTACGCGACTTTCGTCGGACAGTTCGGCGCGTACCCCGGGAAGAAGATTTCGGACGCCGAAGCGTTCGAGGTGCGGACCCGGCTGGTGCACACGTTCCGGGCGTTCCCGTCGCTCGACCCCGAACTGCCCGCCGACCTGGTCCCCGCACCGGACCGCCGGGCGGCGGCGGTCGAGTTGTTCCACGATCTGTACACCGCGCTGGCTCCGGCCGCTCAGCGCCATTTCGACGAGGTGACGCAAGGATGACCGATATCGACGCCAAGACGCAGGAAGCCCTGAGCTACACCTCCTACCTGGCGCTGGACGAGGTGCTGGCAGCCCAGCGCCCGCGTTCGGACGAGCACGACGAGCTGCTGTTCATCGTGATCCACCAGGTGTACGAGCTGTGGTTCAAGCAGATCCTGCACGAGGCGGAGTTCCTCCAGAGCAACCTCGAAAAGGGGAACACCGCGATCTCGATCCGGGTCCTGCGCCGGATCCTGACGATCCTCAAGGTCGCCGTCGCGCAGATCGACGTCCTGGAAACCATGACGCCCAGCCAGTTCACGAGCTTTCGCGCCCGTTTGGACGCTTCGAGTGGCTTCCAGTCGGCCCAGTTCCGCGAGCTGGAAGCCATGCTCGGACGGCGTGACGAGCGCGTGTTCGCGCACTACCCCGAAGGCGGCGAGCAGCGGAAAGGCATCGCCGAGGCGATGGCGCGACCGTCCTTGTTCGACTCTTTTCTCGCGTACCTCAAGGTTTCTGGCTACGCGGTCGAGTGTGACCGAGACGTCACTCGACCGGTGGAGCCCTCTTCCGCCCTGCAGGCGATATTGCTGGACGTGTACAGCGACGACGGCGGACCGTCGGTCGTCGCGGAATGTCTGGTGGATCTCGACGAAGGGATGCAGGAGTGGCGCTACCGGCACGTGAAGATGGTCGAACGCACCATCGGCGACAAGACCGGGACGGGGGGATCGTCCGGCGCGACCTACCTGCGTACCACGCTCTTCCAGCCGATGTTCCCGGATCTCTGGGCCGTACGGAGCCGACTGTGACCACTTTGGACGACCTGCGCGGTGACCACAACGCGCTCGCCCCGCACTACTCCCGCTTCGGCGTCGCCGAGCGCCTGCTGCTGTCCGGGCACTCGCACCAGGCGTGGCCCGACGTCGCGGAGGAGGGCCTGCGGGAGTCCTTCTCGGACGCCGCCCGCGACGTCGACGAGAAGTGGGGGCGCGCGTTCGCGAAGGCCGACGAGCTGCGCGCGGGGTTCCGCCTGCTGCTCGGCGACCCGCACGGCGAGTACGCCCTCGGCGCGAGCACGCACGACCTGGTGCTGCGGTTCCTGTCGGCGATGGAGCTGCCGCGAAGACCGCGCCTGGTCACCACCGACGGCGAGTTCCACACCCTGCGCCGCCAGCTCGCCCGCCTCGAGGAGGAGGGCGTCGAGGTCGTGCGGGTGCCCCTGGACCCGGTGACGACGCTCGCCGAGCGTGTCGCCGCCGAGGTCGACGACAACACGGCGGCGGTGCTCGTCTCGGCCGTGCTGTTCGAGACGTCGCGGCTGGTCCCGGGGCTCGCGCACCTGGCCGACTCGTGCCGCGACCGGTCGATCGAGCTCGTCGTCGACGCCTACCACGCGCTCGGCGTCGTGCCGTTCCCGCTGCACGACCTCGGGCTCACCAACGCCTGGGTGCTCGGCGGCGGCTACAAGTACCTGCAGCTCGGCGAGGGGAACTGCTTCCTGCGGCTGCCCGCGCACGCCCAGGAGCTGCGCCCGGTGATCACCGGCTGGTACGCCGAGTTCGGGGCGCTCGCCGACGAGCGCGACCCGGGCAAGGTCGCCTACGCCACCGGCGGTGACCGGTTCGCCGGCGCCACCTACGACCCGGCCAGCCACTACCGCGGCGCCCGGGTCCAGCGGTTCTTCGCCGAGCAGGGCCTCACGCCGGAGTTCCTGCGCGAGGTGTCGCAGCACCAGGTGGGGCTGCTCGCGTCGGTGTTCGACTCGCTCGGTTTGCCCGAGGACGTCGTCACGCGGGACCGTTCGGTGGAGCTGGCGCGGCTCGGCGGGTTCCTCTCGCTGCGCTGCGCCGACGCGGCCGGCCTGCAGGCGGCGCTGGCCGCCCAGGGCGTCCGCACCGACAGCCGCGGGCCGTACCTGCGCTTCGGCCCGGCGCCGTACCTCTCCGACACCCAGCTGGAGACGGCGATGAACACCCTTGGTGCGGTGGTGCGCGGCTGAGTCCGTGATCTAGGTTGGTGCCGGGAAGCACTCGGGCGGACGACCTCCGCCCTGCCTCCCCGTCACTGTTGAAGCGCGTCCCGGCCACGAACCGGGCGCGGGAGACAAAGGAGTCACCACCGTGACCGAAGGAGTGTTCGCCCGGTCGTCCGGGCACGAACAGGTCGTGTACTGCCACGACCAGGCCAGTGGCCTCAAAGCCATCATCGGCATCTACTCCACCGCGCTCGGGCCCGCCTTGGGCGGGACGCGCTTCCACCCCTACGCCACCGAAACGGACGCGCTCGACGACGTGCTCGCGCTGTCCAAGGGCATGGCGTACAAGAACGCGCTGGCCGGGCTCGACCTCGGCGGCGGCAAGGCCGTCATCATCGGCGACCCGAAGACGCTCAAGTCCGAAGCGCTGCTGCGGGCGTTCGGACGCTTCGTGCAGTCCCTCGGCGGCCGCTACATCACGGCGTGCGACGTGGGCACGTTCGTGCAGGACATGGACGTCGTGGCCCGCGAATCCGACTTCGTCACCGGCCGTTCGCCCGAGGACGGCGGCGCCGGCGACTCTTCCGTGCTGACGGCGTTCGGCGTGTTCCAGGGCATGCGGGCGTCGGCCGAGCACCTCTGGGGCAGCCCGGACCTGGCCGGCAAGCGCGTCGGCGTGGCCGGGGTCGGCAAGGTCGGGCACATCCTCGTCGGGCACCTCGTGGACGCCGGCGCGCAGGTGACCATCACCGACGTCTACGAGCCGGCGATCTCGCGTACGCGGTCGATCTACCCGAACGTGCAGGTCGTGTCCGATGTGGACACCCTGCTGCGCACCGAGCTGGACGTCTTCGCGCCGTGCGCGCTGGGCGGCGTCCTGACCGACGCGACGGTGCCGGTGCTCGGCGCTCGCATCGTGTGCGGCGCGGCGAACAACCAGCTCGCGCACGCCGGCATCGACAAGCAGCTCGCCGACCGCGGCGTCCTGTACGCGCCGGACTACCTGGTCAACGCCGGCGGCGTGATCCAGGTGGACGACGAGCGCCACGGCTTCAACTTCGAGCGCGCGAAGCGCAAGACGACGGCGATCTTCGACACGACGAAGGCCGTGTTCGCGCTGGCTGAAGCGGACGGAGTACCCCCGGCGACGGCGGCCGACCGCCTCGCGGAGCGCCGGATGGCGGAGGTCGGGCGGCTGCGGTCCATCATGACCGTGTGAGTCTTCCGGATATCTTCGCAGCGGTGGGCGTGCGGGGTTTCCTGCACGCCCGCCGTCTCGGCGCCTCGGGTTCCTGCGGTCTCGCCGCGGATTCGCCGGTCGTGCTGGCATCGGTGGTGAAGGTCGCGCTGGCGTACGAGTTCGCCCGCCAGGTGGCGGCGGGCCAGCTCGACCCGACGGACCGGGTGCGGGCATCGGCGGCGGACCGCCTCGGCGGCAGCGGCTCGGCGGGTTTCGCGGACGACGCGTCGTACAGCTTGCGCGACGCGGCTTCGCTGGCGCTTTCGGTGTCGGACAACACGGCCGCGGACCTGCTGTTCGACCGGGTGGGCGTGGCGAACGTGCGGTCGTTGCTGTCGGAGCTGGGGTTGACCCGGACTTCGGTGATCGGCGCGCCCCGTGACCTACTGCGCACGATCATGGAGGACACGGCGGCGGGAGTTCCGTTGCGGGCATTGGATCCTTTGCGGACTTCGGCTACGACGCCGCGTGAGATGACTTCGTTGCTGTCGGCGCTGTGGAGCGACCCTGGGCCCGGCGCGCAGGTGTTGGAGTGGATGTCGGCGCAGGTGAGCTGGCACCGGCTGACGGCGGGGTTTCCCCCGGAGGTGGCGGTGGCGGCCAAGACGGGGACGATGCCGGGAATCCGCAACGAGATCGGCGTGGTGACATACCCGGACGGCGCGTCGTACGCGGTGGCGGTGTTCACGGTAGGCGGCGCGGAGACGTTGAGGCGCCCGGACATCGACCGAGCAATCGGCGACGCGGCCCGCACGGCGGTGGATCAGCTGCGCTCGTAGCGGCGCGGTCTGCCGCGGCTGAGTCGTGAGTGAGAAACAGTGTTCTAACCCTGTTTCTCACTCACGACCCCCTCGCTCAGCGGAAGGCGGGCGCCCTCAGCTGCGGTCGTAGAAGACGTCCCACGGCCGTGCACCACCCGCGTCCGGCGGCACCAGCCGCGAGATCCCGTCGTCGCGCAGCACCTCCGCCGCGATCTCCGCCAGCTTCGCCGCCTGCGGGTGCGGGCTCGACGACGGCCACGCGAACGCCGTCCGTGCGCGCAGGACCTCGCCGTCGAGGGGGCGCCAGACCACGCGCGGTTCCTTGCGGGCCTGTGGCTCGAACGCCACGCCGTGCCCCGCCAGGACCAGGCCGAGCACGAACTCCGGGTTGCGCGCGTGCCGGATCGACGCCGGGCGGAAGCCGTGGTCCCAGCACGTGCGCAGCAGCGCGTCGTAACTGCCGGGCGCCGCCGCGCGCGGGGCGTGCACCAGGCCTTCGCCCGCCAGGTCGGCCAGGGACAGCGACGCGTGCCGGGCCAGCGGCGAGTCGCGGGGGAGGACCACGCCCAGCGGCGTGTCGACGGCCGGCCCGAGCTCCAGCCCGACGACGTCCACCGGCAGCTGCAGGAGCCCGGCGTCGAGTGAGCGGTCGGCCAGCAGCCGCGCCTGCTCGGCCGTCGTCAGCTCCTGCAGGTCGAGCCGGACCGCCGGGAACTGCGTGGCGAAGGCCGTCAGGAGCGCGGCGAGCACCCGCCCGGGCAGCTCCGGCGGCACGCCCGCTCGCAGGGCGTCCATCTCGCCGCGCTCGGCCTTCGCGACCAGCGCCGTCATGCGGTCCCAGCGGCTCAGCAGGTCACGGGCCTCGGCGCGCAGCACTTCGCCGGCTTCGGTGAGCGTGACGCGCCGGCCGCGGTCGAACAGCTTCGCGCCCAGCTCGGCTTCGAGCCGCTTGACGCGCTGGCTCAACGGCGGCTGCGCGATGCCGAGCCGGTCGGCGGCGTGGCCGAAATGCAGTTCCTCGGCGACGACCAGGAAGTACCGCAGCGAACGGAGGTGGTCCACGCTGCGACGATACCCGTCCGCATATCGACATGCCGACGTCTCGATCTTGGACAGCGCCATCGGGGACGTGGTCGAGTGCCCGTCATGGACTTCAGCAGACGAGGGCTACTGGGCGCGGGTGCGGCCGCGGCGGCGATCCTGGCGGGCGCTCCGGCGGCGGCCGCCGCTTCGGGCACTTCGCGGATGACGCTGCGGTGGTGGGGGAACAACGGCTGGGAGATCCGCGTGCCGGGCTCGGCCGGCACGAAGACGATCCTCATCGACCCGTGGCTGACGCGGTTCAAGACCGGCACGTACACCCCGGCGGGCGCGGACCCGAAGACGCCGCTGTCGGTGAACAAGCCGCTGATCGACGGCTACCTCGACCGCGGCGAGCTGCGTGCGGACCACATCCTGGTGACGCACGGCCACTACGACCACCTCACGGACGTCCCCTACCTGGCCAAACGCACCGGAGCGACGGTGATCGGCACCGAGACCCATTTGAGTCTCATGGCAGCATTGGGCGCCCCGGAGGACCAGCTGTCGATCGCGAGCGGCGGCGAGGACCTGACGTTCGACGGCTACTCGATCCGGATCCTGAGGTCGTTGCACTCGGCAACGGGCGAGCGCGCGCGAGTGCCGTTCCCGGGGTCGCGCCCGCTGTCCCGCCGCGACCGCCCGCGCGTGATCGAGGACCTGGTGGAGGGCGGCACGCTGGCGTACGCGGTCACCGGCGGCGGAGCGAGCGTCGTGAACTTCGGCGGCTCGAACTACATCGAATCCGAGCTGGCGGCTCTCCGCCCGGACGCCGTGTGCGTACCGGTCGGCGGCGCGAAGGTGACGCAATACGTGCCGAGGCTGCTGCGCACGCTGGGCAACCCACGCTTGGTAGCGGCGACCCACTGGGACGACTTCGACCTGCCGCTGGGACAGGCGCACGACCCCAACGGCGGGTTGGAGGTGCTGCGCAAAGCGGTGGCGGCGGCTTCGCCGGGGAGCGAGTTCGTGGTGCTGGACCACCTGGGTTCATTCACGCCGTAGCGGCTTGTCCACAGCCCCACCGTGTTGTGGAAAACGAAACCGCCCGGCAGCTTGCCGGGCGGTTTCGTCGGTGCCCGCCGATACACTGGGACCGGGGACGCCCCCCAGGGAAGGGCGGGGGCGTTTTCCGGCCCGGCGAGGCTCAGCCGCTCTTGCGGCGGAAGGTCCTCTTGTTGGCCGCGGGCCCGTGGGCGTGCTGGTTCTTGCCGCCGCCGTTCTCGTGGGACGCTCCCGAGCGGGCGTGCGCCTGCTTGCGCTCCAGCGCCTCCCGGAACTTGCGCTTGACGTCGTCCTCCTCGCCGCTGGGCGACGGATTCGGTTCACTCATGCTTACCTCCGGAACTGACGACGTGTGACCGCTCCAGCCTGGCATCAGACAAACCGCTTGGCGAGTCGATTACGTCACGTCATCAGCGTTTGGGGGACGGCACCCCGCCGAACTGCACCGACTGGCGGGTCAGCGGGCGGCCACAGTGGTCGCACAGCAGCATCGGCCGCAGGCGGTTGCCGCATTCGACGTGGTGGAGCGTGATGTCCGGCTCCTGGCCCGCCACCTCGAAGCCGCGCGACCACTCCGCGATGAACGCCAGCGCCGGGAAGAACGCCAGCCCCTTCGCCGTCATCCGGTAGTCGCGGGCGTCCGTGCGCGTGGCGGCGGTGCCGGTGCGCAGGACACCCACCTCCACCAGCTTGCTCAGCCGCGCCGACAGCACGCTCGGCCCGATGCCCAGCTCCCGCTCGAACTCCGAGAAGTGCCGGCAGCCGAGCAGTGCGGACACCAGGAGCCCCGTCGACCAGCGGTCGCCCAGCAGCTCCATCGTGTCGGGGAAGAACATCATCGGGTCGCCGGCCAGGGATTCCGCGTCCTTGCGGCGGAAGCGCTTGGACGCCGTCGCGGCCGCCACGCCGGTGGTGTCGAGCCGGGTGGCCCGGACGTCGCGCGCGTCGACCCGGCGGCCGCAGGCCCCGCAGCCGAGGGGCGCTGATGTAGCCAGTTCGCAGTCGAGGTGGATCAGCGTCGGCAGCACCTCGCGGCGGCCCTCGACCCACTCCCGCTCCCAGGCCCAGATCGAAATCAGCAGCGGCCACAGCTCCAGGCCGCGCTCGGTGAGCCGGTATTCGTGCCGCGTGCGCCGCGCGTCGCGGTACGGCACGCGCGTGAGCATGCCCGCCTCCACCATGTCCCGTAGACGCCCGGACAACGCCGTCGGCGAGATGCCCAGTCGTAGCCGCAGCTCTTCGTAGCGTCTGAAGCGCAGGAACAGGCTCTGCAGGATGAGCAAGGTCCACTGGTCGCCGACCAGTTCGAGTGCTCTCCGGAGCGGATCCCCCGCGGGCCGGATGCGCTGTGCGGTCGCCTCGGTCACCGTCTATCCCCCTGTTCCACGAACGGCCTCAGCGTACACCTGACTACACCTAAAGAAGCCTATTGACACCTGACTACACAAATCATAGTCTCATCCTCATCAGCCAGCGCGGTGAGCCCGACGACCAGGGAGCAGCCCGATGACCAGCACCTCCGAACAGCCGCTGATGGTGGCCCGGACGGCGGACACCGGCGAGGCCAACCCCTACCTGCTCGGCGTCTACGCCCCGGTCAGCACCGAGATCGACGCGGAAGACCTGCAGGTCATCGGCGAGATCCCGAAGGACCTCAACGGCGTCTACCTGCGCAACGGCCCCAACCCGCGGTTCGCCCCCGAAGGCCGCTACCACTGGTTCGACGGCGACGGCATGATCCACGCCGTCCACCTGGAGAACGGCAAGGCGCGCTACCGCAACCGCTGGGTCCGCACGAAGGCCTTCGAGGCCGAGTCCGAGGCCGGCAAGGGCCTCTGGACCGGCGTCATGGAGAACCCGGCGGACAACCCGTTCGGCAACACCCACGGCCTGGGCCTCAAGGACAACGCCAACACCGACGTCGTCTTCCACCGTGGCCGGATCCTCGCGACCTGGTACCTGTGCGGCTCGCCGTACGGCGTCGACCCGCTCTCGCTGGAGACCCTCGGCGCCGAAGACTTCCTCGGCACGCTGGTCGGCGACATGATGGCCCACCCCAAGGTGGACGAGGCCACCGGCGAGCTGTTCTGGTTCGACTACGGCCCGCGCCCGCCGTACCTGCGCTACGGCGTGATCAGCGCGGACGGCAAGGTCGTGACCACCACCGAGATCGAGCTGCCCGGCCCGCGCCTGCCGCACGACATGGCCATCACCGAGCACTACGCCGTGCTGATGGACCTGCCGCTGGTCCAGGACGTGCAGGCGGCGAAACAGGGGCGGCACAAGCTCCACTTCGACCGCTCGATGCCGAGCCGCTTCGGCGTCATGCCACGCTACGGGGACGGTAGCCAGATCAGGTGGTTCGAAGCGAGCCCGTGCTACATCTACCACGTCGTCAACGCCTGGGAAGAGGGCGAGGAAGTCATCCTCGACGTCTGCCGCGTGCAGAAGCCGGCGCCCCGGCCCGACGCGCACACGCCGCTCGCGAAGATGCTCTCCTACCTGCGCCTCGACGCCCAGCTGCACCGCTACCGCTTCAACCTGCGGACCGGCGTGTGCCGCGAGGCCCCGCTCGACGACGCCAACACCGAGTTCCCGACCGTCGACTCCCGTGGGGTCGGCACGCGGAACCGGTACTCCTACGCGGTGCACATCTCGCCTGAGTCGACGCTGAAGTTCGACGGGCTCGTGCGCTACGACAATCTTGCCGGCTCCAAGACCGAATACCGGTTCGGTCCCGGCCGGTGGGGCAGTGAGGCCCCGTTCGCACCCCGCGACGGAGCAGCCGCCGATTCGGCGGACGGTTATCTGGTGACGTTCGTGCAGGACGAGCGTGAGGGACGCTCGGAACTGGACATCTTCGACGCCGCCGAGCTCGCTGCCGGACCCGTGGCCAGGGTCCTGTTGCCCCAGCGGGTTCCGCTCGGTTTTCACGCGACCTGGGTCCGGGCGGACCAGCTGGAAAACCTCCGTTCATGAGATGCCATCGAGAGGGTCGCGCCCGGGACTTCCGGACGCGGGGATGGTGGAGTGCGGAGACGATCGACCGGCTCGTGAAGGAGCGGGTCAGTGCCGACCCGGAGGGTCTCGCGCTGGTCGATCCACCGAACACCACCGCACTGGTCGGACGCGACCCGGTGCGGTGGACCTGGAACCGGCTCGACGAACGCGTCGACGTCCTGGCCGCGTTCCTGCTCGCCAGAGGGGTGCGAGCAGGCGACGTAGTGGCCGTGCAGTTGCCGAACTGCTCGGCCCTGGTGCAGGCGTTCCTCGCGATCGTGCGGATCGGTGCCGTGGTCACCCCGTTCCCGGTGTCCTACCGGGAGTACGAGATGGGTCCGATGTGCCGGCGCACCGGGGCTGTCGCGGTGGTGACCGCATCCAGATACGGCGAGCACGAGCTCGCCGGGGCGGCCCTTGGGCTAATCGGCGCTTCGGCGCCGTCGGTCCGGTTCGTCGTCGCCCGGGGGGACGACGAACCGGCCGGCGCCCTGGCCTGGCCCGAAGATCCACTGTCCGAAGCGGACCGCTCCACTTTGGACGCCTATCTGTCCGAACTCGACACCGACGTGAACGACTGCGTGACGATCTGCTGGACGTCCGGCACCGAAGCCGAGCCGAAAGCGGTTCCACGCTGTCACGGCGACTGGCTCGCGACGGCCGCGGGCTGCGCGCAGGCGGCCGGCCTGACGTCCGAAGACGTCTTGCTGTCGCCGTTCCCCATGACGAACATGGCCGGCATCGGCGGGATGTTCCTGCCGTGGCTGCTGACCGGTGCGGTCTTCGTCCCGCACCACCCGTTCGACCTGCCGGTGTTCCTGGGGCAGCTCGCCGCCGAACGCGTGACGTACACGCTCGCGCCGCCGGCGTTGCTGACCATGTTGCTGCACAACGAAAAGATCCTGTCCGGAGTGGACATTTCCGCGCTGCGGAAGATCGGCTCCGGCTCGGCGCCGCTCTCGCCGTGGCTCGTGCGCACCTGGGCCGAGCGGTACGGCATCGACATCATCAACTTCTTCGGCTCCAACGAAGGCACCGCGCTGCTGTCCGGCCCGATCGACATCCCGGACCCGGAGCAGCGCGCGAGCTACTTCCCGAACTACGCTTCCGATGTCACGTGGTCGACGCCCGTCGCCGGCTGGACGTCGGTGCGGTTGCACGACCCGGTCACCGGCGAGCACGTGACCGGACCCGGGCGCCCGGGTGAGCTGCACATCGCCGGGCCGACGGTGTTCGCCGGCTATTTGACGTCGGTGGGCGAGCCGCTGGACACGTCGTCCTTCGACGAGGACGGGCACTTCCGCACCGGCGACGTCTTCGAGATCGCCGGCGAGCGCGGGGAGTTCCTCAAGTACGTCGACCGGATGAAGGACCTGGTCATCCGCGGCGGGATGAACATCTCGCCCGCCGAGGTCGAGGGCCTGCTGGCCGCGCATCCGGACGTCGCCGACGTCGGTGTCATCGGCGTGCCCGACGACGTCATGGGGGAGCGGGTGTGCGCGGTCGTCGTGCCCGGGGCGCGGAAGCCGTCGCTCGACGAGCTGGTCGCGTACCTGCGCGAGAAGAAGGTGGCCGCGTTCAAGCTGCCGGAACGGCTCGAGTACACCGACGCCTTGCCCCGCAACCCGGTGGGGAAGATCCTGAAGCGGCAGCTGCGGGAAAGTCTGGAGTGAGGCCATGACCGTGTTCGTGCTGGGCGGGGCGCAGACCGACTTCGCGCGCAACTACGCGAAGGAGGGGCGCGGGATCCTCGAGCTGTTCGCCGAGGTCGTCCCGGCCGCCCTCGCGGACGCCGGTGTCACGGCCGAAGACGTCGGCGTCGCGCACGTCGGCAACCTCGCGGCGGAGCTGTTCACCGGGCAAGCGCAGCTGGGCGGGCTGCTCGTCGCGGCCGTCCCGGAGCTGGACGGGGTGCCGTCGACCCGGCACGAAGCCGCGTGCGCGTCCGGCAGCACCGCCGTCCTCGCCGCGTGCGCCGACATCGAGGCGGGCCGCTACGACGTGGCGCTGGTCGTCGGGGTCGAGCTGATGCGCAACGTCGACGGGCAGCGGGCCGCCGAGCACCTCGGGTCCGCCGCGTGGGCCGGGCACGAAGCCGTCGCCGCGAAGTTCCCGTGGCCCGCGCTTTTCGCCGACGTCGCTTCGGTGTACGACTCGCGATACGGGCTCGACCCGGAGCATCTCGGGCAGTTCGCGTCGCACGCTTTCGACCGCGCGGCAACGAATCCACTCGCCCAGGCCCGCGACTGGCGCTTCCCTCCGGGAGCCTTCGGGGCCGACGACGACCTCAACCCGGTGATCGAGGGAAGCCTGCGCAAGCAGGACTGCGGCCGGATCACCGACGGCGCCGCGGCGGTTCTGCTGGCCTCGCCCGCGTTCGCCGAGCGGCTCGGCGGCGGCTTCCCGCGCATCGCCGGCTTCGGCCACCGCACCTCCCACATCGGCCTCCGGGAGAAACTGTCCGCGGACGGCGAGTACCTGTTCCCGCACCTGCGCGGCGCCGTCACCGACGCGTACGAGCGCGCGGGCGTGGCCGGGCCGGACGCGCTCGACGTCGTCGAGCTGCACGACTGCTTCACGATCACCGGGCTGGTCGCGCTGGAGCACCTCGGCGTCGCGCCGCCCGGCGACGGCGGCAAGTTCATCGCCGACGGTGGCCTCGACACGGCCGGGATCAACCCGGGCGGCGGCCTGCTCGGCCTAGGCCACCCGGTCGGCGCGACCGGCGTCCGGATGCTGCATGACGTCGCCCGGCAGGTGACCGGCAAGGCGGGCGAGACGCAGGTCGACGGCGCGCGGACGGCGTTGACGCTGAACATCGGCGGCTCGTTCACCACGGTCGTCACGATGGTGGTCACCGCATGAGGCTTTCGGTGTCGCTGGGGCTTTGGCAGGACCGTCCGCCGGAGGAGGCCCTCGAAACCGCGCGCGCCGCCGAGGCCGCCGGGTACGAAGAGCTGTGGATCGGCGAGATGGCGACGTGGGACGCGTTCGCCTTGGGGACCGCGATCGGTGCGGCGACTTCGTCCCTTTCGCTGACCTTCGGGCCGCTGGCGGTGACCGTGCGGGACCCGGCGACGATCGCGATGGGCGTGGCGTCGGTCGCGGCGCTGACCGGGCGGACGACCGGCGTCGCGCTCGGCACGTCCAGCGACGTCGTGGTGCGGGGGTGGCACGGCCGGTCCCGCTCGCGCGCGGCCACGGCGCTGGAGGAGTCGGCGATCGCCGTGCGGCAGCTGGTTTCCGGCGATAAGTCCACTGTGGACGGATCGGTGGTGGGTTCTCAGGGGTACCGGTTGCGGTTGGCCGCGCCGAAATCGCCGTTGACGATCGCGGCGTTCGGGCCGCGCGCGCTCGACGTCGCCGCGCGGCACGCCGACCGGATGGTGGTCAACCTGGTCAGCCCGGCCGCGGCGGCGACGCTGGTGCGTGGGCTGCGGGAAGCGGCCGCGCGGGCGGGTGTAGTGCCACCGCCGGTCGCTGCGTGGGTGGTCGGCGCGGTGGATCCCGGGCCGGCGTCGCTCGAACAACTGCGTCGCGGCGTGGTCGGGTACCTGGCGGCGCCGGGCTACGGCGAGATGTTCCGCGCGGCGGGGTTCGGGGAGCTCGTCGACTTCGCGCGCACGCGTCCGCACCCGCGTGAGCTGCTGGCCGCGGTGCCGGCGTCGGCGATCGCCGTGGTGGGGTTGCTGGGGTCCCGCGAGGAGGTCGCCGCGAAGGCCGCCGAGTACGCGGAAGCCGGGATCGACGAGCTGGCGATCGTGCCCGCGACCAGCGACGACGACCCCGGCGGCGCGAAAACCCTGGAAGCGTGTCGATCCGCGATCCTCCCGTTCGACGCGTAGGCATGACGGAACCCACGCACACCAAGAACCTCGACCGGACCGGGTCCGCGGCGCTGCCGTGGAGCAGGGCGCGCGACCTCCTCGCGACCCAGACCCCGCACGAAAACCTGACGTTCTTCGTCGGCACCGTCCGCCCCGACGGCCGCCCGCACGCGGCCGGCGTCGGAGCCATCTGGGTGGACGACGCGCTGTACTTCGTGAGCGGGCCGGGCACCCGCCGGGCCCGCAACCTGGCGGCGAACCCGGCGTGCAGCGTGTCGGTGCGCCTGAACGGCCTGGACCTGACGATGGAGGGCGAGGCCCACCGCGTCGCGGACACCGCCACCCTGGATCGGGTGGCGGCGGTCTACGGCGAGGGCGGCTGGCCCGCGACGGTGGAAAACGGCGGGTTCAACGCGCCGTTCATGGCACCGGGCGCCGGCCCCGCGCCCTGGCACCTGTACCGGCTCGCACTGCACCGGGCGGTGGGCATCGCCAGCGCTGAGCCGCACGGCGCCAGCCGCTGGGACTTCAGCCACTGACCACGGCGTCCGGGCGCCGGTCGGGGGGACCGGCGCCCGGACTTCAGCCGCCGATCGCCGCGAGCACGGCCGCTGGTCACTGCAGCCGCACCCCGTGCCGCCCGGCGCTGGCCGGGTCTCAGTCGCTGATCGCCGCGGTTGCGGGCCGGCCGCTGCGGCGTGCCCGGCTTGAGCTGCTTACCGCAGCCGCGTTTCGTGGCGCCGGCCGCGACCGGACGGCGCCACCTCGCGCGGTGCTGCCCGGTCTCAGCCGCTGATCGCCGCGGCGCGCCCGGCTCGAGCTGCCTGCCGCAGCCGCATTCCGCCGCGCCGGCCGCGATCGTGCGCCACCTCGCGCGGTGCTGCCCGGCCTCAGCCGCCGATCGCCGCCGTCACCAGCGCCCCGATGTGGCGCATCCCGGTGGCGTTGGGGTGCAACGGGGCCGCGACCGACGTCGGGATCACGCTCTCGAACCACTTCACGCCGGGCAGCTTGCAGACGTCGTGCCCGATGGACGCCGTCCGGACGTCGACGTACCGCGCGTTGTGCGCCGCCGCCTGGCGGGCCAGGGCCGCGTTCGTCTTGTCGACGCTGCCCTGGATGTAGTTCGCGTCGCGCGGGGTCAGCGGCGCGACCGGCCAGCACCCGTTGTGCGGCAGGTAGGTGCCGTACCCGGCGACGAAAACGGCCGCGTTCGGTGCGTGCGCATGGATCGCGTCCAGCAGGGCGCCCCACGTCGGCTCGAACGCCGCGATCTTCTCGGCCAGCTGGTCGTGCCCGCCGGCGGTGTAGCGGTCGACGCAGTCCGGGTTGATGCCGGGCAGCAGGTTGATGCAGCTGGTCGCGGCGCCGACCAGGCCGACGTCGTTGCCGCCGATGGTCAGCGTCACGGTCTTCGTGCTCGCGCCGAGCGCGTCCAGCTGCGGCGGGACCGCGCCGGTCTCCGTCGACTGCGGCGCGTACATGTCCGCGGTCGTCGCGCCTGAACACGTGACGTCCTTCAGCGGGGTGCCGAGCTGCTTCGCGGCGACGTGCGGGTAGTTCGCGAGCGACCGGAGGCAGCCCGGGGACGAGAGGTCCGGGGGCAGGATCAGCGGGCCGGCCGCGGCCGAGTCCCCGAGTGCCACGTACTCGCCTGCGGTGCTCGCTTCGGCCGTACCCGCCGTCGTCGCGAGAGCCGCGACCAAGATCGTGATGAACGCCGTTGTCCTCACTCGCACGCCGTCCTCCTTGACGTTGTGCCGATGATTGGTCTCCGTGACACCATCGGCACCGACGGTGCCCGGATTGACTGGGAATCCGGGCAGAGAACGAGGGGATCGGTTGTGACGGAGCACAAAACCGGCGGCGACCTGGCCCTCGGCGGGCAGCGCGTCCACGAGCGGCTCACCCAGGAGGAGCCGGAGCTGATCGCGCGGGTGCTGACGCGCATCCAGGAGGACGTCGCGGACTACCGGCGGCTGCCGGTGGAGGAGCTCGCCGGCGACATCGCGCGGATCACCCGGCAGGCGGTGCGCGCGTTCGCCCGGAGCCTGCGCGAAGACCGGCAGCTCAACGACGCCGAGCTGCGGCAGATCGGCGCGTCCGCGGTGCGCCGCGCGGAGGAGGGCTTCCCGCTGGAGGCCGTGCTGACCGCGTACCACGTCGGCGCGCGGGAAATCTTCGCCGTCGGCTCGGCCGACGCGGGCAGCGCGGACGTCGCCGACCTCCTCGACGTCGCGGATCGGGTGCTGGCGTTCGTCGGCACCGTCACCGGCGCGGTCACGCGGGGCTACCTGGAGGAGCTGCGCACGAAGGTCGGGCAGGAGCACACCGCGCGTCGCACGCTGCTTTCGGTGCTGGCCGACGGCGGCCCGGTCGACGTCGTCGCCCGCAGTGCCGGGATCACGCTGCCCGCGCGGTACCTGGTGCTGAGCGTCGAACTGGGGCCGCACGCCGACGAGGCGTCCCCGGGCGTCGACGCCGACATCGCGATCCGCCGGAAGCTGCGGCGGTTCCTGGCGGCGTTCGAACAGTCTTGCGGCGACGGCGTTTTGGCGTCGCTGGACGGCCCGGGCGGGCTGGTGCTGCTGCCGTTGGCCGGGCGGCTGTCGACGGTCTCGGAGTGGGGCACGCTGCTGGAGACGGCCGGGCGCGCGGCGGGCGTCGACGTGCTGGCGGCGGCCGACACCGCGACGCCGCCGGAGGTCCGGCTCGTGGCCGGGCGGACCAGCGAGGTGCTGGACGTGCTCCGGTGGTTCGGGCGCCCGCCGGGGCTGTACCGCCTCGACGACGTCCTGATGGAGTACCAGCTGACCCGTCCGGGCGAGGCCCGCGACCGGCTCGCGGCGGTGCTGGCGCCGTTGGACGCGCACCCGGAGCTGGTCGAGACGCTGTCGACGTACCTGGAGCTGGACACGAACCGCCGCCGCACGGCGGCCCGCCTGCACGTCCACCCGAACACGGTCGACTACCGCTTGCGCCGCGTCCGCGACCTGACGGACATCGACCCGCTCCATCCCGCCGGTCTGCCGCGCATCATCGCGGCTTTGGCGGCGCGCAGGGCTTCGCCCCCGCGCACGGTTTGACGTGTCGACCCTCAGACACGCGTGTCGACCGTTCACTCACGCGAGATGCTCTTCCGACCACGCGAGTCCGGTGTGTCGGAACGGCGAACTCGCGTGCCTGGACGGACGACACGCGTGCTTGGACGGACGACACGTGTGTCTGGAGGGTCGACACGGCCGGCGGGCCTCCCGATCCCGCCGGCTGGAGGCCGGACCCGAGGCCGGACCGGCCGGAGGCCGGAACCGGGTCAGCTCGCCGTGGTCATCGCCTGGGAAGCCGGGACCTCGGCCGGACGGCGCGGAGCCGGGATCCGGACCGGCACCGAAGCGCGGGAGATGAGCCGCGCGAAGGAGCCGAAGGCGACGAGCGCGGCGAAGGCCAAGGCGGCGAGACCGGCCGCCGCGGAGAAGGCGAGTTCGCCGGCCCGGCCGAGCACGAACCCCGAGTCCAGTGCCCACGCCACCGCCGCGACCCCGATCGCGGCGGTGGCCGTACTCCAGAACGCCGTCAGCAGCACCACCGCGCCCAGCGTGACCAGCGCGTACCACGGATGTGCCGTCGCCCCGCACAGTTCTGCCAGTAGCACCGCGACCACCGCCGTCGCACAGCCGAACGGGAACCCGAAGCCACCACTCATGCCGTCCAGCGAACCCCGCGGCAAGCCGGGGAACCCGGGCCCGGACGCGTTCCGTACGCCCGGACCCCGGGTTCTTGACGCCTTATTGACCTGCCAGGCCGGCGATCGCCGCGGTCAGCGTCGGCCAGACCGCGTGCGGCAGGTTGTGGCCCATGCCCGGGATCACCAGCAGCTCCGCGCCCGGGATCGCCTCCGCCGTCGCCTTGCCGCCGCTGACGTCGATCAGCGGGTCGGCGTCGCCGTGCACCACCAACGCCGGCAGCCGCACCGAACGCAGGCCCGCCGTCCGGTCGCCCGAAGCCAGGATCGCCGCCGCGTGGCGCAGCGTGCCCACCGGGTGGCGGGCGCGGTCGTAGTGCAGCGTCGCCTTGGCCAGCAGGAACGCCGGGTCGTCCGGGTAGCCGGGTGACCCGAGCCGCCGGTAGCCGTCGACGCTGTCGGCCAGCGCCTGCTCGCGCGTCGACGCCGGTAGCCGCGTCAGCAGCGCCAGTGCCCACGGTTCGGCCCGCCCGACCGCCGGGTCGCCGGTGGTCGACATGATCGAGGTGACCGACAGCAGCCGGTCCGGGTGGTCGATCGCCAGCTGCTGCACGATCATCCCGCCCATCGACGCGCCGACGACGTGCGCGCGGTCGATGCCGAGAGCGTCGAACAGCCCGACGGCGTCGTCCGCGAGGTCCGAAAGCAGGTACGGCGCCGTCGAAAGGTCGCCGCCCGCCAGCGCGGCCAGATCCGGCGCGGGCAGCTCGTCGAGCCAGGTGGAGAGCCCGACGTCCCGGTTGTCGTAGCGCACCACGAAGAACCCGCGGCCGGCCAGCAGCTCGCAGAAACCGTCCTCCCAGGTGATCATCTGGGCGCCGAGGCCCATCACCAGTACCAGCGGCGGATCGCCCGGATCGCCGAAAGTGTCGTATTCGAGCTCGAGACCGTTGGCCTGTGCGCGTGCCATGTCCCGATCCTGCCGTACCCGTGCGGAGCTGGCACCGGTCCCACCCGTGCGGTTACCGTTACCCCCCATGCCGACCTCATCCTCGGGTACCGGACAGCGCCCCCGGTCGCGGGCCGCGGCGGGGCTCCCGGCCCTCACGGCCGACCGGATCATCAGCGCGGCGACGACGCTCACCGGCGAACGTGGCCTCGACAACTGGACGCTGCGGGAGCTCGCCCGCGCGGTCGAGGCCTATCCCGCGGTGATCTACCACCACGTCGGCGACCGGGACGCGGTGGTCAACGCCGTCGTCGACCGGGTGGTCGGCCTGCTGGAGCTGCCCGAAGCGCACCTGCCGTGGCAGGACTGGTTCACCGAGCTGCTGGCCAACCTGCGCGCGGTGCTGCGGGCCTACCCGGGCTGCGCGCGGCGCCTCGCGTTGTTCGGCCCGTCCGTCAAGGCGGCCACGCGCAGCATCGACGCCGGTGTCGGCGTGCTGCTCCGGGCCGGCTTCGGCCGCGAGAGCCCGATGGCCTACAACCTGCTGCTGATGACCGCGTGCCAGTTCGTCGCGATGGAGGACGACCGCGACGGCGCACTCGCGCTGCGGATCGACAACACCGAGGAGTACGCGACCTACCGCGAGCGGGCCGACCTGCCCGGGATGGCCGAGCTCGGCTCGGCGATGCACGACCTGATGGGCGATCCCGACCTCGCCGCGGGGTACTACGCCCAGGTGTACGACTACGCGGTCCAGCGCTGTCTCGACGGCCTCGCCCACCGGCTCGGGCAACTGCGCGAATCGGACGGCCCAGCGGACGACAAGGGTTGACAGCGACTTGACAGCGCTCCGGCGTACCGTGAGCGTGCGTCGGCGGTCCGCCGCCGACCCGGAGCCCCTGGCGCCCTCCTCCCCCTCGTGGCGCCGGGGGCTTCGGTCTATTCGCGACCGTCCGGCTGCGCCGGTGCCGCCTGGATCGCCGGGAAGATCTCGCCGACCAGCGTGACGAGCGACTTGGACAGCAGCAGGTGCACCTGGGCGCGGGTCAGCGACCCGCGCACGAGCCATTCCCGGCCGGCGGACTTCACCATCCCCCCGAACGCGCGCACGAGCGCGTTCAGCTCGGGCCCGTGTTCGCTTTCGCTGGACAGCCCGACGGCTTCGAGCACGCGGTCGGCGGACTCGCGGTCGGCCTCTTCGAGGATCCGTTCCACCTCGAGGTCGCGCCCGATGCCCTCCGGCGCGATCGCGGCCAGCCACATCCGCTCCTGGCTGGTGACCATGTCGAGGAACCACTCGATGGCGACGTCGGCGCGCAGTTCGAGCGGCCCGTCCGGCAGGATCTCGACGGCCAGCCGCGGCACGGTCAGCGCGCGCCGGATGATTTCCAGGTACAGCTCGCGTTTCGTGCCGAAGTAGTGGTTGATCAACCCTCGCGCGACGCCGGCCGCGGCGGCGATGTCCGAAGTGGACACTTCAGAGTAGGGCCGGTCACCGAACAGCCGCGCCGCGCAGACGTAGATCTGTTCCTTCCGTTCGTCCGGTTCCAGTCTTCGCCATCTCGGCGCCGGCTCGGTGTTCATGGTCCCATCGTCGCACGGCCCGCTGAACAGGGCAGTTCAGTCTCCCGGGTACCACGATCGGGGCATGCTCAGTCCGGCAGCGTGATCGGGGCGATGTCGGCGAAGCCGTCGCCGGGCCCCGGGTTCGCGGGGTCCGTTTCGCCGCCGAAGTGGTGCAGCACGCCCCAAACGGCGTTGAGCGCGGTCTGCACCGCGCCTTCGGCCCAGCCCGCCGTCCACGAGACGTCGTCACCCGCCAGGAAGAGCCCGCGGTGACGCTCCGCCAGCTCGTCCTGGACGAAGTGCGTGAACAGCCGGTGCTGGTAGCGGTAGTGTCCGGGCAGGTTTGCCTTGAACGCGCCCATGAAGTGCGGTTCCGCCTCCCACGACACGGTCACCGGGTCGCCGATGATGTGCTTCCGGACGTCGACGCCGGGGTAGATCTCGCGCAGCGACTGCAGCATCACCTCGACGCGCTCGGTCACCGAAAGCGGCAGCCACTTCAGCGAGTCGTCGGCCCACGTGTACGACAGGCAGATCACCGCCGGCTTCGCGGGGTCGTCGCCGAGCAGGTAGGTGCCGCGCGGCATCCGGTCGGTCAGCGTCATGCTCATCGTGTCGCGGCCGGTCGCCGGGTCGGGGTCGAGCCAGAACGGCCGGTCGACCGGCACGAACACCTTCGACGACTCCATGTAGTGGGTGCGCTCGATCGCCGTCCAGTGGTCGATCGGGAACAGCGCCTCGTCGCATTCGATCTTGGACAGCAGCATCCAGCTCTGCGCGGTGAACACCGCCGCCGGGAACGTCCGGATGTGCCCGGACGCGTCCGTCACCGTGATGTTGTTCGGCGCCGTCCGGTGCAGCCGCGTGACACCCGGACGCGGCCCGCCCTCGTGCAGCGAAGCCAGCGACGTTCCGGCGGGCCAGAAAGCGACCTCGGCCGGCGCGTGTTCCCACAGCCGCAGGGGGAGCTGCCGGCTGCCGCCGGCGATGCTGCGGTGCTCGTCGTCGGCGCCGGTGTAGACGACGCGCAGGATTTCCAGGATGGAGTTGGGGAAGTCGGTGTCCCAGCCACCGGTACCGAAGCCGACCTGGCCGAAGATCTCGCGGTGGCGGAAGGAGGCGAACGCGGGGGAGTCGCAGAGGAACCCGTAGAACGTCTGGTCGTCCAGCTTCGGGACGAGCTCGTTCCACAGCCGCTTGACCGTCTTCGCGTCGCGGTCGCGGATCGCCGTCTGCATCTCGGCGAACGACGCGTGTTCGGCCAGCGTCCGGTCCCACGCGGCGGCGACGTCGGCGAACACCGCGGGCAGGTCGGCCGGCGTCCGCGCGTAGTGGGTCTGTCCCTTGAGGTCGACGACCGTGCTCGGCGTCCCCGGCGCCAGGGGGTTGGGGAACGGCGTCGTCTCGAGCCCGACCTTGTCGATGTAGTGGAACAGCGCGGTCGACGCGGGCGGGAAGCGCATCGCGCCCATCTCGGCGACGACGTCGTCCGGGCAGCCGGGGAACCGCACGGTGCGCAGCCTGCCGCCGATTTCGGCGATTTCGTAGACCACCGGGCGCAGGCCGAGCTTCATCAGCTCGTACGCCGTGACGATGCCGGACAGGCCGCCGCCGATCACCGCCACCTCGGTGCCGTGCCGGTGAGCGGGCACCGAGCCCAGCCCGGCGGGGTGGGCGAGGTAGTCGTCGTAGGCGAACGGGAAGTCGGGGCCGAACATGGTGATCGGGCGGCCCGCCGGCTCGTCGTGGTGGATCGCGGTCGGGACAGCGGAGGTCATGCGGTGGTTCCTCGGTACAGTTCGGGCCGCCGGTCGGCCAGGTGGGTGTTCTCCAGCCGGGACGCGGCGAGCGCTTCCCGGGTCACTTCGGCGGTGATCAGCGCCGGGCCGGAGCCGGCGCGAGTCAGCACCTCGCCGGTGGGCGCGACGACGCAGGAGCGTCCGCAGTACGTCAGCTCCTGTTCGACGTCGCAACGGTTGGCGTAGGCAACGAACAGCTGGCTCTCGTAGGCCCGCGCCGGCACCAGCGTGTCGGCGACCAGCTCGTACGGGCTCATCAGCGCGGTCGGCACGACCAGCAGCTCCGTGCCGGCCAGCGCGTGCGCGCGCACCAGCTCGGGGAACTCGACGTCGTAGCAGATCAGCAGCCCGACCCGGACGCCGGCGACGTCGGCCTGCACGACCGGCTCGTCGCCCGGGGTGAACCACGCCTTGTCGAGGTCGCCGAACAGGTGCGTCTTGCGGTAGTTCGCGCGTCGCTGCCCGGTCGCGTCGACGAGCTGGACGCTGTTGTAGACGTCTCCGCCGTCGGCTTCCGGGTAGCCGTACGCCAATGCGACGCCGGTTTCCTTCGCCAGCGCGGACATCCTGGCCGCGGTCGGGCCGTCGGCGGGCTCCGCGAGCTCGTGCGTGCGGGCGCCGATGTGGTAGCCGGTGGTGCTCATCTCCGCCGTGACGACGAGGTCCGCGCCGGATGCCGCGACGGCGTCGGGGAGCGCGTCGACCGGGCCCTGGTGGATCGCGACCCTCATGCGAGCCTCGACCGCCGGATGCCGTACCCGAAGTAGATCAGCAGGCCCAGCGCCATCCAGGCGCCGAAGACGACCCAGGTGGCGCCGTCGAGGCTGAACATCATGTAGCCGCAGCAGAGGACGCCCAGCAGCGGCGTCACCGGGGAGAGCGGCACGCGGAACGTGCGCGGCCGGTCGGGCTGGCGCTTGCGCAGCAGCAGGACGGCGATGTTGACCAGCAGGAACGCGAACAGCGTCCCGATGCTGGTGGCGTCGGCGAGCTTGCCCAGGGGGATGAACGCGGCCAGGACGGCGACGAACCCCGAGACCACCAGCGTGTTGATCCGCGGCGAGCCCGACTTCGGGTCCACTTTGGACAGCGACGGCGGCACGAGGCCGTCGCGGGACATCGCGAACAGGATGCGGGTCTGTCCGTAGAGGACGGTCAGCACGACGCTGGAGATCGCCACGATCGCCCCGACGGCGAGCAGGCCGGCCCAGAACGGGTTGCCCGAGACGACGGAGAGCACGTGCGACAGCGCCGCCTCCTGGCCGTCGAACTCCTGCCACGGCAGCGCGCCGACGGCGGCCACGGCGACCAGGCAGTACAGCACGGTGACGATGCCGAGTGAGAGCAGGATCGCCCGCGGCAGGTCGCGCTGCGGGTTCTTCGCCTCCTCGCCGGCGGTCGACGCGGCGTCGAACCCGATGTAGGAGAAGAAGAGCTTGGCGGCGCCGGCGCTCATCCCGGCGAGGCCCAGCGGCAGGAACGGCGTGAAGTTCCGAGCCTTGACCGCGGTGAACGCGATCGCGCAGAACAGCACCAGCGTCACGATCTTGACGGCGACCATGACGGCGTTGGCCCGCGCGCTCTCCTTCGCGCCGGACAGCAGCAGGAGCATCGCGAGGACCACGACGACGATGGCGGGCACGTTGACGATCCCGCCCGAGCCCGGCGGCTGGCTGAGCGCGTCCGGGATGGCGAAGCCGAAGGCCAGCCGCAGCAGTTCGTTGAGGTACTGCCCCCAGCCGACGGCGACCGAGGCCACCGAGACGCCGTATTCGAGGACCAGGCACCAGCCGCAGACCCAGGCGACCAGCTCGCCGAGCGTGGCATAGGCGTAGGAGTAGGACGAACCGGACAGCGGGATCATGCCGGCGAGCTCGGCGTAGGACAGCGCGGAGAAGAGTGCGGTGACCCCGGCGAGCGCGAACGAGAGGACCACGGCCGGCCCGGCCACCGGGACGGCTTCGCCGAGGACGACGAAGATCCCGCTGCCCAGCGTCGCGCCGATGCTCAGCATGGTCAGCTGCCCGAGCCCGAGCGACCGCTTCAACGTGCCATGATCACTTTCGGCGACCAGATCGGTGACCGGTTTCCGCCGCACCGTCGCGGCTCGCAGATTCATGCCGACGACGGTATCTGCCGTCTTCGGCACGCAAAACAGGGCAACGTTGCGCGTACAGATGAATCACAGGTGATTCATTGCACAAGACGCGCGAAACGTGGCGATTCGTTCCAGGCGGCCTGGGCCCGCCAAAAATTGATGGCAGCTCGGGTGTCGGATCCGGGGTACGCAGTTCGTGGAGTAGGTGAGCGGCCGCCACCCAGGGCGCCGCCTGGACCCACAGGATGAACGATGTCGCACCCGGAACCCGTCGCCCGCCGCATGTACGACCTGGTCGAGCCGCTCGGTCTGGTCCCCTACTTCACCGACGAGCCGGACGCGGCCCTGATGGCCTTGGGTCTGCGCAACCCGTGGGACGCCTACTTCGCCGGACGGGCGGCGCCGTTCGGGCGGGCCGTGCCGGCCGAGGTGGTCCACGCGGTCTTCTACAACTTCGCCCCCGGCGAGGTGGCCCGCCACATCCCCCAGGTGTGGGACCTGACCACGCCCGAGGCGGCGCTGGCCGCGCGTGAACAGGGCTGCGTCGCGGGCATCCGCCGGATCCTCGGCGACCTCGCCGACGACCCCGCCGTCGCGCGCGCCGCCGACCTCCTGCTGACCGCGGCGACCAGCGCACCGGTGGAGGGGCGCCCCCTCTTCGCCGCTCTGCGCACGGTGCCGGTACCCCAGGAACCGGTGGCCCGGCTGTGGCACGCGGCCACCCTGCTGCGCGAGCAGCGCGGCGACGGGCACACCGTCGCGTTGCTGACCGAGGGCATCGGCGGGACGGAAGCTCATGTGCTCCACGCCTTGTCCACCGGTACGGCCGCGGAGAAGTTCGGCCGGGTCTGGCACCTCCCGGCGGCGCAGCTGGACGCGGTCGTCGACGGCATGCGCGCCCGCGGTCTCATCGGCGCCGACGGCTGGCTCACCCCCGCCGGCGAGGCCACGAAGGGCCGCGTCGAGGCGCTGACCGACCGGCTCGCCGAAGCGCCGTACAACGCACTGAGCCCCGAAGAGCTCGACGGTCTCGTCGCCGACCTCGAACCGATCTCGGCCGCCCTCCGGGCGGTCTTCCCGATGTAGCCGGCACCCGTGACCAGCCGGGCATCACCTGTGTCTGGAGGGGCATCACGCGCGATGCCCCTCCAGTCACGCGTGATGCCTCCCCAGACACGTGTGATGCCCGTCCAGTCACGTGTGATGCCCGGTTCGTCACGTCGGGGTGGGGGGTTCGTCGGCTGGGAGGAGGAGCGTGAACGTCGGGGGGTCGGGACGGCTGAGCCGGAGGCGGCCGCCTTCCGCCTCGGCGAGGCTGCGGGCCAGCCGCAGGCCGATGCCGTGGCCGGCCGCCGCCGTCGCGAACGGGTCCTTTTCGCCCAGGTCGGGGCCCTCGTCGGCGACGTCGATGGCCAGCGCGTCGCCCGCGTCGCGGGCGACCAGCGTCACCGTTCCACGACCGTGCGTCGCCGCGTTGTCCAGTAGTACGCCGAGGACCTGGCGGACCGCCGCGGCCGCCACCCGTGCCGGCGGCGGCTCCTCGCGGGTGATCCGCAGCGTGCGCCCGTGCGGTGCGAGCAGCGCCTCGCCGGCCTGCCGGATCTCCTCCAGGAGGGCGTCGAGGTCGAGCTCGGCCCGCGGGGCCCGGCGTTCGCGGCCCAGTGCCAGGAGGTCCTCGATGGTGCGTTCCAGCCGGTCGGCGGACGCGATCCCGGCGCGGATCGCTTCCCGGGGGTCCGCGTCCGGCGTCTCCAGCGCGGCCTCCAGCTGCAGGCGCAGCCCGGTCAGCGGGGTCCGCAGCTGGTGGGACGCCTCCGCGGAGAACGCGCGCTCGCGCTCGAGGGTCTCGCCGATCCGGGTCGCGGTGGCGGCCAGCGCCTCGCCGACCCGGTCGATCTCGGCGATCCCTGCTCGCGGGCCGCGGGCGGTGAAGTCGCCCTCGCCGAGCCGGCCGGCCGCGGCGGCCAGCTCCTCCAGCGGCCGGACCAGCCGGGTCGTGTACCGCCGGGCCGTCAGCCAGCTCGCCCCGATCGCCACCACCGCGAGCGCGGCCATGCCGAGCCAGGTCAGCCCGACCCGCATCCGCAGCTCCGACATCGGGATCGCGGCGCGCACCACCCCGGTCACCCGCGCGCCGTTGAGCACCGGGACCGCCAGCACCACTTCGTCGGCTTCGCGGCCGATGACGACGTCCAGCGTGGCGCTCGCCGCCTGCCGCTCGACCGACCCGCCGACGGCCGGACCCCGGCCGGTCAGCAGCCGCGCGTCCGGGCCGTAGATCCCGACCTCGGTGCCGGCTTCGTCGTCGTCCAGCGGCGGCAGGACCGGCGGGCGCCCGGCGGCGAGCTCGTCGGCCACGCCGAGCGCCGTCGCGTCCGCGGCTCGTTCCAGGTCCGCCTTGGTGTCGTCGCGGTAGTACTGCATGGCCGCGATGAACAGCGGCAACGCGAACAGCACGGTCGCGACCAGGGCGGCCAGCACCGTCAAGGAGATGATCCGGCGGCGCACAGCTACCCCTCGGCGACGGTCCGGGCGGGGTCCTCCAGCCGGTACCCGTGGCCGCGCAGGGTGGCGATCCGGGGCACCTCGGCGTCGGGCCCGGCCGCCGACGAGAGCTTGCGGCGCACCGCCGCGATGTGCACGTCCAGCGTCTTCGTCGAGCCGTACCAGTGCGCGTCCCAGACCTCGGACATCAGCGTCTCGCGGCTGACGGCGACCCCGGGCTGCTCGGCCAGCCGCGCCAGCAGGTCGAACTCCTTGGCCCGCAGCACGACCTCGCGCCCGCCCAGGGTGGCGCGGCGGCCGGCGATGTCGACGGTCAGCCCGCCGATGGTCACCGGGGGCCGGGCCGCGGCCGGCGCGCCGCGGCGCAGGTGCGCGCGCACCCGGGCCAGCAGCTCGCCCAGCCGGATCGGCTTGGTGAGGTAGTCGTCCGCGCCGGCGTCGAGGCCGACGACGACGTCCATCTCCTCCTGCCGCGCGGTGAGGATGACCAGCACCGCCGCGGGCAGCGCGGCCCGCAGGCGGCGGCAGACCTCGACGCCGTCGAGGTCGGGCAGGCCGAGGTCGAGCAGCACCAGGTCGAAGTCGCCGGACGCGGCGGCCTGCAGGGCGGTGCGGCCGTCGCGGCGCCAGCACACCTGGTAACCGTGCAGTCGCAGGGTCGATTCGAGCACGCTGCCGATCGCGGCGTCGTCTTCCACCACCAGCAGGTTCGGCATGCCGGGAGCCTACGTTCTACTCCGGCCGGCCACCGAAACCGATCCGCGAAATGCGTCGTGAGGCGTCCGTCACTCCGGCCCCGAACTCCGCCACCGCCTCGGCCGTGAACCGCGTGGTCGGGCCGGTGACGGCCAGCGCGGCCAGCAGCCGCCCGTCGGCGTCGAGCACCGGGGCGGCGACGCTGGACGCGCCCGGCTCCGGCTCGCCGTGCCCGACCGCGACGCCCTCGGCGCCGGCGAGCACCTTCCCGGCGGCCCCGCACCCGAGCGGCAGCTCGTCCCCGACGTGGCCGACGTGCCGGATGGCCCGCGAACCCTCCTGCTGGGCCACGCAGACGAGCACTTCGGTGCTGCGGACGTACAAGTTGACCGTTTCGCCGTATTCCTCGGCCAGCTCGCGCAGCACTTGGCGGACCGGCTCGGGCAGCTGCCACGCGGCGTTCGCCAGCTGGGCCCAGCGCAGCATCCCCGGCCCGACGGTGACCCGCCCGTCCGGGCGCGTCCACAGCAGGCCCCGCTGCTCGCAGGTGGCGACCAGCCGCAGCACCGTCGTCTTCGCCAGGCCGCTCGCGGCGGTGAGGTCCTTGACCGACCACGTCCGGCGGCGGTCGGTGAAGTGGGCCAGCAGGTCGAACGCGCGCAGCACGCTCCGGACCGCCCCGTCGTCTTCCGCCACCGAGCGACCCCCGTCCGCCTGATGGAGCCAGCCTACCGGCGGGTCAGGCCACGTGGCGCTCGAACGCCGCGACGGTCTCGGCCAGCACCTCCGCCCCCGGCCGGGCCCACAGCCCGGCGTTGAACACCTCGACCTCGATCGGGCCGGTGTAGCCGGCGGCCTCGACGTGGGCGCGCAGGTGGCGGTGGTCGATCGGGCCGTCGCCCGGCAGCGCGCGGCCGAGCAGCGGGTCGGGCAGCGGCACGAGGACGTCGCACACGTGGAACCCGGCGATCCGGCCGGCGGCCGCGGCGATCGACTCCTCGATCCGCGGGTCCCACCAGACGTGGAACTCGTCGACGATCACGCCGACCTGCTCCGCCGGGTGCTCGACGGCGATCGCCAGTGCTTGCTCCACAGTGGACAGCACGGACCGGTCCGCGCACTGCATCGGGTGCAGCGGCTCCAGGCCGAGCCGCACGCCGCGTTCCCCTGCATACGGTGCGAGCTCGCCCACGGCGTCCGCGACGCGCTGCCGGGACGCGGCGAGGTCGTTGCCCGCGATCCCGCCCACGACCAGCACGAGGACGTCGGCACCGAGCGTCGCGGCCTCGTCGATCGCTTCCCGCGTCTGCGCCACACCGTCCACAGGGGACCCTTCCGGCGTCACCCCGGTGAAGAACCCACCGCGGCACAACGACGAAACCCGGACACCGTGTTCCTTCAGCAGGCGTGCGGCCTCGTCGACGCCGGTTTCCGCGACCTTGTCCCGCCACAGCCCGATCCAGCCGACGCCGGCCGCGGCGCACCCGGCCACCGCTTCGGGCAGCGACCAGGCCTTGGTGGTGATCTGGTTGAGGCTGAACCGCGGGTCCATCACACGACCCCCGCGACCCGCAGCAACGGCCGCATCCGGGCGACGGCCCGCTCGGGGTCGGCGAGCACGCCGGCCGCGTCGGCCAGCCGCAGCAGCGTCGCGAGGTGGGTGATCGTGCGCGCGGACTCGCTCCCGGCGAGCATCCGGAAGTGCTCTTGATGACCGTTCAACCAGGCGAGGAAGACGACGCCGGTCTTGTAGTGCCGCGTCGGCGCGCGGAAGATCTCTCGCGCCAGCGGCACGGTCGGGTCGAGCAGGGCGTGGAACCCGGCGCGGTCGCCGTCGTCCAGGCGGCGCAGCCCCGCCGCGGCGACCGGCGCGATCGGGTCGAAGATGCCGAGCAGGGCTTCGCTGTGGCCCCGCTCGTCGCCGGCGATGAGCTCGGGGTAGTGGAAGTCGTCGCCGGTGTAGCAGGCGACGCTCCCGGGGAGCGCGCGCCGGAACTCCGTCTCGACCTCGGCGTCCAGCACCGAGACCTTCACCCCGGCGATCGTGCCCGCGTGCTCGGCGCACAGGGTCGCCAGTTCGCGGGCCGCGGCGCGGACGTCGTGGTGGCCCCAGTAGCCGGCCAGCGCGGGGTCGAACTGCTCGCCGAGCCAGTGCAGCAGGACCGGGCCGCCCGCCTCGGACAGCAGCTTCCCGTAGGCCGCGTGGTAGTCGCCGGGGCCCTGCGCCGCGGCGGCCAGCGCCCGGCTCGCCATCACGACGGGGACCGCGCCGGCGCCGCCGACCAGGTCCAGCTGCTCGCGCCAGGCGTCCACAATGGACGCGATGGTCGCCGTCCCCGGCGGCAGCTGGTCGGTGCCGACGCCGGCGCACCAGCGACGTCCCGCGGCGAGCGCGCCGGTGCGGGTGACCAGCTCCTTCGTCGTGGCCCAGTCGAGGCCCATGCCGCGTTGCGCGGTGTCCATGGCCTCGGCGACGCCGAGCCCGCACGCCCAGAGGTGTTCGCGGAAGGCCAGCGTGGTGTCCCAGTCGACGGCGCCGGGCTCGTCGGCGAGCGCGTCCGCGACGACGTGCACGGCGGCGTAGGCGATCCGGGACGACGGCGGCGTGCACGCTGCTTCGGGGAGCGCCGGGCCGGACGGTGACCAGTTCACGAGCCCGCCGCCGGGAACCGGGAGCAGGAGCATCGGGAGACCTCCGCAAGTCAGAAAGCGCTTTCTCCAGTGCACGATACGGCCACGGTAGGGCCTGTGCCAGAGCACGACAAGGCCCGTCCGGGTCAGCGCTTGGGGCGCGCGGTGCTTTCCCGCAAGACGACCTCGCCCGACAGCCGGACGGTCCGCGGCCGGGTGCCCCCGGCCCCCTTGATCGCCAGGTCCATCGCCCGTTCGCCCAGCTCCTCCAGCGGCAGCCGGACGGTGGTCAGCGCCGGGGCGAGGTCGCGGACCACCGGGATGTCGTCGAACCCGGCGACGGAGATGTCGCCGGGCACGGAGAGACCTTCCTCGCGCAACGCCGTCAGCGCGCCGATCGCCATCACGTCGGTGACGGCGAAGACGCAGGTCGGCAGCTTGCGCTTGCGGCCGGCGAGCAACCGCTTCGTCGCCTCGTAGCCGCCGTCGCGGGTGAACGCGGCCTCGATGACGTCGTCTTCGTGCAGGGTGATGCCGTGTTCGGCGAGCGCGTCGGTGAACCCGGCCAGCCGGTCGATGACCGTGCTCAGCTTCCGCGGGCCGGCGAGCACGGCGAACCGCTTGTGGCCGAGCCCGACCAGCGCCTTGGCCAGCGCCGCGGCGCCACCCTTGTTGTCCGGCTGCACGGTGTCGATCTTGAGCCCGCGGTGGCGGCTGACCGCCGCGACCTGCCCGCCGCCGCGGCGGTACGGCTCGAGCTCGGCCGCCATCGCGCGTTCCCACGCGCGGTCCTCGAACGCCGAGCCGATCAGCAGGATCGCCGCAGCCCGCTGCGCGCGCAGCGTCGAGACGTAAGCGACCTCGCGGTCGGGGTCGCGGAAGGTGCCGGCCAGCATCACGAGCAGCCCGTTGTCGGTGGCCACCCGCATCACCCCGCCGGCGATCGCGGCGAAGTACGGGTCGCTGACGTCGTGGCAGATCACGCCGACCGTGCGGTGGGTGCCGCCGGCCAGCGCCTGGGCGTGCGCGTTCGGGGCGTAGGCCAGCTCGGCCGCGGCGGCGGACACCCGCTCCCGCAGGTCGGCGCGGACGGACGCGGTGCCGTTGAGCACCCGCGACGCCGTCGCGAGCGAGACGTTCGCGCTGCGTGCCACGTCTTCGAGTGTCACGTGCGGCCGGGCCTTCATGGCTGGCTCCTCCAAGATCGGTTTCGGGTGTCTCCGCAAGCTCGGTCGGTGCAATCTACTGGGAGGGGGGTGGGCCGGGAGAAGCCGCTGGCCGGGGGACCTGACCCGAACGAGTGAATTGACCGAGGGAAGCACGGGGGAAGATCAGCGAAAGTCCGTGTCCTGGTAACAAGGAGAATCCTCAAGTAGTGAGTACGCCACTTCCGATCGACCGCGAAAGGATTCCCGCATGCTGTTCGGTGATGAGCACATCCGCCGCTACGAGGAGACCGACGGCGAAGTCGGTCACGAGTGGCAGGAAGGCGTCCCGACGCTGTTGCTGACCACGAAGGGCCGCAAGACCGGCCAGGAGCGCAAGCTCGCCCTGATCTACCAGGAGGCCGACGGCAACCCGGTGGTCGTGGCCTCCGCCGGCGGCGCGCCGAAGCACCCCGCGTGGTACCTGAACCTCGTCGAGAACCCCGAGGTCGGGGTCCAGATCAAGGCCGACAAGTTCAAGGCCCGTGCCCGCACGATCGAGGGCGAGGAGCGGGCGAAGGTGTGGAAGAAGCTCGCCGCCGTCTGGCCGGACTACGACGAGTACACGAAGAAGATCGACCGCCACATCCCCGTGGTCGTGCTCGAGCGCGTGTGATCTGCGCCGCGTTCGGCCGGTGCGCGGGCCGATCCGGCCGGTCGTCGGCTACGAATGACAGTCATGAACCGCTGGACCGCCCTCGACAGCGAGGGTGAGCTGCTCACCCGTCGCCAGATGCTCGCCTACGGCCGGCGCTTCGCCCGGGCCGGCCGGGGTGCCTGGTACAGCTTCGCGATCGAGGTGGTCTGGCAGTTCCTCGTCCAGACGACCCGCTTCCGGGTGCGCGGCTCGCACCACATCCCGAAGTCCGGCGGGGTCCTGGTGGCGTCGAACCACCTGTCGTTCGCCGACCCGGCGACGCTGACGGCGTTCTGCCTCGCCGCCGGCCGCGTGCCGCGCTACCTGGCGAAGGCGTCGCTGTGGAAGGTGCCGGTCCTGGGCCGCGTGATGCGCTCGGGGCGGCACATCCCCGTGTACCGCGGCGCGGCGACGGCGGCGGAGGCCTACCGCGACCTCGTCGCCTCGGTGCGGGACGGCGAGTGCGTCGCGGTCTTCCCCGAAGGCACGTTCTCGAACGACCCGGCCGGCTGGCCGATGCGCGGCAAGACCGGCATCGTGCGCGCCGCGCTGGCGACCGGCGCGCCGGTGATCCCGGTGGCCAACTGGGGCACCCATCACCTGCTGCCGTCGACGGCCTGGTTCCCCCGCGGGGTGCCGCGCAAGACGGTCGAGCTGGTTGCGGGACCGCCGGTCGACCTGTCCGACCTGCTCGACCGGCCGCTCACCCGCGAGGTGCTGGAGGAGGCGACGGCCCGCATCATGGCGGCGGTGACCGCGCTGCTGGTGACGCTGCGCGGCGAGGAGCCGCCGGTCGCCGCCTGAGGTCCGCGTCACCCCGCCCGTGCCTGTCCGAAGGGGTAGTTTCGGGCGTATGAGTGCACAACACTTTGATGTCGTCGTACTGGGGGCCGGAGTGGGCGGCTACGTCGCGGCGATCCGCGCGTCGCAGCTGGGGCTGAGCGCCGCGGTGGTCGAGGAGAAGTACTGGGGTGGCGTCTGCCTGAACGTCGGGTGCATCCCGTCGAAGGCGCTGCTGCGCAACGCCGAGCTGGCGCACGTCGTGACGCAGGAGGCGAAGGCGTTCGGCATCTCCTCCGACAGCCCGATCCGCGTCGACTACACGGCCGCCTACGAGCGGAGCCGGAAGGTCGCCGACGGGCGCGTCAAGGGCGTGCACTTCCTCATGAAGAAGAACAAGATCACCGAGTTCGACGGGCACGGCACCTTCGTCGACGACCACACCCTCGAGGTGAACGGCTCGCGGATCACGTTCGGGCACTGCATCATCGCCACGGGCGCCACGACCCGCCTGCTGCCGGGGACCTCGCGCAGCTCGCGCGTGGTGACCTACGAAGAGCAGATCCTCTCGAGCGAGCTGCCGTCGAGCATCGTGATCGCCGGCGCGGGCGCGATCGGCGTCGAGTTCGCCTACGTGCTGCACAACTACGGCGTCGACGTCACGATCGTCGAGTTCCTCGACCGGATGGTGCCGCTGGAGGACGCCGAGGTGTCGGCGGAGCTGGCGCGCCGCTACCGCAAGCTCGGCATCAAGGTGCTGACCTCGACCCGCGTCGAGTCGATCGACGAATCCGGTTCGTCGGTGCGGGTGACGGTGACTTCGGAGAAGGACGGCACGCGGGTCCTCGAGGCCGACAAGGTGCTGCAGGCCATCGGCTTCCAGCCGCGGGTCGAGGGCTACGGCCTGGAGAAGACGGGTGTCGCGCTGACCGACCGCGGCGCGATCGCGATCGACGGCCGGGGCCGCACGAACGTCGACCACATCTTCGCGATCGGCGACGTCACGGCGAAGCTGATGCTGGCGCACGCGTCGGAGTCGATGGGCGTGGTGGCGGCGGAGACGATCGCGGGCGCGGAGACGATGGAGCTCGACTTCCCGATGATCCCGCGCGCGACGTACTGCCAGCCCCAGATCGCCAGCTTCGGCTGGACGGAGGAGCAGGCGCGCGACAAGGGCTTCGACGTCCGCGTCGCCAAGTTCCCCTTCACGGCCAACGGAAAGGCCCAGGGCCTCGGTGACGCGGGCGGGTTCGTGAAGCTGATCAGCGACGCGAAGTACGGGGAGCTGATCGGCGGGCACCTGATCGGTCCGGACGTCACCGAGCTGCTGCCGGAGCTGACTTTGGCCCAGCAGTGGGACCTGACGGTGCACGAGGTTTCCCGGAACGTCCACGCCCACCCGACGCTGGGCGAGGCGGTCAAGGAAGCTCTGCACGGCCTCGCCGGGCACATGATCAACCTGTAGGGACGTCGAAGCGGAGCTCCGGCCGCTCCCACCGGACCTTGGGCGGGGACGGCGGGATCGTGCCGGTGCGCCGCGCGCCCATCCGGAGGTAGAACGCCAGCGCGGGCGGGTGCGAGACGACGCGGACGCTCGTGATGCCGCGCGCGCGGGCTTCCCCGAGCAGGTGCGCGACCAGTCGCGCCCCGAGGCCGAGCCCCTGCGCGGCGTCCGCCACGAACAGGATGTCGAGCTCCGGTGGGGCTTCGAGCAGCGAGTAGAAGCCGAGCAGCTCGTCGCCGGCCATGGCCACGAAGGTCGGGTTGCGCTCGACGTAGCCGGGCGTGACCGCGTAGCCGTCGAGGATGGACGCGTAGTCGCCTTGGTAGGCCGAAGAAGCGAGCATCAACGCGGTCAGGGCGCCGGCCTGGCCGGCCGTGGCGCGCAGGATTTCGATCTTGTCCACGCCGCGGAGCGTACGGCGGGGTACCGACAGTTCCGGTGTGGCGAAACGTTCTCACATTTCCGTGGGCGTTCCAGTATGTGGGCGCACGGACGTTCCCGACTTTGGTCGCTGGTTCCCCGTCCGGTCACTCCTTAGATTCTCCCCATTACACCCGGTCGGGTGTCATTCGGTCGAGTGACCGAGTAGCGCAGGGAGAAATCGATGGTGAGATTCAGCCGGGTCGCCGCGCACGCGGTTCCGCTGACGGTCGGTGCGTTGCTGCTGACGACGGGGGTTTCGGTGGCGCAGCCGTCCACGGTGGACGCGGCGACCGCGCGCACCGAGGCGGGCATCAACGCGCTCCAGAGCATCAAGAAGAGCCTGACTCCCGCCGAGCGCAAGCAATCGAGCCAACTGGTCGTCGAGAAGCGGTTGCGGTCCGACCGCTCCCTGGCCGCGAAGCTGCCCGACTACCGCTCCGGCCTCGGCGTCAGCACCGCCGGCACCGTCTCCGTCGAGATCACCGCCACCCGTGACCAGGCCGTCGCGAACGCGGTCAAGGCCGCGGGCGGCACCGTCCGCTTCGCCTCACCCGATGGTGTCCGCGCCGACCTCCCGCTGTCCGCCGTGGACGCGATCGCCGGCCGCGCCGACGTTGCCGAGATCAAGCCGGCCGCGCAGGCGACGACCTGGAGCGAGCAGGGCAACCGCGACTTCCGCGTCGCCGCCGCGCAGGCCGCCGCCGCGACCCAGGTGTCCGAAGGCGACAAGGCGCACGGCGCCGACACCGCCCGCACCACCTACGGCGTCAGCGGTTCCGGCGTCAAGGTCTGCGTGCTCTCCGACGGCGTCGACTCGCTCGCGAAGTCGCAGAGCGCCGGCGAGCTGCCCGCGGTGGACGTCCTGTCCGGCCAGAAGGGCAGCGGCGACGAAGGCACCGCGATGCTGGAGATCGTCCACGACCTCGCGCCGAACGCCGCCCTCGGCTTCGCGACCGCGTTCACGAGCGAAGCCAGCTTCGCCGCGAACATCCGCGCGCTGCGCACCACCGGCCACTGCACGATCATCGTCGACGACGTCGCCTACTTCGACGAGTCGCCGTTCCAGGACACGCAGGTCGCGCAGGCGGTCAACGAGGTCACCGCGGCCGGCGTCCTGTACTTCTCCTCGGCCGGCAACTCGGGCAACGCGACCGACGGCACCAGCGGCTACTACGAAGGCGACTTCCGCGCCTCGTCGTCGAAGATCAGCGGCGTCACCGGCACCCCGCACGACTTCGACCCGAGCGCCACGACGCAGAACTTCGACGCGCTTTCGGCCGGCTCGCTCGGCAAGCCGGTGACGCTGTTCTGGTCCGACCCGTGGGGCAAGTCCGCCAACGACTACGACCTGTTCATCCTGAACTCGGCCGGCAGCGTCGTGGCGTCGAGCGAGAACGGCCAGTCCGGCTCGCAGAACCCGTACGAGATCGCTTCGGTGCCTTCCACGGGCTCCGGCTACAAGGTCGCGGTGGTCAAGTACAGCGGCGCGGACCGGTTCATCGCGCTCAACGTGATCCGCGGCCGGTTCGTGGCTTCGGGTTCGCTGAAGGCGTTCAGCACCAACGGAGTCACGAACGGCCACTCGGCGGCGGCGAACGCGTTCAGCGTGGCGGCGGCCCCGGCCGGCCCGGCGTTCACGCGGCCGCTGGAGACCGGTGACCCGGCCAACCCGGCGGGCCCGTACCCGGGCCAGTTCACCGCGGCGAGCAAGTGGGAGCGCTTCTCCTCCGACGGCAAGCGCCACCTGTTCTACAACGCGGACGGCACGGCGATCACGGCCGGCAACGTGTCCTCGACGGGCGGCACGACCCGCAGCAAGCCGGACATCACGGCGGCCGACGGCGTGGCGACGTCGGTGACGGGCTTCCAGCCGTTCTACGGGACGTCGGCGGCGGCCCCGCACGCGGCGGCGATCGCGGCGCTGTTGCTGTCGGGCAAGCCGACGGCGACCCCGGCCCAGATCCGCTCGGTACTGGTGTCGTCGGCGATCGACCTGGGCACGCCCGGCTTCGACACGGTGACGGGCAACGGCGTGATCATGGCCGGCCCGGCCCTCGCGGCGCTGGGCGTGGCGGCGAAGTAGGTTCGTGGCGGGGTCCGGCGTGCGCCGGGCCCCGCTATTCGCCGCTGACCAGCAGGTGGAAGCCCAGGCCGCTGTGGGCGAACCGGTCGTGCCGGACGACACTCAGCCCGGCCGAGGTCAGCGCCGCCTCCAGCTCGGGCAGGGGCCGGATGCGGAAGCCGTTCTCGGTCAGCATCCGCGCGCGGCCCATCAGGTCCGGATCGCCGACGCCCAGCACGAAGCGCCCGCCCGGCGCGAGCACCCGGGCGATCTCGGCGAACGCCGCGGCGAGGTCGTCGACGAAGTAGACCGTGTTCGTCGTGACGATCGCGTCCACGGAATCGTCGTCGAGTGGCAGTGCCGTCATCGGTCCCTCGCTCAGCACCAGCCTGCCCGCGGCGATCTCCCCGCGGAACGTCCCGCGTGCCCGCTCGAGCATCGTCGCCGAGACCTCGACGCCGTGCACCTTGCCGGCTTTCCCCAGGAGCAAGGAAAGACCCAGCCCGCCGCCGAAGCCGATGTCCAGTGCCGTTCCGCCGTCCGACAGCTCCAGCGCTGCGACCGCTTTCACGACCGCTTCCCGGTTCCGGCGGTTGAGCGCCGACCCGACCAGACGTCCGCGCAGGCCGCTAGGGTGGCCGAGTTGCCGGGCCAGCCCGGCCTGGAAGCGCTCGCGAAGTCCCATGTGGGCAGTCTAGGAGGCGTGATGGCGAAGACGGCAGTGGTGACCGGGGCCGGCTCGGGCATCGGGCGGGCGGTGGCGCGGGCCCTTCTCGAGGACGGCTGGTCGGTCGCCCTCGCCGGCCGGCGCGCTGCCGCTCTCGAGGAAACCGCCGCGGGCTTCGAAGGCGCGCTCGTCGTGCCCACCGATGTGGCGCGGGAAGACTCCGTCGCCGAGTTGTTCGCCGCGGTTCGCGAGCGGTGGGGACGGCTCGACCTGCTCGTCAACAACGCCGGGATCGGCGCCGCGGGGACCGTGGCCGATCTGTCCGTCGAGGACTGGAAACGGACCGTCGACGTCAACCTCACCGGGATGTTCCTCTGCGCGCAGCAGGCCGTCCGGCTGATGAAGGACCAGGCCCCGCGTGGCGGCCGGATCGTCAACAACGGCTCGATCTCCGCCCACGTCCCGCGGCCCGCCAGCGTCGCCTACACCGCGACCAAGCACGCGATCACCGGCCTCACCCGCTCGATCTCGCTGGACGGCCGCGCGTGGAACGTCGCGTGCGGGCAGATCGACATCGGCAACGCGGCCACCGAGATGACCGAGCGGATGGCGGCGGGCATCCCGCAGGCCGACGGCCGGATCGTGGCCGAGCCGACGTTCGACGTCCGGTACGTGGCCGACGCGGTGCGGTACATGGCTTCGCTGCCGCTGGACGCCAACGTCCAGTTCCTCACCGTCACCGCGACGACCATGCCGTTCATCGGCCGCGGCTAGAACTCCGACATTCAGGTGAACTCGGTATCCGGCGGTCGACGGCCGGGCGGATCGGTTGGTAAACCGGAAATCCGCAGAAACCGAGCACAAGGGTCGAGCCGTGCCGACGCAATGGACTTTAGCTGCCGTTCTGGCGATATTTTTCGCGGCCGCCACATTTTTGGTCAAGCAATTTCTCGGTGAAGGAGCGAAGCACCTCGGTCAGCAGTTCTGGCCACGCGTGCTCCACAGTCGCCGCCGTACCCTCGGAAAACGTGACCTGCGACGGTATGCGGGTGGTGTCGCGGAGAGCTACAACAATCACGCCCTCGGTTTCCTCGCCAACACCAAGATCACGGTCAGCGATGTCTACGTTCCCCTCCAGCACGAGGTCGACGGTCGTCGCGAGGACATCTACGGCAGCATCCGCACCAAGTCCAGGATGGTCGTGCTCGGCGCTGCCGGTGCCGGCAAATCCATGCTGTTGAAGAACTCCATGGTCAAATGGGCGAACGAGCCGGGGGCCTTCGACCGCGTCCCCGTCTTCGTCGAGCTCTTCCGCCGCAATCGCGGGGAAGACTCGCTCCTCGACCTGATCGCCGATGCGTTCACGCGCGGCGGGGTGAAGAAGCCGGACCGTTTTCTCGAACGGGCGTTGGCGGACGGTCTCCTGAGCGTCTTCTTCGACGGCTTCGACGAAATCGTGACGGACCGCAAAGTAGAAGTGTCACAACAGCTGAAGCAGTTCGCCGAAAAATGGCCGAAGTGTCAGATCGTCGTCACCTGCCGCGACGCGGTCTACGATTTCGACCTGCAGCCGGACTTCGAGCAGGACGTCCGGGTGGCCGGCTTCGACGACGCGGCCATCCGCCGGTTCCTGGGACTCTGGTTCAAGTCGAAGCACTTGGACGACGCGCGGTACGAGGTCGAGCAGATGATGTCCGGCTTGCGGGCCAGCCCGGCCATCATGCGGCTGGCCAGGACCCCGTTGCTGCTCACCATGATCGCGTCGCTGCACGACGCGGACCCCGGGCTCGGCCCGATGCTGCCGAACTCACGCACCGAGTTCTACGAGATGGCCGTGATGCACCTGCTGCGGCGCGACTCCCAGCTCGGCCGCAGCCGCGAGCTCGCGATCTACAAGGCCGGGCACAAGCTGATGGCGTTGCGGGCCATCGCGGTCCAGGCGCAGGGGGCCATCGCGCCCGGGACGGACCGCCGGACCGTGTCCGAAAGCGAGCTCCTCACGAACATCACGCGGGTGCTCGGCCGGTTCAACCTGGAGGCGAAGCACGCCGCCGGAATGCTCGAAGAGATCGTCGACCGCAGTGGGCTGCTGGTCAAGGTGGACGAGGGGAACCTGCTCTATGAGTTCCCGCACCTGACGCTGCAGGAGTACCTCGCCGCCATGGAGCTGGCGGACAGCCCGGAGCGGCTGCTGCACCTCTACGCTGGCAACCCCCACCGCTGGCGCGAGACGGTGAAGCTGTGGTGCGGTGGTGCGAACCGCGACTGCACTCCGGTCGTCGAGCAGATCTTCGCGGGGGACGACCGGGACAAGCTGCTGGCTCTTGAGTGCCTGGCGGAGGCCCGCCAGATCGACGAAGACCTCGCCGGCAAGGTGTTGGACCACTTCGAGGCGACGCTCGGGCAGGGCGAGGCCGCCGACCACCTGGTGGTGGCGGCGCTCGGCACGGTTGCCGCGGATCCCGGACCTCGGGGCGCGGCGCTGCTGGCCCGGCTCACCCGAGCGGCGCGGGAGCACGACGAACTGGCGATCGAGGCGCTGGCCGCGTCCCGATTGCGTTTCGCGGTCGAGACGCTCAGCGATCTGGCCGACGACGTCCCCGCGGCTCGGATGGCATTGCGTTCGACCGGTGAGCTGGCGATCCCGGTGCTCGCCGAGCGTGCGAAGGCGGGGTCAAGGGCCGCGGTCGACGACATCGCCGCGGTCGGCACCGCGGCCGCGGCCCTGGCGCTCGTCGACCTGCTGGGCGACCAGACCCAGGTGTCCTTCACTGCTGCTTGGCGTTTGGCGGCGCTGGTGAACAACCCGGACATCGAGGAAGAGCTGTACCGCGCCGAGCGCGGAACAGCAGCGGAACCGCGCCACGACTGGCTCTGGGTGCCGTTCAACCGGGACGGGCCGCGGGCGATCAACGAAATCATGGGCCGAATCGGGTTCTTGATCGACAACTCCAGCCCGCTTTACGATATACCACTCGATCTTGGCCGGATCGATCCACGGCTGGCGCTGCCGATCGGGGTGCTCGGCGCGTCGCGAACCTACACTCCGGTCGACCATGAGCCGCTCGATCAGCGCATCCGGGACATCGGCGACTCGGTCGGTTTCGCGACCCGCGACCACCTGAGCAACGGAATGGCGCTCAGCAGGCTCTACTTGGAGTACCCGGACGAAGCGCGGACAGGGGTGGACCTCGTCCTCGACGACGCCCAGGTGCTCCCGAACCACCGTGCTCTGCTGGGCACTCTGCCGACCCCGATCCTTCTGGATCTGGTGTACCGGTTCGGCCGGGCCGGTTTCCGCGTGACGGAGAACCAGTGGAAGGCGGTGACAGAGGACCCGCACGAGCCGGTCGTCCTCCGGCCGTCGGCCCGGACCGCCCTCACGATCCTCCTGCTGGTTCCGTATGTGACCGGGGTGACCAGAGCGACCGGAACAGCGTTCGGGTGGTGGCCGTGGGGGCTGCAGTGGCTCGGCTGGGCTACGACGATCGGCGTGGCGCTCACCTTCGTCGGCTTCGGATTGTTTGGGCTGGCGGGAGAATTGGACCGACTTGACAATTTGCTCGATGCCTTGTCGCCCAGTGGTGACGGCGAGGATCTGACGATACTGACGGCTCTGGTCGGTTTTGGAGTTTCGATTCCGGGCGCCGCGGTGCTCGCGGTGGTGACTTTCATCGGCTGGATCGGCCTGCCGATGCTGCTCACCGCGGCGATCACCCTGGCCACCGTCACCGCCGCGCTTCACTGGATCGTCATGCGACGCGACCGGAGGATTGCCAATCCGTTCCGTGAGCTGCGCAAGCTTGACGAAAGCATCATTCGCGTCCGGTCGACGGTGATCTCCGGCCGGGACGTGACCGGCTAGGGGATCACCCGCGCCTTCCGGAACTCGTCGAAGAGCCGGTAGAACATCTGCTCCGTCTCCACGTACCCGTGGAACCCCGCGCGGCGTGACTTCGACGTGTCCGCGAACATGTCGTAGTCCCAGCCGAACACGAAGTCGCCGAAGCCCCACGAGGCCGACACGTCCGCGTAGGACGCCGACAGGCCGTGGTGAGCGGCCATCGAAGTCCACAGTGGAGCTTTGTCGGCCATGACGTCCACAAGGGACATCTGCAGCGGGGGTGCGACTTCGAGGTCGAAGTACGCCGCCAGTTTCGGCCACAGCTCGCGCCAGCGGAACAGGTCGCCGTTCGCTATGTTGAACGCGCCCTCCTGGTCCGTCGCCCAGATCGTCGCGTCGGCCAGCAGGCCCGCGTCCGTCATCTCCAGCAGGCTGTCGTACGCGCCGGGCTTGCCCGGGAACCGCAGCGGCAGGCCGAGCTCCTTCGAGATCGACGCGTACACCGCGATCACCAGCGCGAGGTTCATCGGGTTGCCCAACGCCGTGCCGCCGACCACCGACGGCCGGATCGCCGACCACGAACCCCCTCGCCGCTCCAGGAACCGCTGCTGGTCGACGTTGAACTCCGGCGGCATGTGCCCGGCGTCGGTCTCGCGTGCCGGCGTCTTGAACGGGCCGAGGTGCGCGCCGTAGACCTTGTAGCCCTGCATCAGGCTGACGTGCTCGAGCGCGGCCGGGTCCAGGGCCTCGACGAGGTTCGTCAGCATCGCCAGGTTCGGCGGGACCAGCTCGGCCCACGTCGGCCGGTCCTGGTACGCCGCGTAGAAGAGGTGCGTGACCCCGGTCAGCGCGCCGACCTTCGCCCGCGTGTCGGCGGCGTCGAGCAGGTCGACGGCGAGACCACCGCGGCGGGAGAGCCCGATGACGTCCCAGCGCCCGTCCGCTCGCAGGTGCTCGACGAGGTTCCGGCCGATGATCCCGTTCGCCCCGGCGACCAGGGCTGTCTTGCGTTCCATGTCTTCCAGGCTGGTCGCGCGCTCGTGATAAGTCCAAGGCTTAGTTCTCACCGTTGCGATAAGTTGAGTTCATGACAAGCCTGCGGCAGCTCGAGTACCTGGTCACGGTGGTCGACACCGGCTCGTTCACGCGCGCGGCCGAGCAGCTCCACGTGACGCAGCCCGCGTTGTCGCACCAGATGCGGGCCCTCGAACAGGGCCTCGGCGGGCCGCTGCTGGAACGGCTGCCCCGCGGCGTGCGGCTCACGCCGATGGGCCGGGCGATGCTGCCGCACGCGCGGGCGGCGCTGGCCGACGCCGAACGCGCGCGCTGCGCCGCCCGCCTCGCGTCCGGCACGACGGCGGGGGAGCTGCAGGTCGCGACGGTCTACTCGATGAGCCTCGGCGTGCTGCCACCGGCGTTGCGCGTGTGGCGGCGCGACCGGCCCGGCGTCGACGTCCGGCTGCTCGAGTTCCGGCACGCCGACGAGCTGCGTGACGCGATGGCCGCGGGCGAGGCCGACGTCGCGCTCGGCCCGCTGCCGTCACCTTGGCCGGGGCCGGTGCGCGAGCTGGGGGTCGAGGAGTTCGTGGTGGTGCTCCCGGCGGACGGTGCTTCGGAGGACGACGCGACCGGTGAGGTCGACCTCGCGACGCTGGCGGACTGCGCGTGGGTGCACTACGCGCCGGGCAACGGCCTGGCGGAGCTGGTCGACGCGGCCTGCGCGGCGGCCGGGTTCCGCCCGCGAGCGGCGGTCCGCACCGAGCAGACGGCGGCGGCTCCCACTCTCGCGGCGGCGGGTCTGGGGCCGGCGCTGGTTCCGGCGAACGTCCTGCCGGCGAGGTTCGAGGGGCGAGTCTTGCGGCCTTCGACATCGGTGCGCCGGACGTTGGCGGCCTACACGCGGGCCGCGCCGGACCCGCTGACCACGGCGTTCATCGACACCCTGGTCGAGCACGCCGTGGTCTAAAGCCGGTCGAGCCAGGCGTGCGAGCCGTACGTGCGCCCGAGTGCGTCCGCGAGCCACTGCCGCTGGGAGTCGTCCAGGACCGGCAGCGCCGCCAAGAAGTCCAGCTCGTCCTTGGGGCGGGGGTGCCGGGCCTTGGCGAAAAGCTGGACTTCCGGTGCCAGGTAGGGGATTCCGCCCGCCGTGACCGCGCCCAGCTCGGTGACGGCCCGCCGCACGGCCGGGTCCCGGCGAGAGATCCACGAGTCGCCTTCGGTCTCGTCGAGCATGACCTGGATCCGCCACGGCGCCGACGCCGACGGGCGGCACCAGATGTCGTCGACGCCCGGCGGCAGCAGCTCGCCGCGCCGCCACGGCCGGAGCGTGCCGGGCGGGTCCGCAGCCCACCACTCCCACGTCGTCAGTGCCTCCTGGACCGCGAGCTGGTCGCGCCGGAGGAGCAGGACGTCGACGTCGCCGTGGTTGCGGAACGCGTGCCCGACCGCGAGCTCGATCGCGTAGCCGCCCGCGATCCACCAGGGCGCGCGGAGGCGCGAGAACAGCTCGACGACCTCGGGCAGCGGCGCCGGGTCCCAGGTCACGAGACCCCGATTCCGGCCAGCACCGGGCCGGTGAACGGCGTCGTCAGGACGTCGTGGACGCGGGGTGCCCAGACCGCGTGGCCGTGGCCCGACCACAGCGGGGCCACCGGGAGGTCGCGCAGCAGCTGGTTCTCCGCCAGCCGGTACAGCTCGCCCGACTCCTCCGGCGTCGCCGCCGCGTCCGCGAGTGCCAGGTTCTGGCGGAACACCTCGTCGGTGTACCCCGACTCCGCGGCCAGCGTCGACAGCAGTTCGTACGGGCTCGCGGTGGCCAGTGAGACGTCCAGTGTGGACGGTCCGTCCGGCGGGCCGGACAAGGGTTGCGCGGTCACTGAAATGTCCAACGACTTGTGCAGGCCGACGACCAGCGTCCGCGTCCAGGCCTCGGTCGAAGGTCCGAAGTAGACGGTCGCGCCGCCGGGGAAGGCTGCCTGCCGCAGGAGGGCCTTGCCCGCCGCCGCATCGAAGCTGCACGGCCGGCACGTGCCCGATCGCTCGCCGGGTGCGTCCGCCGGGGGCAGCAGGGCCTTGGCCGGGTCGACCTGGTGGGCCAGTGGGCCGGCCTCGAGGGCCGCGCGGTCGACGCCCAGTGCGAAGCCGTGACGGACCGTCGCGTCGGCGAAGCGGGGGTTCGCCACCGGGAACGCCAGGTAGCCGGCCCGCGGCAGCGCCCAGGTCGCGTGGTGGTCTTCGCCGAAGTCGCCGTGCATGGCGTCGTGCTTCTCGCCGGGGACCTCGGTGGCGAGGTCGAGGGTGCCCGCCTTGACCGCGTCGTACTGGGCCGTCGGATCGCCGACGCGCAGCTCGATCTCCTCGGCCTGCCCGGAACCGACTCGCTTCAGCGTGCCGCCGGAGCCGGGCCGCCACGCGCCGTCGAGCCGGTACGGGCCGTTCCCGACGGGTGCCGCGGCGAAGCCCTTCCAGTCGTGCGACGTGAGTACCGACGCGGGCAGCGGCACCAGGCCCGGCGCCGAGAGCAAGGCCGGCACCTGGCCGGACGGGCGATCCAAGGCGAGCGTGATCGTGTCCGGAGTGGACGCCCGGATCTCACGGGCGCGCAACAACTTCGTCAGCACCGGCGCGGATGCCCATTGTGAAGCCGCAATCGCCTTCCAGGTGTCCACATAGGACTGAGCGGTGACCGGGGTGCCGTCGTGGAACGTCGCCGGCCGCAGCTTGACCGTCCAGTGCACCCGGTCGGTGCTCTCGATCGACTCGGCCGCGCGCGGCGTGAGCTTCCCGGTCGCCGCGTCGTAGTCGGCGAGCGGGGTCCACAGCGCCCCGGTCACCAGCCGGCCGGCCTGGTCGGTGACGTCGGCGGGCAGCAGCGTCGCGGGCTCGCGGATGCCGGCGGACAGGACGCCGGGCCGGGCGGCGTCGGAATCGGAACAGCCCGTGACGGCGAGGGCCACCGTGACGAGCGAGGCGAGCAGGACGAGCAAGCGCATGCGCCAGTCCTACCAGTCAGGAGGCAACCAAAGGCGGTTGTGTCCGGTTGATCTCCGTCGTACCGTTCCCCGGGATCACGCGTTCTGGGAGGTTTCGTGCGCACCTGGCTCCGGTCGTGTTTCGCCGCCGTCACCGTCAGCGCCACGCTGGTCGCGACCGGGCTTCCGGCCGCCGCCTGCGGCGAAGACGACAAACCCGCAGTTCCCGCCACCCGCACCCTGGGTGACCCGGGGGCGATCAAGAACGTCAAAGCCGTCGGCAACGTGCCGGACGCCGCCGGCGCCATCTCGGTCAACTTCCTCGACTACGGCCGCCGCGACGTCATGGTCGTCTCCGGCGAGTTCGGGCTGAAGGTCTACGACCTGACGAAGAACCCGGCCGCGCCGAAGCTGGTCGGGCAGGTCAGCCTGCCGGGGCTGTGGGAGACCGAGGACACCGAGGTCGACCAGGCCCGCAAGCTGGTGTTCCTGTCCCGCGACCCGCGCGCGTTCGGCGGCACCACGCACACCGGCGAGTCCGGCATCTACGTCGTCGACGTCTCGAAGCCCGAGGCCCCGGCGATCCTGAGCTACACGAAGGTCCCGGCCGGGCACACGACCAGCTGCGTCGACGGCTGCCGGTACCTGTGGACCGGCGGCCCGGCGAAGGCCGATGACCAGCCGGCCGACTGGGGCGGCCGCCCGATCTGGGTCACCGACGTCCGCGACCCGCGCCACCCCAAGGTGAACCCGCAGCCGATCGAGCTGGCGCGCAACGACGGCAAGACCGACTACGTGCACGACGTCCAGGTCGACGGCGACGGCGTGGCCTGGGTGTCCGGCCGCGGCGGCGTGCGCGGCTACTGGACTTCCGGGATTCACCGAGACCCGCTGACCGGCCGGATCCGCCGCGCGACGGCGCACGAGCCGGTGCCGTACGCCGGTGGTGGCATCGCCGAGACCGCGGCGCCCTCGCGGTTCATGCACAACAGCTTCCACCCGGCCGGGAACCGCGCCGGCGACGGCGCGTGGCGCGGCCAGGACCTGATCTACGCGACGGAGGAGAACTTCGTCGACGGCTGCGCGGGCGACGGCGTCCTGACGATCTCGTCGCTGAAGGGCTCCTACCACGGCGAAGGCTGGCGTTCGACGCCCGAGCAGCCGTTCCGCCTGCAGAGCGTCGGCACGTGGGGCGTCAACGGCCAGGAGGGCAGCGACCCGGCGTCGGACGACTGCTCCGCGCACTACTTCGACGTCCGCGGCAAGATCCTGGTGCAGTCGTTCTACGCGCAGGGCACCCGGTTCCTCGACGTCAGCGACCCGACGAACCCGCGCCAGATCGCGTACTACCGCCCGGGTGACGCGAGCGCGTGGGCGCCGTACTGGCACGGCAAGTACGTCTACGTGGCCGACAACGTCCGCGGCATCGACGTCCTGCAGCTCACGAAGTAGGGCTTGATCCACCGGAGGCCGCCGCCGAGTCCGCTCGGCGACGGCCTCCGGTGCGTTTCAGGAGCGGAGCCAGACGGCGGTGTCCGTGGGCAGCTGCGCGTCGACCGGCCCGCTGGCCAGCAGCACCTCACCCGATGGCAGGGGCACCGGTGCGGCCGAGAAGTTCAGCGCGAACGTGAACTCCGTCCCGATCCGGAACGCCAGCACGTCGGCGCCGAGGGAGAGCCACTCCAGCTCACCCGCCGGGAGGTCCCGCCGCAGGCGCAGGCCGTCGCGGTACAGCGAGAGCATCGACGCCGGGTCCGCCGCCTCCACTTCCGCCGTGTAGGCCTTCCACTCCGCCGGCTGGGGCAGCCACGCGTCCCCGGACCCGAAGCCGAACGGCGGTTCGTCGCCGGACCACGGGATCGGCACGCGGCAGCCGTCGCGGCCCGGGTCGGTGCCGTTCGTGCGGGCCCACACCGGGTCCTGGCGCAGGTCGTCGGCGATGTCCAGGATCTCCCACAGCCCCAGCTCCTCGCCCTGGTAGACGTACAGGCCGCCGGGCAGCGCCAGCGTCAGCAGCGCCGCCGCCCTGGCCCGCCGGGTGCCCAGCTCGAGGTCCACCGGCAGCTCGTGCAGCCGGTTCGCGAAGCTGAACCCCGTGTCACCCTGGCGGCCGTAACGCGTGACGTGCCGCGTGACGTCGTGGTTCGACAAAACCCACGCGGCCGGCGCGCCGACCTCGTCGTGCGCGCGCAACGTCCGGGAGATGACGTCCCGGAAGCGCGCGGAGTCCCACGGGCACACCAGGAAGTCGAAGTTGAACGCCGAGTGCAGCTCGTCGCGGCGCAGGTAGCGCGCCGCGCGGGACATGTCCGGCAGCCACATCTCGCCGACCAGCACGCGCTCGCCCGCGTAGCTGTCGGCGATCTTGCGCCACGACCGGTAGATCTCGTGCAGGCCCTCCATGTCGGAGAACGGCGTCTCGTCGCCCTCGTCGACGTCGGGCAGCCGCGGGTCCTTCACGAGCCCGTCGGCGACGTCGATGCGGAAGCCGTCCACCCCGCGGTCGAACCAGAACCGCAGCACGTCCTCGAACTCCGTGCGGATCTCCGGGTTGTCCCAGTTGAAGTCGGGCTGGCGCGAGCTGTAGAGGTGCAGGTACCACTCGCCGTCTCCGACGCGCGTCCACGCGGACCCGCCGAAGCGCGACTTCCAGTTGTTCGGCGGCTCGGCGCCGTCCGGTCCGCGGCCGGGCCGGAACCAGAACCGTTGCCGCTCCGGCGATCCCGGGCCCGCCTCCAGCGCGGCCTGGAACCACCGGTGCTCGTCGGAGCAGTGGTTGGGCACGATGTCGATGATCACCCGGATGCCGCGCGCGTGCGCCTCGGCGATCAGGTCCTCCGCCTCGGCGAGCGTGCCGAAGAGCGGCTCGATGTCGCGGAAGTCGGCGACGTCGTAGCCGCCGTCGTCCATCGGCGAGGGGTACCACGGGGTGAACCAGATCGCGTCGATCCCCAGGTCGGCCAGGTGGTCCAGCCGGGCGCGGACGCCGGCGAGGTCGCCGATGCCGTCGCCGTTGCCGTCCGCGAAGCTGCGGATGTAGACCTGGTAGATCGCCGCGCTCCGCCACCAGCCGGTCTTGTCGGTCACGAAAGTGCCCTCCTAGTCGTTGTGGAAACCCCGGGTGCGGCTCAGCCCTTGACGGCGCCGGCGGTCAGCCCGGCGAGGATCTGCCGCTGGAACGCCAGGAACAGCGCCACCATCGGCAGGCTGGCCAGCACCATCCCGGCGACGAGCACGTTGAGCGGCATGTCGATCGCCACCCGTTGCAGCATCACCGAGAGCGTCTGCTTTTCGGTGTCCGGGAACACCAGCAGCGGCCAGATGAAGTCCTTCCACGCGGTGACCACCGCGAGGATCGACACCACGGCCAGGATCGGCCGCGAGATCGGCAGGATGATCCGCCAGAGCGTGCGCACCGGCCCGGCGCCGTCGATGCGCGCCGCCTCGATCAGCTCGTCCGGGATCTGGTCGAAGAACCGCTTCAGCAGGTAGATGTTGAACGCGTTCGCCGCCGCGGGCAGCCAGACCGCGGTCGGCGAGTTGATCAGGTTGAGGTGCAGCAGCGGCAGGTCCGTCACCGTCACGTACGTCGGCACGAGCAATGCCGTGGCCGGCAGCATCAGCGTGGCCAGCATCAACCCGAGCACGACGTTGCCGAACTTCGGCCGCAGCTTCGACAGCGCGAAGGCGGCCGGGACGTCGATGGCCAGCTGCACCAGCCACGCGCCACCGGCGACGACGAGCGTGTTGAGGAAGTACTTGCCCAGGCTCAGCTGGCTCCAGGCGTCGGCGAAGGTCTCCGGGTGCCACTCGTACGGGACGAGCGTCGCCGGTGTCTGCGCCAGCTCTTGCGGGGACTTCATCGCGCCGGTGATCACCCAGTAGAGCGGGAACATGAAGGCCAGGACGAACACCGCGAGCGTGCACGCGAAGACGACGCCGTAGACGACTTTGCCGCGCGGGCTGCGCAACGCGCCGGGCGAAACGAGGGTCCTCATGACTGGTCCGCCTTCCGCGTCAGCCGGACGTACCACGCCGAGAACACGCCGAGTGCGATGAAGAGCAGCAGGCTCATCGCGCTCGCCGAGCCGAAGTCGTTGTAGACGAAGGCGTAGCGATAGAGCAGCAGGAGCACGGTGACCGTCGAGTCGTCCGGCCCGCCGCCGGTCATCACGTACGGCTCGGTGAACACCTGCATGGTCGCGACGATCTGCAGCAGCAGGAGCACCAGCAGCACGAACCGCGTCTGCGGGAACGTCACGTGCCGCAACCGCTTCCACAGCCCGGCGCCGTCGAGCTCCGCTGCTTCGTACAGCTCGCCGGGGATCGTGCCGAGCGCGGCCAGGTAGATGAGCGTGGTGCTGCCCATGTTGGCCCATGTCGAGACGAAGACCAGGGAGAGCATCGCGGTGGTGGACGAGTCGAGCCACTGGCCGCCGGGCAGGCCCACCGCGCCGAGCGCGGAGTTGAACAGGCCGGGACCCGGGTCGTAGAACCACTTCCACATCAGCGCCGTCACGACCGGCGGCAGCATCACCGGCAGGTAGACGGCGAGCCGGAAGAACGCCTTCGCGTGCCGGATCTCGTTGAGCAGCACGGCCGTGAGGAACGGGACGGCGAAGCCGAAGACCAGCGCCAGCCCGGTGAACAGCAGCGTGTTGCGCCAGGCGACGCCGAACAGCGGGTCGTCGAACAGGCGCTGGAAGTTGTCGAACCCGACCCACGTCGGCGCGTTGACGAAGTCGACCTGCTGGAAGCTCAGCAGCACGCCGCGCACGATCGGGTACCAGGAGAAGAGCGCGAACACCACGAGCGCGGCGCAGAGCAGGCCGTACGCGGTGAGGTTCTCCTTGAGCTTGCGCTTGAGGCCGGTGCGGCGGCGTTCTTCCGGCGAGGCGACCGGCCGCCTGGCCCGCGACGAAGACGTCGCGGGCCAGGCGAGGAGGCTACTTGACCTGGGCGAGGACACTGTTGACCTTCGAGGACGCGGACGACAGCTGCTGGTCGAGGTTCGCGTTCTGGTCGGTGAGGACCGCCTGCATCACGCTGTCGAGCGCGGCGTAGATCTGCTGCGCGCCCGGCGGCTCGATGCTGCCCTTGATCTTGCTGGTCGTGTCCACATAGGACTGGTAGTTCTTCGCGGGGACGTTCGCGAACTTGGCCTTCAGGGCCAGCTGCTGCTCGCGGACCGAGCCCGTCCAGACGTCCGGCGTGGGCTCCGCGGGCAGGCCGACCGGCTGCTTGCCGTCGACGTACTGCTGGATGTGCTTCTCGAAGCGGTCCGGGTTGAGGTACTTCCACTGGATCCACTCGAGGCCGGCCTTGACCTTGTCCGGCGAGGCCTTCGGGTTGATCATGTAGCCCTCGCCGCCGAGGAGCGTGCCCTGGCCGCCGGGCATGCCGGCGATGCCGTAGTCCTCGTACTTGCCGTTGAACTGCTTGACGAGCACCGGGACGTTGTCCGGAGCGGCCATGTACATGCCGAGCTGGCCGGCGCCCATCATGCGCTGGACGTCCGTGGCTTCCAGGAGCTGCTTGGCGCCCATGGAGTTGTCGGTCCAGCGCATGTCGTGCAGGTACTGCAGGGCCTGCTTGCCCTTCTCGTTGTCGAAGTCGGCGACCCACTTGTCGCCGTCCTTGCGGGCGATGTCGCCGCCCATCGAGTACATCCAGCCGGTCATGTGCCAGCCGCCCTGGTTGTTCTTGCTGTAGTCGGCATACCCGACGACGCCGTTGCCCAGCGCGGCGATCTTCTTCGCGTCCGCGCGGACCTCGTCCCAGGTGGTCGGCGGCTTGTCGGGGTCGAGCCCGGCCTTCTGGAACAGCGGACGGCTGTAGACCAGGCCCATCGTGTAGTTCATGGTCGGCAGGCCGTAGAGCTTGCCGTTCGCGTCACGGAAGTTGTCGAGCAGTTCCGGCTTGATGTCGTTGATGTGCGGAACGCTCTTCGCGGCTTCCGTGATGTCGGCGGCTTGACGGCGCGCGATGATCTGCGCGGGGTCGGTGAAGTAGACGTAGTAGACGTCCTCGAGCTGCCCGCCGGCGAGCTTCGCGGAGAACGTCTTCGGGTCCATGAACCCCTCGTGGGGCTCGATCTGGATGTTCGGGTGGGCGGCCTCGAACTCCTTGACGTCGGCGTCGAACACGCTGCGCTCGAACGGCTGGCTGGTCGGCGGCTGGCCGGTGACCGTGATCTTCACCTTGCCGCCGGTCTGGGCGGCGGTGTCCCCATCGCCACAGGCGGCCAGCGAGAGTGCCAGACCTCCCGCGGCTATCAGGCACAACGTGCGGCGGGACACGGTCCGGGACCAGGGACTGCTCATCTCAAGCCTCTTCTCGGGGTCGCGACGGCTGTCACGTGATTGCGGTCACTCTAAAGTGTGAGAGCAGATCGACGCAATAAGGCGACGAGAAGTTGCAAGTTACGAACAGGCCGCGAGTGGTTGGTGAGCGCCAGTGCGAGGTGAGCGACGGGTTTCGAACCCGTCGCTCACCTCGGGCGACCCGCGGGCGCGAAAAAGGGCGCGACGACCGGAGTCGCCGCGCCCTCTTGGGCCTGCCTCAGGCGGTGCGGCGGGCCGTGGAGCCCCGGACCACCAGCTCCGGCGCGAACAGCAGCTCCTCGGCCGCCACCTCGCCGCCGTTGATGCGCTTCACCAGCAGCTCCACCACCGCGCGGCCCATTGCCTCGATCGGCTGGCGGGTGGTCGTCAGGGGCGGGTCGGTGCAGTTCATCAGGGCCGAGTCGTCGTAGCCGACCACCGAAATGTCCTCCGGCACCGACAACCCCTGCCGACGCGCCGCGCGCACCGCGCCCAGGGCCAGCAGGTCGCTCGCGCACAACACCGCCGTCGCGCCGCGGGGGTACAGCCTGGCCGCCGCCGCGTGGCCGCCCTCGATCGAGAACATGCCGTGCTCCACCAGCTCGTCCAGTACCGGCAACCCGAGCTTCGCCGCGTACGACTGGAACGCCTCGAGCTTGCGCTGGGACGGCACGTGGTCCGACGGCCCCAGGACCAGCCCGATCTTCTCGTGCCCGAGCGAACTCAGGTGCCCGACGACCTGCTCGACCGCCACCGCGTCGTCGCACGACACCTGGGGCAGGCCGAGGTGGTCGACCGCCGCGTTGATGAGCACCGTCGGGAGCCGCCGCTCGACGAGGTGGTGGTAGTGCGAGTGGATCGCGTCCGCCTGCGCGTACAGCCCGCCGGCGAACACCACGCCCGACACCTGCTGCTGCAGGAGCAGCTCGACGTACTCCGCCTCCGACACCCCGCCCGCGGTCCGCGTGCACAGCACCGGCGTGAACCCCTGCTGCGCGAGGGCGTTGCCCATGATCTCGGCCAGCGCGGGGAAGATGGGGTTCTGCAGCTCCGGCAGCACCAGCCCGACCAGGCGGGCCCGCTCGCCGCGCAGCTGGGTGGGGCGTTCGTAGCCCATCACGTCCAGCGCGGTGAGCACGGCGGCCCGGGTGCTCGCGGACACCCCGGACCGGCCGTTGAGCACCCGGCTGACCGTGGCTTCGCTGACCCCGACCTGGCGGGCGACTTCGGCAAGACGACGCGTCATGAGTGAAACTTTACAGCAACCGGGCGCAAAAGTATGACAAGCCCGTACCGGTCCCGGGGACCGGTACGGGCTCGCCGGGTGACCGGCTACGAAGCCGCCACTTCGAACTCGGACACCTGACCCGCGGGCCAGCCCGTGTTGCCGGTGAACGTCAGCCGCACGAAACGCTGGGACGTCGCCGTGAAAGAAGCGGACGCCGTGTTGCCGGAAGCCGGGTCGAACGCGTAGCCGCGCGAACCCACCAGCGTTGTGTACGAGCCGCCGTCCTGGCTGCCGGAGATCGTCACCGTCTGCGTCCGCGCGCCCCACGCCGACGACGGCGGCAGCTTCAGCGTCACCTTGTTGATCGACGCCGCTGCGCCCAGGTCCACCGTCAGCGTCTGCGGGAACGCGTTGTTCGCGCTCTCCCAGTACGAGCCGGCGTCCCCGTCCACCGCGTTCGACGGCGGGAACCCACCGACCGACGCCGACGCGCTGATCGCCTTCCCCCGCGCGAGGTTGCTGCCGGACGTGGGCGGCTGCGGCGGCCCCGAGTTCGGCGCGGGCCACGTCGAACAGTCACTCCAGGTGCCCGTCCAGCCGTTGTTGCCCGACCCGCCGAACGTCATCCGCGGGATCGACGTCGGGTACGGGCAGTTGTACGTCCCGGTCACGCCGACGCCGGACGCCGTCAGGTTGCTGATCGACACCGACCCCTGCGTCTGCGACTGCGCCACGAACGTCCCGGCGCCCTGCACCGAGACGCCGTCGATCGTGATGCCCTGGATCTGCTTGCCCTGCCCGTCGCCGTCGATGAACTGGATCGCCTCGTACGGGCTCTGGATCGCGGTGAACCCGGTGACGCGGATCGTGACGCCGGTGATCGCCTGGTCGCGCGCGTCGAACCACAGCGCCCCGACGCCGAACTGCCAGTTCGGGTCGAGCGCCCCGGCTCGCAGCGCCGTGTTGTTCGCCAGCGTCACCGTGCCGCCGAGCGGCACCGAGTTGAACCGGTTCGCCACCAGGTACCCGCCGCCGAGCGCGTTCGTGTCCTGGACGAGGTTCCCGCTCACCGTGTTGTTCGAGCCACCGTACAGCGCGATGCCGTTGGCCAGGTTCGGCTGCACGACGGTGTTGTCGATCAGCGAGTTGCCCGAGTCGGCCTGGCCGTTGGACCACAGCGCGAGTCCGTCGTCGCCGTTGTTGCGCAGGTAGTTGTTGCGCAACGTCGAGTTCGTCACCGCGCCGTCGAAGTTCACGCCGTCGGCCTGCGTGTCCAGGATGCGGTTGTTCTCGATGGTGAGGTTGGACGACGCGCCGTTCATCAGCCACAGCCCGCACTTCGTGTCCTGGATCCACAGGCCGCTGACGACCGAGCCGTTCCCGAGGACGCCGTGGAACGCGTTGTCCGGGCTGCCGTCGTTGCGCTCGGTGACGTCGCCGAACACCGCGAAGTCGTGCAGCTTGATGTTCCCGGACGCGCTGCCGTTGTTGAAGATGTTGTTGCCGTGCAACACCGTGTACCACTGACCGGCGCCGCGGACGGTCGTCTGGTCGATCTGCAGCGCCGACCCGATCTCGAACCGCCCGGACGGCACCCACACCTCGCGACCCTGCGAGCGCGCCGCCGAAAGGGCGTTGCGGAACGCCTGCGAGTCGTCGGACGAGTCATTCGCCGTGGCACCGTAGTCGGTCACCGACAACGCGGCCGACGGTTTCGTGCCCGCGCCGCCGACCTGCTCGAAGTCGGCGAGGTCGATGGTCGCCTGCCCGACGTCACCGGAGTCGGCCGAGACCCGGACCTTCGCGCCCGCCGCCAAGTTCTGCCCGAGCAGCAGGCGGGCGTCGTCGAAGAAGTGGTGCGTCTTCGAGCCCGTGATGAAGCCGGTGTCCACATAGGTGTAGCGCGACGTCACGGGCAGCGCGAGCTTGGACCCGTTGACCGTCACCGAAAGCCGCCCGGACGAGCCGTCCGGCAGGTTGTAGTGGACGTTGATCGAGTTCGCCGCCGCGGGCAGCGTGAACTCGACGTACTGGCCGGTCGTGATCCGCACGGCCTGCCGCCCGGAGGCCTCCGAGGCGATCGAAGCCTGCGTGTAGTCAGGGCCGACGGCCGAGCCGTTCGTGGCGGAACACTCGGCTTCGACGGTCCGGAACGGCACGCTCGCGCCGCCGGACGCCGTCGTCGGGCAGGTGGCGGCCGCGGCCGGAGTGCTGCCGGACAGCACCGCCAGGCCGGACGCGGCGAGCGCGACGGCGAGGAGAGCCGGGATGCGGGACATCGTCATCACCTCTCAGGATGAATAGGCTTCGAGTTCGGACAGCTGCCCGGCGGGCCAGCCGGTGTTGCCGGTGAAGGTCAGCCGCAGGGTGCGCGCGGACGTCGCCGGGAACGTGATGGTCGCGGTGTTCCCCGACGCGGGGTTGAACGTGTAGCCCGCCGCGGCCTTGACGCCGTCGACGGCGATCGTCTGGGTGCGCGTACCCCACGCCGAGGACGGCGGCAGCTTCAGCACCAGCCGCGACACCGAAACCGTGCTGCCGAAGTCGACGGTCAGCGTCTGCGGGAACGCGTTGTTCGCGCTCTCCCAGTAAGAGTTCGCGTCGCCGTCGACCGCGTTGGCCGGCGGGAAGCCGCCCTGGGAGCCGGACGCGCTGATCGCCTTGTGCAGCGCCAGGTTCCCGCTCGGCTGGGTGGGAGTGGTGGTCGGCGGGGTAGTGGTCGGCGGCGTGGTTGTCGTGCCGCCGTTGTCCGAGCCGTACACCGGCGTCGGCCAAGAACCGCAGAACGTCGTCGACCAGCCGGAGTTGCCACCCTGGTCGGCCAGCCCGGCCATCGCGTCCGCGCCCATGCAGTTGTAGACGCCGGCCCGCCCGACGCCGGTCGCGACGACGTTCTTCACCGACCCCGTCGGCTTGGCCTGGATCTGCCACGCGAACGTGCCCGCCCCGGTGATCCGGACGTTGGTGAAGTGCACGTCGGTCGTCGCGCTGTCGATGAACTGGATCGCCTCGTAGTTGTTGTCCTGCAGGTCGAGGTCGGTGACGTCGACGCGGCCGGTGATCGCCGAGTCGCGGCCGTCGAACCACAACGCGCCGACGCCGAACTGCCAGTTCGAGTCGAGCACGCCGGTGCGGATCGCGGTGTTGCGCGCGACGGTCGTCGTGCCGGCCAGTGGCACCGCGCTGAACCGGTTGGCGATGTGGATGCCGCCGCCCTGGTCCTGGTTGTCGGCCACGACGTTGTCGGCGACGGTGTTGTCGTGCCCGCCGTAGATCGCGATGTTGTTGGCGAGGATCGGCAGCAGGACGGTGTTGAACGAGAACGTGTTGTGGTGGTCGGCGTCGTGCTCGGACCACATCGCCAGGCCGTCGTCGCCGGTGTTGCGCAGGAAGTTGTTCGTCACGGTGACGTTGCTGATGCCCTGGTGCAGGTTCAGCCCGTCGGCGGTCTGGTCGAGGATCCGGTTGCCGGACACGGTGAGCCCGTCGAACGGCCCGTCCAGCCACAGTCCGACCTTCGTGTGCTGCAGCCACAGGTTCTGCACGACCGAGCCGCCGCCCAGCGCGCCCCCGATGGCGTTCGACTGGTCGCAGTCGACACGGGCGTCGACCTGGCCGATGATCGCGAAGTCGTACAGCTTCACGGCGCTGCTCGTGCCCGGGACCGCGCCGTTGCCGGGGTACGTCGACGTCCCGCAGCTGGCCGGTTCGCCCTTGCCGAAGATCCCGGCGCGTGGGCCGGTCAGCACCGAGTACCACGGGCCGGCGCCGCGGATCGTCACCTGGTCGACGGTGATGTGGTGCCCGAGCGTGAAGGTGCCGGACGGGATCCAGACCTCCTTGCCCTGGCTGCGAGCGGCCGCGACAGCCGAGTCGAACGCCGAAGCGTCGTCGCTCGTGTCACCGGCCGTGGCGCCGTAGTCGGTGACGGACACCGAGTTCGCCGGCCGCGTGGCCGCCCCGCCGACCTGCTCGAAGTCCGCGAGGTCGATCGTCGCCGGGACGTCGCCCGCGTCGACCTGCAGCTTGATCTTCGTGCCGGCCGGGTACGACGTGCCGAGCAGCGCGCGGGTCTCGTCGTAGAAGTGGTGCGCGTGGCCGTCACCCGGGTTGTTGGTGAACGGGTACGAGCCGTAGTACCAAGCCCACTTCGACGTCAGCGGGACGTCGCGGTTGTGCGCGCCGCCGACGTACAGCGAGATCGTGCCGTTCACCGAATCCGGGACGCTGTAGCGGAAGTCGATCGAGTTCGCCGCGGCGGTGAGCGTGAACTCGACGTACTGGCCCTGGCCGGACAGCGTCACGGCTTTGCGGCCGGACGCCTCGCCGGCGAGTGTGCCCGCGTTGCGGTTCGGGCCGATGACCGAGCCGTTCGTGGCGGCGTTCTCCGCCTCTTGTTCGAGGAAGGGCACGCTCGCACCGCGGCCGGCCGCGAGGGCCGACCCGCCGGCGGGAACGGCGGCGATCGTCAGGCCGGCCGCGACGGTCACGGCGGCGGCGAGAGCACCGAATCTCTTGGCCCGGAGGCGATCCGGGGCTTTTTCGGGCGCGCTGAAGACAGAGCTGGGAGACATGGGCGGCACTGGCCTTTCCGCAGCAGGTGGGGACCTCTGTGATCCGGATCATACGAATCTCGGACAAGAAATCGCAATAGTTGGACTAACTTACGCAACTTTGCGACAGGAATTGACGACTGCGCCGGATGTCCGACGTCCGCTTACGCCCGGCGGAGCAACGCCTCGGCGGTGGGGAGGCGCTGATAGTTTTCAGTCATGAGCCAGCGACGTGCGGACGGCAGCGCCGGGGACGCGGACTACGGCGCGATCGGCGGGGTCTACACCGACTACCGCAAGCCGGATCCCCGCATCGGCCAGTACATCCTCGACGCGCTGGGGGACGCGCGGACCGTGCTCAACGTCGGCGCGGGCGCCGGCGCCTACGAACCCGAAGACCGGGAAGTGACCGCGGTCGAGCCGTCCGCGTCGATGCGCGCGCAGCGCCCGGCGGACCTGCCGCCCGCGGTCGACGCCGTGGCCGAGAAGCTGCCGTTCCCGGACCGGGCGTTCGAGGGCGCGATGAGCACGTTCAGCGTCCACCAGTGGAACGACCTGTGGACCGGGCTGAAGGAGCTGCGCCGCGTCACCCGCGGCCCGATCGCCATCCTGACCTGCGACCCGGCTCTGCTGCGGCGGTTCTGGCTGCTCGACTACGCGCCCGAGGTGATCGAGACCGAAGCGCGGCGCTACCCGTCGGTCGACGACATCGCCGACGGGCTCGGCGGCCACACGTCGATCGTCCCCGTGCCCATCCCGATCGACTGCACCGACGGCTTCAACGAGGCCTACTACGCCCGCCCGGAGCGCCTGCTCGACCCGGGCGCGCGGCTGTCGTGCTCGGCGTGGAGCTTCGTCGACGACCGCGTGCACCACCGGTTCGCCGCCGAGCTGCAGCACGACCTCGACGACGGCACGTGGGAACGCCGCTACGGCCGCCTGCGCGAGCAGCAGACGTTCGAAGGCTCGCTGGTCCTCGTCGTCTCGGACCCGACGGGATGACGCCGCCGCCGTTCGACCCGGAGCTGGCGCCGGTCGTCGAAACCCTGCGGGCGCTGCGCCCGCCGCTGGCTTCGCTCGACGACATCCCCGGCCGTCGTGAGCTGAACGCCGCCGAGCACCGGACCGTGGAAGAGCTGGCCGCCGCGTACCCGGCGCACAAGGTCGCCGAGGAGTACGCGGGGGACGTTCCGCTGCTGGTCATGACGCCGGCGTCGAGCGCGGGGGTCCTGTACTACGTGCACGGCGGCGGCACGATCGTCGGCAGCCACCTCGGCCAGGACGTGCCGAACCTGCTGGACTGGGCGGGCGGCCTCGACCTGACGATCGTCTCGCCGGGCTACCGGCTCGCGCCCGAACACCCTTACCCGGTACCGGTCGAAGACTGCTACGCCGGTCTCTTGTGGACGGTCGAGCACCACGCCGGCCCGGTGGTGCTCGGCGGCATCAGCGCGGGCGGCGGGCTCGCGGCGGCCACGGCGCTGCTCGCCCGCGACCGCGGCGGACCGGAAGTCGCCGGGCAGCTGCTGCTCTGCCCGATGCTCGACGACCGCAACGACACGCCCTCGGCGGTCGACCTCGACGGACGCGGCCTCTGGGACCGCACGGCCAACGCCGTCGGCTGGACGGCGTACCTGGGCGACCTCGACGACGTCCCGCCCTACGCCGCCGCGGCCCGCGCCACCGACCTTTCCGGCCTGCCACCGGCGTTCCTGGACGTCGGCACGGCGGAGACGTTTCGCGACGAGGTCGTCGCCTACGCGAGCCGGCTCTGGCAGGCGGGCGGCGAAGCCGAGCTGCACGTCTGGCCCGGCGGCTTCCACGGCTTCGACTCGCTGGCCCCGGAAGCGCGGGTCAGCCGGGCCGCGCGCGCAGCCCGGCTGACCTGGTTGCGGCGCCTACTCGGCCAGTAGCTCCTGCAGCTCCCGCACCGCGACAGCCAGTTCGTCGGCGAAGCGGTACATCTCGGCCGAGACGTGCTTCGGCGTGCTGAGGTAGATGTTCCAGCGGTCCGGCAGCAGCACGTACGCGATGCCGATGCACTGCGGGCTCGTCGAACCGAACCCGAAGTACTGGATGTTGACCGACGGCGCCGAGCTGGTGCTCAGGTAGTCGTCGCGCGTCTTGACCCAGCCCGGCGAGCTGTACAGCGCCGCGACCTCGGGGTCGCCCCGGCGCTTCCCGATCAGCTGCAGCTCCCACAGGTGCTGCTCCGGCGCGTCGCCGGCCTGACACTCCTTCGCCCGCGAGACGTGCTTCGCGGCCGCCGCGCGAAACGCTGAACGCTTCTCTTCCACGGAGGCGTCGGAGGTCAGGACGTCGGCGAAGCGCACGACCTCCGGCGTCACGACCCGCATCGCCTCGGTGCGGCCGTTCCGGAACTGCCGGGTGGCGATCGACTCGTACGTCGCGCCCGTGAGGCCCTTCGCCCGGCGGTGCGCCAGCTGGTACGCCATCTGCGCGAAGGCGTCCGGCGACATCTTCAGTTCTTTCGCCCGGTTGGCGCCGAAGTCGAACGACACGGTCTGCGTCGCCGTCGCGTCCGCGTACGCCCGGAAGGCAGCTCCCGCGGCCTGGGCGTCTTCGCGCAGAGCGTCGGTCAGCGTGAACTCGACGACCTCGTGGCCGGGGACGCCCTCGGCGCTTTCCCGGGTTTCCCGCGAGCCGCTCAGCAGCGCGTCGGTGAGGCCGAGGATCGTGGTGCCGTCGAGTTCGCAGTGCTCGACGTTGATCCCCGCGGTGCCGTCCTCGAACACGATGAGCGACACGGCCTTGTCGTACCAGCGGTTGTCGCCGTGCAGCAGCCGGTCACTCGCTTCCAGGGCGTCGGACGGCGTGAAGTCGTCCAAGCACAGGCAGAACAACGCCGTCTCGATGGTCTCGAGTGCCGGAGCGTTGCCCGCGTCGAGCAGTGCCTTACGGGTGACCGCCCATTCCGCACGCGCCTTCGTCGTGAAGTGCCCGACGGGGACGTCGGTGACGTGGTCGTCCTTGAGGATCGCCCGCAGGCCGTCGGCGATCTGCTCGGGCGAGTACGGGCGGCCGTCCTCGGCGATGACGTCGAGCCGGAACGGCGTGTCGCGGTGGAACACCACGATGTGCCGCTCGGGCGACGGGAACCGCGTGCGCGCGGTGTCGAGCAGCTCGCCCGGGATGCGCGTCGCCGAGAACAGGTACTTGTGCTGCACCATCGACTGCGGCACGCCGCGCACGAGCACCGGCGGCAGCAGCTCGTCGTCGAGCTTCAGCTTGTAGTCCACGGCGGACGCGGCCAGCTCGGCCGCGCGCTCCACCTGGCCCAGCGGGGAGTCCTGGAACAGGAAGAAGAAGTTGGCGTTGAGCGCGATCCGGTCGCGGCGGCCGAGGTAGCGGTACGGCCAGAACGTGTCGAGCCAGCTGTGCACGCCCGGCGAACGGTCGTACTCCTCGAGCGCGGCCTGCAGCTCCGGCCCGGGGCCGGCCAGGAACTCCGCGACGGCCGCTTCGGTCTCGGCCAGCTCGTCCGGCGTCAGCAGCGGCGCGCACCACTCGAGGAAGCGGCGGCCGCTGTCCTCCAGCGCAGGGACGGGGACGCGGGGGAGCCGGTCCTCGTTGCCGAAGGTGCGGGTGGACCAATCCGGACTGCTCACGGTCATCCTTCTTGCTGGGAAGTGGCGAGCACGGCCGCGAGTTCCGCGGCCGCGCCTTCAGGGCGGGAAACATACAGCTGCGCGTAGAGCCAGCCGTCGGACTCCACGCCGGCCGGGTCGACCCCGGCGGCGTCGAGGGTGTCGAGGATCTGCGTCCGCTCTTCGGCGGAGGCGAACCGCCGCTGCCGGAACACGCCCGGCACCTGCGCGGTCTCGTACCCGAGCCCGGCCAGGCTGTCGGCCACCGGCTCGTAGGAGAACATCCGCAGCACGAAGTGCGCCATCCACGGCCGCGAGCCCCGGGCGATCCGGGCGAGCGTCTTCTCGGTGACGTAGCCGACGCAGCCGGTCGAGATCACCAGGTCGACGTCGTCGAGCAGCTTCCGCTGGGTGCTGTCCGGGTCGTCGCTTTCGAAGTCCGCGTGGATCGCCTCGTCGAGGAACCCGGCGGAAAGCGCGTACTCGAGCGCCGGCGCCGCCGCGTCGAGGCCGAAGAACTTGGCGCCGCCCGAGCCGGTGATCAGGGCCCGGTCGGCCTCGATCAGCCCCGCGTGGTTCAGCGCCAGCACGTCCGGGGCGGTGTAGTGCGCGTAGAGGTCGTCCATCGTGGCGTCGCAGCGGCGGAGCGCGGCGTTCACGCCGTACGAGCAGCCGACGTCGAGCACGGTCGGCTGGTCGGCGGGGTGTTCGCCGATCAGCGTCGCGAAGTACGGCTTCGCGAGCTGGGGGATTTCGTAGCCGACGCGACGCAGCGTGCCGAAGAACGGCCGCGGGTCGGGTGCGGTGTAGATGTGGTCGAACGAGATCTTGCCGGTCGAGTCGAAAGGCACAGGCCAGGCTCCTGATCTAGTCGAGCAGCTCGTCGCCCCGGTCGGTGCGCCCGGCCAGGTGCGCCGGCAGGACCCGGCCGAACAACTGCCTGGTCCGCTCCGCGCTGCCGATGACCCCCGGGCGCTCGCTGTAGGCGAAGATCGCCGAGTGACGCGCGACCTCGCCCCTCACCGTACTGACCCGGTGCAAGGCGAAGCGCCCTTGAAAGAGCTGCAGATCGCCCGGACGGAGGCTCAGGCGCTGGGCCGGACGGGTGCTTTCGCCGTCGAGCACGGCCCGGACGGCCGGGAAGTTTTCGTCGGTCGCCGACCGGATGCCCGGGCAGTATTCGAAGGTTCCGCCGTCGTCCGCGGCCTGCGTCAGCATGCTGACGGTGTAGGAGTTCGTGTCGAAGTGCCACGGGTGCGCGCGGCCGGGCGCGATCACGTTGAGCGTCAGCCCGGACAGCGGGTCGGCGAGCTCGTGCAGCTCCGGCAGGCCGAAGCAGTCGGCGACGAACCGCTGGAACAGCGGGCTCGTGTAGAGCCGGCTGATCAGCGACGACGCCGGGACGCGGTCACGCGCGACGAAGGCGTTGCCGCGCTCCATGATCGTCCGGCCCGGGTGGTCGTCGGGCAGCGGCTCGTCGATCGCGGTGTTGTACGCGTTGACCTTTTCGATCTTCGTGTACGCGTGCGGTTCGAGCGCCGCGCACTCCGCGCGGAGAACGTCGTGCAGTTCCGGGCGGATGAAGTCGGCGAGCACGCTGCAGCCGACGTCGGCCAGGTCCGCGCGGGTGCGGTCGACGGTCACGCGCCACGCGGGACTGTCCGGATCGGTGAGCGGGTAGCGGTCGGTGTCGACCATTTCCAGTGGCGCTACGGAGGTGCTCATCGAGGTCCCTTCCGGCGGGTGAAGGAACAGAGTTAGCACAGAGTCCGGCTGGTCAACTGTCGGTTTGTGATCGGTGACACAAGGTCATCACGCGCCGACCTCGGTGGCCCACGAGCTGACGGTGACGGTGTCCGTGGTGCCGAGGTCGGTGTCCAGCGGCTGCGCCTGCGCGGGCTCGCCGGGAACGGGCACCACCGAGATCGCCGCGCCGGAGCGCTTGTCGCCATCGGTGACGGTGGCCGACCACGCGAGCACCGCGACGACCTTCTCACCCGGTTGGACGGTCAGGTCCTGCGGACCGAGGTCCCGCGCGAAGTACGACGTCCCGTGCTCGACCTTCACCTCGAGCGACGAACCGTCGCCCGCGAGGATCTTCAGGTCCGGGTAGCCGGTGACCTTCCGCGGTGTGGTGTCCCGGTTGGTCAGCGTCAGGACGCTCGCGCGGTGCCCGAGGCCGGCCTCGACCTGACCGACCGAAAGCGACAGTCCGGCCGACGGCGGCGGCGCGTACGTCGGGCTCGGCGTCGCCGTGGGTGTCGGGGCCGGTGGTGGTGGCGGCGGAGTGCTGCAACCGGCGAGAAGCGCGACGAAGAGAAGTGGTGCGAAGCGAGAAACCCCCATGGACCGGAAGAGTAGCGGGCGCCCCGGAGCCGGGCGCCCGCTACCGCTTTTACGGCGTGAGCAGGGGAAGCAGCGGCTTGCGGACCGCGGTCGCGACGCCGTCCGAAGCCTCCGCCGCGGCGATCCGCTCGGCCGACGGCCGGCCGTAACCCGTGGTGCGCTGCACGAGCGGGCGGCCCAGGGGTTCGACCATCTCGCGCATGTCGCTGATCGTCTTGTACGACCCGTTCGACGCGCCGGCCATCCGGCTGATCGTCTCCTCCATCAGCGTGCCGCCGATGTCGTTGACGCCGCCCTGCAGCACCGCGCGGCTGCCCTCGGTGCCGAGCTTCACCCAGGAGCTCTGGATGTTGTCGATCATCCCGTGCAGCAGCAGCCGGGCCAGCGCGTGCACCGCGCGGTTCTCGTTCTGCGTCGCGCCCGGGCGGGCGAGGCCGGCGAGGTAGATCGGCGAGCTCTGGTGGATGAACGGCAGCAGCACGAACTCGCTGAACCCGCGTCGCCCGTGCTTCTCCAGGCCTTCGCGCTGCAGCTTCGCGAGCAGCTTCAGGTGCGCGACCCAGTGCGCGGGAGTGTCGACGTGGCCGTACATCATCGTGGACGTCGTCGGCAGCCCGATCTCGTGCGCCGTGGTGACAACCTTGATCCACTCCGACGTCGGCAGCTTGCCCTTGGTGAGCACCCAGCGGACGTCGTCGTCGAGGATCTCCGCGGCCGTACCCGGCAGGGAGTCGACGCCGGCTTCCTTGGCCTTGATGAGCCAGTCCTTCAGCGACAGGTTGGTGCGTGAAGCGCCGTTCACGACCTCCATCGGGCTGTAGGAGTGCAGGTGGATCTCCGGCTGCCGGCGCTTGACCTCGGCCGCGAGGTCGAAGTACGCGGTGCCCGGCAGGTCCGGGTGGATCCCGCCCTGCATGCAGATCTCGGTCGCGCCGGCGGCCCACGCCTCGTCGACGCGGTCGCCGACCTGCTCCAGCGAGAGCGTGTACGCGTCGGCGTCGGTGCGACGCTGGGCGAAGGCGCAGAAGCGGCAACCCGTGTAGCAGACGTTGGTGAAGTTGATGTTCCGCGTGACGACGAACGTGACGTCGTCGCCGACCGTCTCGCGGCGCAGGTCGTCGGCCAGCTTCGTGAACGCGTCCAGTTCCTTGCCGTCGGCGGACAGCAGCGCGAGCGCGGCGTCGTCGGACAGCCCGGCGGGGTCCTTTTCCGCGCTGCGCAAGGCTTCCAGCACGGTGGAGTCGAACTTCTGCGGCCCGGTCTTGATCCGGTCGCCGATCTCCTTCCAGTCCCCGTAGACGGAGTCGAAGTCGCTGCGGCGGTCCTCGGTGCGGCCGGTGGTGTCGATCTCGGTGTGCAGGTCGGTGCGCCCGGACTCCTGCCAGCCGCCGTCCGGCTCCTGCCACGGGATGCCGACCGGCATCGCGCCTTCGCGGGCCATCCCGGTCTTGGCGTCGACGAGCGCGGCGACGTGCCGGGTGATCCGCGGGTCCAGCCACGGCTCGCCGGCGTTGACGTACTCCGGGTAGATCGTGAGCCGTTCCTTGAGGTCGAAACCGGCTTCCCCGGTGCGGCGGGCCAGCTCGTCGATCTGCGGCCACGCGCGTTCCGGGTTGACGTGGTCCGGGGTCAGCGGCGAGACGCCGCCCCAGTCGTCGATGCCGGCGCGGATCATCAGGTCGTACTGGCGCCCGATCAGGTTCGGCGGCGCCTGGATGCGCATCTTCGGGCCGAGCACGAGCCGCGCCACGGCGATGTTCGCGGCCAGCTCTTCGAGGTCGGCGTCCGGCGTCGCGCGCATCTTCGTGTCCGGCTTGGCCCGGAAGTTCTGGACGATGACTTCCTGGATGCCACCGTAGGTCTTGGCGATCTTGCGGATCTCGAACAGCGCGTCGGCGCGCTCCTCGAACGTCTCGCCGATGCCGATCAGGACACCGGTGGTGAACGGGACGCTGCTGCGGCCTGCGTCTTCGAGGACCCTCAGCCGGACCGCGGGATCCTTGTCGGGTGACCCGTAGTGCGGCCCGCCCTTCTCGCTCCACAACCGGGTCGCGGTGGTCTCCAGCATCATGCCCATCGACGGCGCGACCGGCTTGAGGCGCTGGAAGTCCTGCCAGGACAGCACGCCCGGGTTGAGGTGCGGCAGCAGGCCGGTCTCCTCCAGCACCCGGATCGCCATCGCGCGGACGTAGGAGAGCGTGTCGTCGTAGCCGTGCGCGTCCAGCCAGTCGCGGGCGGCCTTCCAGCGGTCCTCGGGCCGGTCGCCGAGGGTGAAGAGGGCTTCCTTGCAGCCCATCTCCGCGCCCTTGCGGGCGATGTCGAGGACCTCGTCCGGGGACAGGAACGGCGATTCGAGCCGGCCCGGCACCGTGACGAACGTGCAGTAGCCGCAGCGGTCGCGGCAGAGCCGGGTCAGCGGGATGAACACCTTGCGGCTGTAGGTGATGACGCCGGCGCGGCCGGCCTCGGCCAGGCCCGCGTCGCGGATGCGGGAGGCGTACTCGGAAAGCGTGGTGAGGTCGTCGCCGCGGGCGTGCAGCAGGACGCTCGCTTCGGCAACGTCCAGTGTCTTCCCGTCACGCGCCCGGGCGAGCGCGCGGCGCATCGCGGAGGTGGTCGGGGCGGTGGCGTCGGGTTCGGGTCCCATTCCACCCACGCTAGGACCGTCCTCGCGGGACCAGCCAGTGTGCGTTCCGCACCTCTCTGACCCGATCGGTGCGCGTGATCGTCGTCGCAGGTCAGGATGCTCGGCTGGTTGTCGATCAGTGCGCCGGCGTGTATTACCTAAAGGGTGGCATCGGTGGTCGGGAAGAAGATCGGCGGACGGACGTACTACTACCTGGCGGAGTCCGCCCGGGTCGACGGCAAGCCGCGGGTGGTGACCCAGCGCTATCTCGGGACCGCCGAGGAGATCGCGCGCGCCGTCCCGGGCGGCGAACCCGCGTCGGCTTCGTACCGGACGTACGGCGACGTCGCCGCGGTGTGGGCGACCCTCGAGCGGCTCGACTTCGTCCGCCGCGTCGACGACGTCGTGCGCGCCAAGCCCAGCCTGGGCGCCACGCTGGCGATCGCGGTGCTGCACCGCGCGACCGCGCCCGGCTTGCCGATCGGCGAGTGGTGGGCGGACTGCGCCGTGGCCGATCTCGTCCGGCCGAAGGTGACCTCGATGGACGGTTACTGGCGGGCACTGGACCGGCTGACCCCGGACCGTCTGGAGCGCATCGAGGAAACCGTCGCCGAGGCGGTCCTGGCCACGCTCGACGACCACGCGGCCCTCGCCGTGGACGTCCCGCAGTTCGCGGTGTTCGCGCCCGCGGACTGCACGCTGCCCTCGGCCTGCCGGGAGGTGCTGGCGGGCGCGGGCCTGCGGGTGACCCGCGACGGCGCCATCCCGCTGGCGTCCCGGCTCTACCGGCGTGACGACTCCCCGACGTTCGCCTCGCTGACCGCGGAGCTGGGCCCGGCGACGCTGATCTTCCACACCGGCCAGGCGGCCCAGCTCGACCTGGGCTCCCGCAGCGGCTTCGTCGGCTCGCTGCCGCTGCCCGACCACCCCGAGCTGCTGACGCAGCCCGCGTCCGCCCGCAAGCGCGTCGACCCCGAACGGTTCGCCGGCCTCACCGCGCTGGACACGCACGCCGTCGTCGACGGCGTCCGGCGGCGGGTGATCCTCACGCATTCGGCGACGCTGCACGCGGCCCAGTCCCGCGCGTTCGCCGACGAGCTGGCCACCGCGACCCGCGAGCTCGACGGACTGGCCGAAGCCCTCGCCGCCGGCACCCACCGCGGCGACCGTGCCCAGGTGCACGCCGAGATCGGCCGCGTCACCCGCGGCCGGCGCGTCGAGCGCGTGCTGACGGCGGTGCTGAGCGGCACGAAACCCGGCGAGATCCGGCTGGAACGGCGGATCGACACCGCCGCCGTCGCCCGCCTCGACGAGGAGTTCTTCGGCAAGCAGGTGCTGGTCACCGACCGGGACTGGCCGATCGGGGACGTCGTCACGGCGTACCGCGCGCGGACCCACCTCGAATCCACGTTCCGCTGGCTCACCGGCCCGGCCGTGACCGGGCCGACCCCGCGCTGGGAGTGGACGCGGCAGCGGATCGCCGCGCACGGGCTCGTGTCGGTGCTCGCGGCGACCGTGACGCACCTGATGCGGCGCGAGGCCGACCGGGCCGGGATGAACCTGTCCGTGCGCGAGCTGCTCGATCAGCTCGCGGGCATCGGCGAGCTGGTGCTGCGCTACCCGTCCACCGGCGGGCGGCCGCGGACGAAGCGCCTGCCGACCGAGCGGGACCCGGCCCAGCAGGCGCTCTTCTCGCTGTTTCAGGACTCCCGGTAGATCTGCAGCGCGGAGAAGCTCTGGACCACGGGCATCAGCTCGATGACGTTGATGTTCACGTGCTTCGGCTGGTTCGCCGCCCAGAAGACGGACTCCGCGACGTCGTCCGCGGTCAGCGGCGTGGTGCCCTGGTAGACCTTGTCCGCCTTCTCCTGGTCGCCGTCGAAGCGGACCTTCGAGAAGTCCGTGCCGCCGACCATCCCGGGCTCGACGTTCGTCACGCGGACGCCGGTGCCGTGCAGGTCGCTGCGCAGGTTGAGGCTGAACTGGTGGACGAACGCCTTGGTCGCGCCGTAGACATTGCCGCCGGGGTAGGGGTAGGTGCCGGCGATCGAGCCGATGTTGATCACGTGGCCGCGGCCGCGCTCGACCATCCCGGGTAGCAGCGCGCGCGTGACGTGGGCGAGGCCGCGGACGTTGGTCGCGATCATCTCGTCCCAGTCCTGGAGGTCGGCGCGCTGCGCGGGCTCGAGGCCCTTCGCCAGGCCGGCGTTGTTGACCAGGACGTCCACCTCGCGCCAGTCCGCGGGGAGGCCTTCGATGGTGGTTTTGACCGCTTCGGTGTCGCTGACGTCGAGCTTGACGGCGAGGACGGCGTCACCGAGCTCGCCGGCCAGCTTCTCGAGCTTGTCCTCGCTGCGGGCGACGGCGATCACCCGGGCGCCCTCGGCGACGAACCGGCGCGCGATGGCGTCACCGAAGCCGGCGCTGGCGCCGGTCACGAACACGGTCTGCTGGGTCATGGCGTGGCTCCGCTGCTGCTCGTCAGGAACGTGTCGAGTGCCTGGTTGAACTCGGTCTCGCATTCCAGGTTAGGCAGGTGGCCCGCGCCCTCGACGACCACCAGGGTCGAAGCTGCGATCTCGCGGTGGATCAGCTCGGCGTCGGCGACCGGCGTGAACTCGTCCTCGCTGCCGACGACGACCAGGGTCGGCACGGAGATGTTCTTCAGTCCTCCGGTGTAGTCGGGGCGCTCGGCGCGTCTCCTGAGCGCGGCCGCGGCTCCCTTCTCGGGTGCGTTGCGCATCATCCCGCGGACGTGCGCTTCGACGTCTGGCCTGGCCGCGCGGGTCTGCTTCGAGATCATCTTGGGGAGGAGCTCGTCGGCGTAGTCCGCCATGCCTTCCTCGGTGATCCTCGCGGCGGTGTCGATGCGGGCTTGCCTCGCCGCCGGGGTGTCGAGGCCGGGGAAGGTGTCGGCGAGGACGAGGGCGGTCACCCGTTCCGGGTGGCGGGCGACGAGCTCCATGACGATCTGGCCGCCCATGGAGAGGCCGCCGAGGACGAAGCGCTCCATCCCCAGGTGGTCGGCCAGCTCGACGAGGTCGTTCGCGAAGACGTCGAGGGTGGTCTTGGTGCCGTGCCCGGGGGACTCCCCGTAGCCGCGGAGGTCGGGGGTCACGACGCGGTGGCCGCGCCCGGCCAGGTGCGCGGCCTGGGGACGCCACATCGAGCGGTCGAAGGGGTGGCCGTGGACGAGGAGGACCGGCCGGCCGTTCTTCGGGCCGAGGTCGTCGTGGGCGAGGGTCATGCGGCCGACGCTAGGCGGAGCTTTGGCGCGGTGCAATACGGTGCAATGTACTCGGAGCAATGTCATTTCCCTGGCGCCCGCGGCCGGTTCGGGGCACACTGGGCCTCAGGCGGGCTCCGTCATGGGGTCTGACCTGCGCTGATCTTGTTAAGGGACCCCCCTGTTTCGGGCCCTTTTTCGGCATGTAAAGTTCTCCAAGTCGCCAGGGAAACCGGGCGGCGGGGATACGAACCAAGCTCTCGCTCACCGCGATTGAGTGGGTGTCCCACCAAAAACTGCTAGGAATACTCGCTTCGAGTAAGGCCGCGTGAAAGCGGTGCGACTCGAGGTGTGTTGCTTGAGAACTCAACAGTGTGCTAGTGAACTAAGCCAGTAGAGCTTATATAGAACCTCGTATGAGGTTCCTTTGAGAATGATTGAGTA